>JABMQQ010000151.1 GCA_013202495.1 Fidelibacterota bacterium | reverse complement strand
CACAGTTTATCGATGTATGTGGTTGGGATTTTTCTTCTCTCTATACAGGTAGCTGGGCCAGCAAACGTGGTTTGGTGTTAAATACTGTAAGTAACTCAACCTTTTCAGGGAATGACCTCTCTGGTCTGTACAACGCAATTTATGTGTCTGGTAGTAACGCAAACAATACCCTCCATAACAATAACATGAGTGGATCCAGTCATGATGGCTTTTCATCCCATCATTACTCCAACAATACTGATTGGACGATTACAAATAATAATGTTAGTGGGTCTGGCAATACAGCGATCTCTTATCGCGGTCGCATGGGCACTTTAGATGGTAATGATCTTCAGAACTCGGTAAATGGTTTTATTATTGACAGTGGAAATCATGCTGCAAATCCATTGGTATTAACCTGGCAGGGAGCAGCATCAGGATCCAACCAGAATACCTTTGGTGGTCATACTGGTAGTGTTGTTCAGCTACATAATTCACATTATATAGATATTAGTGGCTGGGATATTCCCTCCTTATACTCAAGCAGTGTGGATTTGAGTACGCGGACAGGTTTATATCTGCAAGCTGTGAGTAATTCTACCTTTGCAAATAACACCCTGAGTGGCATGGCAGTAGGTATCGAAGTGCGAGGCTCAAGCTCAAATACCCAAATTATTGGCAATGACATGAGCAATTGTGGCACAGGTATGAATACTTATGTTCATGGTGGACCGAACAATAACCAGTGGGTTGTGAGAGATAATATTATTACTGGTTCCGCAGGTTGGGCGATTACCTACTATGGTGTCCCAGCTGAGATTTCCGGCAATGATTTTACAGGCTCTGTCCATGGAATCTATTTCCGTGGCACTAACAATTTTACGCTGCAGGGAACCAGTAATATTTGGGATCTGGCAGGCGGTGGTACAGCCCTTCAAATTGACTACTCAAACGGTTTTACAGTTGACGGATTGACTGCTGTCGGCGGTGGAAGTCGTGCTGTTGCAGTTACTTATAGCAACAATGTTACTGTGGATGGTCTGGAAACCTGTGGATATAATGAAGGTATTTATTTCCAAGCTGGAACTGGTCACACTGTGCAAAACAGCAGTTTTTCTGAAGCTGGAGCAGGTGTAACTGTTTATCCAAACACGACAGTAGACGTGATAGATAACAGTTTTCACAATGTGAGTACAGATGTTTCTTACAACCCAACGAATACAAACGTAACCATCAGTGGCTCACAGACAGTAACTAGTGCTACTTGGTGTCCCGCACCTCCAAATGAGATCCCTGTAGCCGATGCAGGGCAGGATCAACTCATTGAAAGCCTTGGTGCCAGCGAAACCGTAAACCTGGACGGCTCCCTCTCCAGTGATGCCGACCCGTCAGATATTTTGACCTATAGCTGGGTGCTGAATGGCACAGAAGTTTCTCAAGATGAATCCTTCCAAATGACTCTAGGTGCTGGAGTTCACGTATTCACATTGACAGTTGATGATGGACATGGTGGAATTGACAGTGATGAAGTTATGATCACTATTACCTGTGACGGAACAGAACAAACATTAGTCATTCTGGGTGGCAATGGAAATGTTGACGATAGTAATGTCGTTATTCCCGGTCAAATCCATCCTTACACTGAAGCATCCATTGATGGTGGTCTCACATGGGGTCCTGCATATTTAATCGGCTGGCATCCCTGGGGTTATGTTCCTGGAACCAACTCCTGGCTGAACAGCGGACCCACCAATACGTATAATGCAGGAATAGAAAACGGACCTTCGAGCTTTACAGATTTTAGAGTACAATTCATGGTACCTGATGATATGACAAATCCATCAATGGCATTTGAACTAAAAGCAGATAATGAAGCTACTGTATCATTAAATGGTGTTCAGCTTGCACATTTTGTAAGTGGTGGCAATAGCTCAATTGACTTATCAACTACTGCAGCTTTAACAACTGGATTGAATGAAATTATAATTAATCTGGAAGATTATCATGGCTTACTGGGTATAAATTTCAAGATAGAGGTGACAATGACCTCTTGTGAAATACTTGCCCAGCTTAACAGTGCTCCTGACGCAAATGCAGGACCAGATCAGAACAGCACCACCAGCCTTGTTAGTTTAGATGGTTCTGGTTCCAGTGATCCCGATGGGAACCAACTGAGTTATCTCTGGAGTGAAGGCGGAAGCGTCATTGCAACAGGAGTTAACCCATCAATTAGTCTCGCGGATGGTTCACACACCATAACTCTGGAAGTTTCTGATGGTGAACTTAGCGCTACAGATGATGTTGTTGTGGAAGTTACAACAAACCAAGCCCCAATTGCTAATGCAGGAGCAGACTTCAACGAGATTATAGCCACAGGTGGTATGGCCACTTTGGCATTTGATGGATCAGTTTCCTCAGATCCTGATGGAGATGGCTTGACATATAGCTGGACATTGAATGGTGGTGAAGTTGCTACAACTGCAGCCTTTACCTCTACACAAGGTGCTGGATCATATACCTTTACCCTAACAGTTAATGATGGAAACGGTTTAACAGCAAATGATGATGTTACTGTAACCGTAACGCCTTTAGACAACATTCCAACCGATTGTCTGGTAGGATACTGGCCTGGCGATGGAAGTGCTATTGATGCTTCAGGTGAAGGTCACAATGGCTCCGAAACAGCAGCTTATGTTACTGGTGTTGATGGTGAAGCATTTCAATTCAACGGAAGTAACGCTGTGACTGTTCCAGATGCTGATGAACTTCGCCTCCAGGACTATACAATTAGTCTGTGGTTCAATTCACAGAGTAATCATATCGCTGACTGGATGCGACTTGTTGGTAAGGGAGAAGACCTAAGCCGTAATTATGGAATGTGGATTTATCAAGCGGGTCGTCCTTTAAACCAGACCTATAGTCAGAATGGGGCACCATACGCACAGTCTTTTGATCCCAACGCAATAAGCTTTATTGATGAGAACAGGTGGTATCATATGGTTGGTACTTATGATGGAACCACCTCAAAACTCTATATCAATGGTGCTCTCACAGCAGAATCAATCTCCAGCATCACGCAAGCAGCAACCGCAGATCCATTGACTTTTGGAAACTGGTTTAGCAGTTACCATTCAGGTTTTGTAGGAGCTATTGATGACATTGCAATCTACAATTGCGTTCTGGAACAAACTGAGATCACAGAAATGTTTGATGATCTGAACCCCAATTCACCTCCAGTTGCAGCAGCAGGTGAAGACCAGTCAATCGCTTGTGTGGTTGTGAGTACAGATGTTTCATTAGATGGATCAGCTTCTAGTGATCCTGACGGTGATGTTCTGACCTACAGTTGGAGTCTTGGTGGTACGGAAGTCAGTACTGACGCATCATTTACAGCTAATCTTGCCGTAGGAAGCTATACCTACACGCTCACAGTAGATGATGGAAATGGCGAAACAGCCACTGACGAAGTTCTCGTCACTGTTGTTGGTGATACGGAAGCACCCAGCTTAACACTGCTTGGTGATAATCCAGCCAGTATTCAGCTTTACACTGGCTACACAGAAGGTGGCTTTGAAGCTGAAGATGTCTGTGATGACTCGGTTACAGTTGTGATTTCAGGCACTATCGACTTTGATACGCCTGGTAGCTATACCCTTACTTATACGGCAACAGATGCAAGTAGTAATTCCAGTGTGGAAGAACGTGTGGTTGAAGTGGTCAATACTGCTCCTGAAGTTGTCAATGCAGTCAATGGTGTTGAGCTCTCTTTTGGAGATGATGTACTCAGTGCATCCATTGATCTCGCAGATGTTTTTGCTGATGTAGATACTGCTGATGTTTTAGTATACTCATTTAGCAATTCAGATGATGGGGTTGCTTCAGCCAGCTTGTCTGGCTCAGTGTTAACCTTTAATGCAGTTGATCTTGGTGAATCTACCGCAAGTATAACCGCGACAGATCCCTGGGATGCTTCAGCAGATCAGAGTTTTACAGTGCTGGTTAACGTAACGACAGACCTGGCTGGCGCACTTCTATTTGCCACAACTGAGATCAAGATCAAAAAAGAGGTTGAGGTCTTCAGCGGGAACATTCTTGTGAATGAAGCCTATGGTGAAGGTCTGGGCCGAAGAGGTCATGGTCGCGGTGATGACGATGATGATGATGACGAAGATGACGACGACAATGATGACGACAATGATGACGACAATGATGACCAAGGCGATGATGATGGTGATGACGACGACGACCATCACTATGAACTGAAGATAGACAAGGATGTTGTAGTAGCCGGTGGTTACATGCTCAAGGCTAATGGTATTCAGATCAAGAAAGACGCAAACATCTCAAGTGATGTACACGCAAACGAACTGGATAGTCGCGGTGATATTTATGGTGATATCTATAATGATGTCCAAACACCGCTCTTCACCAATTTGCCACCCTTTAAATCAGCACCTGCTGGAAGCCAGAACATCACGGTGAACAAGAACCAGGAATTGATCCTGGAACCAGGTGATTATGGTCGCATTTATGTCAAGGATCGCGGAACACTTACCTTAACAGGTGGTGTGTATAACATCGAGAAACTTGAGGCAAAGAAATATAGTCATATTCGCTTTGAAGAAGCCACTGAGGTCCGGGTAGAAGAGGAAATGAAAATTTCCAAAAAATCCTATGTTGGTCCTGCTGGAGGCTCCTACATAGATGCCTCAGATATCATTTTCTATGTGGCTGGTGATGACCATCATTCAGCGAAGCTTGAAGAAGAGGTGGTTTTTTATGGAACTATCTATGCTCAGACAGGCGAAGTTGATTTGAAAAAGGAAGTTTCCTTTACCGGATCAATCTTGGCCGAGAAAATCGAAATTGACAAAGAGTGTGAACTGGTTGTCGATAGCTATTTCTCTGTGGGAGCAAGTGGTTTAGCCAAGGGCGGTCGTACAGCCTGGATAGAACCAGAAATGCCTGCAGAAGTTCCTGAAGTCTCTGAATTGGCCAGTAACTATCCCAACCCCTTCAACCCCAGCACAGCAATCGACTTTGCTCTAAGTAACCCTGCGGATATTTCCTTGAAGATATATGATATTCGAGGAGCCGAAGTCGCCGTGGTAGCAAATGGTTACCATGAGGCAGGTCATTATAGTGTGCATTTCACTCCTGAAAATCTCAGCAGTGGAACCTATCTATATGTCCTCGATGCCGGTTCATTTAGGGAAGTGAAGCGCATGGTGTATCTGAAATAATACATTCATCCTAAAGACGAAAAAAAGCCCTTGACCTAAAAAATCAGGGGCTTTTTATTCTTAGCCCGGAAACTTTATTCCGAATTTATTTATACCACCCAAGGAGCTAATGACAAAGTTGTGATTTATTTACCCTTGCCACTAACACATAGACGACTACCTTAATATTTCCTTTTGGAAGGCACTATGCTGAAAAGTTTAAAGATTATAATCAGCCTTTTAATCACACTCCAATTTCTTGGGGCTGCAGATCAATACCTGCCAAAGATGGAATTAAACTCAATTCCTGGTGGAGTCAGGGTTCAACTTGATTTTCAGCATGTCACTCCAGATCAGTGGCAAACCATGCTAGAAAATCCCGATCTCTTTACAAAATATGGCTGGGGTATAGCCGGTGCACCTGGTGATCCTGCTACTCCCATGACAACCCAGATGATACCTATCAACTCAGCACAAGATATCAGTATCGAAGCTGTTCAGCGCCAGGATCAAGTTTTACAAAATATTCGGCTAAAGACTGTCTCTGAAGGACATTTGGATTCAGAGCCATCTCTAATTACTTCAACCCTGTATGATGATTCTCAATCATCAGTTTCGTCATATGAGACATTGGTACTAAGCGACCCAGTATCCATGCGAGGTCGACAATTTCTACCAATTACGCTTCATCCAGTCAATCTTGACCCACGCACCCATTCCATTCAAGTGCCCCTGACCATCGAGTTTGAATTGCAAGGTGTTCAACTGGGAGATGATCTGGAGATTTTTGTTCAAAATGGCATGCGTTCAATCGTGCCGCCCACTGGTCAATTTCCCAGAAAAGGTCACTACCTTATTATTACTCCCCCTCTCTATGAACCCTATCTCCAAATCTTGACTGCCTGGAAGCAGAGGGCCGGCTATGAAGTCACAGTAGTAACAACCTCGGTAACAGGTACCTCCAGAAACGCCATAAAGAACTATATCCAGACCGCCTGGGATACCTGGGAGTATCAACCTGATTACCTGCTGTTGATTGGTGATTCAGATCAGGGTATGCCAGGTTTCTATATTCAAAATAGCTACGGCGAATATTTGATTGGAGATCACCCTTATACCCTCCTTGAAGGAGAGGATACGTTTCCTGAACTGATGGTAGGTAGGCTATCGGTAGATACCATTTCTGAATTGATTACCTTTACCTCCAAAATCGTGCGATATGAGGCCACACCTCCCATGGATCAAACAGCCTGGTTTGAAAGTGCCCTCATGATTTCAACTACCTTGGGAGCAGCCTCAACACAAGCAACCAAAGAGTGGGTGGCAGATAAGCTCATAGATAATGGCTATGATCAGGTCTATACGGCCTATCACCCCGAAGTATCATCTCCGAGTGCTATTTCCAACCCCATTAACCAAGGTGTGGGCTTTGTTAATTATCGGGGATATGGCTTCTATACTGGTTGGGCAGGTCCAGATTTTACAATTGGCGATATATTAGGATCAATCAATAACGGTGGTAAAACACCTATCATAACATCATTGGTTTGTGGGGGTGGCAATTTTGCCGCTGGTGAAGATCCCTGCTTTGGAGAAGTTTGGACTCGCATAGGTACCGCAAATGTTCCCCGAGGAGCTGTGGCCTTCTTTGGCCCCAGTGAGTTGTATACCCATACCCAGTTTAATAATGTTATAGATATCGGTATCTATTCAGCCATTTTTGATCAGGGCGTCCAGGTCCTGGGTGAAGCTCTCTGGGCTGGCAAATATGAACTCTGGCGCAACTATCATCAAAATACCTACTTTCCCTTCGAACAAACCGCCGAATTCTATCATCATGTCTACAATCTATTAGGTGATCCAGGAATGCAAATGTGGACTGCAGTCCCACAATTGTTGAATGTGGTTCATGCTGATACACTCAGCTCTGCGCAGAATTCAGTAGAGCTTACCGTCCTCAGTGAGGATGGTTCTGCCATCAGCGGTGCTTACGTATCCCTCCTTAATGATGACAATGCCGTTGGAGCATATTCCGATGCCAACGGGATGATCAGCGTGCCAATCAGCCTGGGAGAGACAGATGGAATTCTGGTAACTGTTACTGGTAAGAACCTCTATCCCTATTTAGCTTCCATTCCCATTGTGGAAAGTACTCAGAGATTGACACTTCAGGGGTGGACCCTTGATCCTGATGCTCTCCCAGGGGCGGGACATACGGCACCAATGAGCCTGCAGTTCTTTAACCACGGTGAAGCCATGACCAATGTGGAGTTTTCATTTTCTTCCCAGGTTTCAGGTGTTGATGTGACTTCCCAAATTATTGTTGAGTCTGTTGCAGCGAATAGTGCTCTGGATCCCTTCACAGCTTACCTCACCGCTGATGCGGGCGTACCCCACGGTACCACGACAATTATTGATCTTGAGGTGGAAGAGAATAGCGAGACATGGACTTGGCAAAAGCATATTTCAGTTCAAGCCCCACAATTAGACATTCAAGATTTTCTGCTACTCAGCGGAAATGTGATCGCTGGCGATTCTGCTCAATTTCAAATTGAAATGATAAACCAGGGTGGAGCCATCTCGGGTCCCATGACCCTTTCACCACTCGCCCACGACCTGTTAACCTTTTCTGGTGATCCCTTGACATGTCCGGAAATTGATATTGATGCTACCGGTCTAACAGAAAATACTATCCAGGTTGTCTTTAGTGATCAAATCTTTCCTGGAGAGCGTCTTAGCGTTGGCTTTGAATGCACAACTCCAAATGGGACGGACACTATCGAAGTGAATGTTCAGATAGGAGATGTCACTCGCTTTGGTCCTTCGCAGGCTGATGATCATGGTTATCGTATGTTTGATGAATTTGACCTGAGCTTCTCCCAAGCCCAGTCCTATGAATGGGTTGAAATTGATCCCATATTGGGAGGATCAGGCGCTTTGATTGGAATCACTGATACCTATGAAGAAGGAGATGCTTCGGCAGTTATCAATCTCCCCTTCCCTGTCACATACTATGGAGAGATTTTCACAAATATTACGGTTTGTAGCAATGGCTGGGCAGCATTTGGTGAACACGATGTCTTCAACTTTCATAATCGCATCATTCCTTCCACCATTGGTCCACCTGGAATGTTAGCTCCATTTTGGGATGATCTAGTCACCGAGTATGGACAAATATACCAGCATACCTTAGGAGATGCGGGCCAATTTATTATTGAGTGGAGCAACGTGAGCCATTTATACCAGCATGATCGGCTCAGCTTTGAGATCATTATTTTCAATACGGATATGTACCCCACAGAATCAAGTGACAATGATATCAAGTTTCAGTATAATCTTTATCAAAACACCGATATTCTGGCAAATTTTGCCACCATTGGCATCGAATCTCCCGATAGCAGAAGCGGGCTTCTGGCTTCCTACAACAATGTAAATGATCCCAGCGTTGCCTTCCTGAGAAATAATACCGCTATCCTTTTTTCCACAGACAAAGGGACGGTTTTTCAGGATGCAAGTGTCTCCTTGAACACAACTAGTATTCATTTTCAACTGAATCCCTGGAGCACATCAAGTGACTCTATCATGATTATCAACACAGGTGAAGCTCCAGTCGCCTATGCCATCAGTCTTGATGTGGAATCCAACCGTATGCCTCAAGCTCCTCCAGCAGTTTTCGATTCAAACATAACCAAGGAAACCCCTGATACTCCACCAGTTTCATCTGGAATACGTGAAGGAGACGATGCCTTTGGCTACCACTGGAGACGAGATGTGGATCAGGATGGACCCATCTATACATGGTATGATATTGAAACACAAGGGAACCTTGTTGAATGGGTTGGTGACCCCGATGATAGTAGTATCGGTCCACTAGCGTTAGGGTTTGAATTCCCATTTTACGAGAATGTTTATGAAGAGATGTTTATTGGCAGCAACGGAACCATAAGCTTTGAGAGCTCATTTTCTCCCTGGTTAAATGCAGCCCTTCCCAATCAAATGAGCCCCCCTGGAATGATTGCTCCCTGGTGGGATGACTTGAATAACGATCAAGGTCCCAATGGAAGTATTTATTTATGGACCAATGAAGAGGATGAGTGCATCATCACCTGGAAGAATTTCCCTAAATGGGGTACCTCCCAGTACTATACTTTTCAGGTTGTTCTACACAAAGTTGGCATGATCATCTTTCAGTATCAATCCATGGATGCCTCAACCATCTCTGGAACCATTGGGATGCAAAATGCTGATAGGAATATTGGATTAACCATTCACCATAACGAAACAACGCCACTGGAATCTGGGACCGCAATAGCCATCCTAAGACCGGTTGAATGGTTCTCTGCTTCAAATTGGCATGGACGGGTGGATCCCGGAGAAAGTGCAGCATTTTTATTAAATGCTTCCTCCATTGGTATGATTCATGGTCATTACGAGATTCCCATGTATATCGAAACCAGCGCACCCAATTATCCCAGAGGAAATATCATGGTATCCCTGGATATTGCACCGGGTGAGTTGCCCTGGGGCGATGTAAATCAGGATTATCAGGTCAACATAACCGATGCTATCAGCTTACTGGATTATGCTATTCAGATTGAAGAGATGACTGAGGAGCAATATCAACGATTTGATCTTTCAGGGGATGCTCAAGTGGATATCATGGATATCATCATCCTTATAGAAGCGATACTAAGTGGATCTTAAATGAATAGTGAGAGGAATGTAGTGACCAGGCATGGCGGGGCAAGATTTTCGGGCAGGTGGAAAATGGCCATCATCGCTCTAATTTGTATGGTTTCTTTTGCATTCAGTCGTTCAAACCTGCCCAATAAAGAACCGAAGCTCAACACGACATGGGATCAAGTCCTGGAACATTTTCGTGAAGGGGAGAGTGCGCTTGAATTTAGCCTGGTGCTGAATGAGACAAGCCTTCCACCTTCACCTCAACTCAGTTTTACTGAATCCCTGACTCTTGAGGCCTGGATCAAACCCAATGGATGGGGTGGAGGGCCAAATTATATTGGTACCATTCTTTATAAACCAAGCATCTGGATATTCATTATCCAGGATCATCCCACAGCAAGTGATAGAAGTTTAATTTTTCAACTCCGACATAACGATGGGGTGAGTCATAGTTTTTCGCCAGTCGGGTCAATCGTGTTGGATGTGTGGACACACCTTGCTGTTACCTACAGTTCAGCTACCAGCGAGGTGAGGATACATATAAATGGTATCGAGCAGGAAGTATCATATATCGTGCCTCCTTCAGGTCCAATTCGTAATAATTCATCAGAGGGATTCGAGCTAGGTTCACTACCCCAGGGAATGATGAATTTTATGGGTGTGATTGATGAGGTGCGAATTTGGAATGATGTTCGTTCCCATAGTGAAATATTTCATAACATGAGCTCTATGCTTAATGGCGATGAAACAGGTTTACAGTTGTATTGGCCCATGAACGAGGGCGGGGGTGACAGTCTCCACGACATGAGCGGTAATGGACATGATATCAGAATCTCTGGTGTGGACTGGACCTATGGAACACCCTTTTATCCCACAGCTATAGATGATCCCATTCTCCCTGCAGTTATTCCCGATTTTTCAACTTTATCAAGTAATTATCCCAACCCCTTTAACCCAAGTACAACGATTAATTATGCTCTGGTTGAAGCAGCGGATATCAACCTGACTATCTATGATATCCGTGGCGTTGAGATAACAAGACTTGCATCAGGTTATCATGAAGCAGGCCACTATACAGCCTATTTCACGGCTGAGAATCTGAGCAGTGGAACCTATCTCTATGTTCTTGATACTGGATCATTTAGAGAAGTGAAGCGCATGGTATATCTGAAATAGCAGGTTCATATTAACATCAGTAGCCACAGCCCCTGACCAAAATCGTGGGCTTTTGATTGCTTAGTCAATTTCCAGCCATAGAAATCCAAAACATATGAGATCATTCCTGTTAGTCTCACAAACCCGAACATTATTCCAATTTTAACTTATCATGCACCGTCTGTATGCCACCCATCTTCCATTGGCTTCTCCTTTGACGCAGTGCATGGGTACTCCCGTGATCTCGGACCATTCATGGGATGTCATTTTTATCTACATGATGTAGGAATAAAATGACATTCTAAGGATTATGATATTGCATGAATCAACCATATCTTCAATAAATATAAATTGTTAGCTATATCGATTTTATCTGGCACGTAAATTGGACATTTTTGATATGACACCCTTATACCATATGTATAGGGAATAAGATCAACCAAGGAAGGAGAAACGCACTACGATTCCTATAGATCAATTAGGATTTCTCATTTTCAATGATGATCAGGTCATTCTTAGATGGATGAATCTAACCAGGGGAAATACTGGTTATGATGGATAAAAAAACAGCCACCCCTCACTATTCTGTGTTGGTCATGGATGATGATGAATCAATCCTCGACCTACTCATCTTTACACTTGAAGATGAAGGTTGTGAAGTTTTTAGTGCAAAAAATGGTATTGAGGGAATGGCGCTTTTCAAACAGCAGTCAATCGATCTTGTTGTTACCGATATTATCATGCCTGGGAGGGAGGGTATTGAAATAGTTCGGGAGATCAAGCAATTCCATCCTGAAACAAAACTTATCGCCATGTCTGGCTTTGACGGAATTGGACAGAACGACTATTTAGAATATGCAAGTGTCTTTGGTGCAGACCAGACATTTAGGAAACCATTTGACATTCATGAGTTTATGGCAAGCGTTAGAGAATTATTGGAAAAAAAATAGGGACTGAGAAGAATCCACGATGATGGTATTTGAGCATGACGCTTCATGCTGGCTCGTGAAAGATGATTCATATGTCGAGGTGAAACAATCTTCACAGCATACAAATCAATGAGCTCCTCTTTACGAACATGGATATAAAATCTGCTAGCCTATAGAATTCCCGCTTTTGTATGATGATTTGGATGCAAACATGGTATCTCTTAAGTTGGTGAGTAAAAAGAATGAAGGTTCCACATTCACATTGATTTTCCCATCCCACTATAGGGGTAAATATGACAAATAGAAAAGATAAGATTCTGATAGTAGAAGATGATAAAGCTTCACAGTTGTATTATTCTACAATCCTCAATGACCTATATGATCTTAGAGTTGTTCCCACAGCAGACCAAGCCAGGGAGGCTCTTCAGCAAGAGGTGTTTAGCTTGGCCATCATTGACATTTCCTTACCGGGTGGAGAGGATGGTACCAGCTTGATCAAGTGGATCAAGAAAGAACATTCTCATAATCTCCCTCTTGTTGCAATCACAGCTCATGCATTCCCACAACACCGCGAAGCGGCACTTCAGGCTGGGGCTCAGGAGTATTTCACCAAGCCAATATTAAGTTCCATGCTACTTGAGATGATCCGGAGATACATTCAAGATTAGCCCAAAGGATGATTGTCACCTTTTTCCAAGCCCAGGATTATGCCCACAAAAGCAAGATTTAGAGACCTCTGAGCCTGTCCTAGATCAACACCATCCCAGCTTCAAACTATGACAACCAAATACAGTTGGACAAGGGGTGTCCTATCTTAATTTTCGCTGTCAAATATGAAGGAAGGGAAAATTGAATTCAGTGATTTCAACAAGAGGCAATTTGCTGATAGCTTATCTACTCATTTTGTTGCTCCTCTCATCGCAACTGGTTGCCCAACAATCACCCCAGGTAGAAATAACTTCTCCCCCCGACAATACAGACTTTGTTCTGGGTGATGATATCCAGATAACCGTACTGGCATCTGATTCAGATGGGTCAGTTGAATTAGTTGAATTTTATGCTGATAATGAAAAAATTGGCGAAGATGCTACTGAACCCTTCGAGCTTTTATGGTCCCAACCTGAAATAGGTAAATATGACCTCATAGCCACCGCCACAGATAATGAGGATATGGTAGGTACATCGGAGAAGATTGATGTCTCAGTCAATTTTCCGGAATATGATTACAACGTAAACTTTTCATCAGGAACGTCATTTCACACCAGTAGTTTTAATCTCGATCTGACCACAGCATTGGCTGGCGCAGATATTTGGTATACCCTTGATGGATCTGATCCCCTAAGCAGCACTACAACTCAAATTGAGAATGCACCGGTCCAGATCTATATCGATCCCCAGGATGTCAGCAGTGGTCGTGGGAGCACACCTGGCGTGCTTGTACGGGCAGTTGTTTTCAATGGCAATGTGCAACAATCCTGGGTTGCCACAAAAACATATCTCTTTCTTGAGGAAGTGCGAACTCAATCATATCCTGGTGGTGCCTGGCCAAACTGGCACCCCAACAACCAGATCCTGGATTACAGTGTTAATCAAGAAGTGGTCAATGATGCTATCTATGGTGATTTGATTGATGATGCCCTAGTGGATATCCCCAGCATATCTCTGGTAACAGACCTGGAAAATCTCTTTGATGAAGAGCTTGGAATTTACGTAAATGCGGAATTTCATGGGAGGGATTGGGAACGACCTGTCTCGGTAGAGTTATTGAATCCAGATGGAAGCCCAGGATTTCAAATCAATGCTGGACTGCGCATACGAGGGGGCTGGAGTCGACATCACAATTTTCCCAAACATGCATTTCGACTGTTTTTTAGAGAGGACTATGGCGAGGATAGACTGTCCTTCCCACTATTTGGCGATGAAGGGGTTGATGAATTCAGGAAACTTGATTTACGTACCAGTCAAAATTATGCCTGGAGCAATGGATTCATTTATGAAAACACCATGAATCGTGATGTGTTCTCAAGAGATTTGCAGGCAGAATTGCAGAATCCCTATACCCGAAGTCGCTATTATCACCTCTATTTGAATGGAATGTATTGGGGCCTTTTTCAATCTCAGGAACGTCCTGAAGCCAGGTTTGCCGAGAGTTATTTAGGTGGGGATGATGATGACTATGATGTGGTCAAAGTAGATGTTGGTGAAGACTGGAACCTGTATGAGATTGAGGCAACAGATGGCAATTTAGATGCCTGGGAAGCCGTTTGGAGTGCCAGTGAAGCAGGCTTTGCACCAGTTGAAAATTATTTCGCCCTGGAAGGTTGCTTACCTGATGGCTCGCCAGATGCAACCGGGACTAGACTGGTGGATATTGACAACCTCATCGATTACATGATTATCATTTTTTATACTGGAAATTTTGACGGGCCTGTAAGCAAGTTTAGGGGCAATATGAGTCCCAATAACTTCTATGCCATCTATAACCGGACAGCCAATGATGGCTTTATTTTTCTTGCCCACGATTCTGAGCATACCCTACTGGTAAATCCTCACTCACCGGGAGTTGGTGTAAATGAGGATAGAGTTAATATCAATATGTCTGTTGATAGATTTGAAACATTTCACCCCCAATGGCTTCATTTCAAACTTTCCGAGAGTCCCGAATATCGTATCAGGTTTGCAGACCGGGTTTACAAGCATTTTAATAATGAAGGTGTTCTGCAACCTGGACCTCTCGCTGAGATATTCAGCAGCAGTGCCGAGGATATTGAATTGGCCATCATAGGAGAATCCATGCGTTGGGGTGACCTGCAGCGTTCCAAATTCAATGCCTGGGAACCTGCTATCAATCAAATCATCAATGACTTTTTCCCTGTCCGTGGTGGAATAGTACTGGATCAGTTTGAGACAGCAGAACTATATCCTGGTTTTGACCCTCCGCTCTTTAAGACTGATGGGTCTGCAATCACGGAAAGTATAATACAGATTCAAGGTGAAATCAGTATCGAGCTAGAGCTATCTGAAGGAAGTTCTGGGTCAATTATATATACCCTGGATGGTACTGACCCACGGAATGTCGGAGGTGGCTTCTCAGCGTCTGCCCAAGCTGCAGTCAACCATCAATTGATCAATATAGATGCCACAGCAATATTAATGGCTCGTCTATATAGTGGTGGTGACTGGAGCGCTCTGCATGAACTTACCATATACAATGGTGGTGATTTAAGTCCACTGCGCATCTCTGAAATCCATTACCATCCCCTGGATGAGGGAGCAACCAGCGGTAAGTATTATGAATTTTTGGAAATCTACAACGCAGGTCCTTATCCTCTCAATTTATCGCTACTTACTTTTACCAACGGAATCGAGTATACCTTTCCAGTTGGGACGACCCTGGAGAGTGAGGACTATCTTGTCCTGGCCTCCAACGCGGCTTTATTTGAGGAACGTTACAGTATGTCAGCCTTTGACGAATTCAATCTGCAATTGGATAACTCTGGTGAAAGAGTGGTTCTTGAAACCACAAATGCTGATACGCTAATCAATTTGAGATATGACGATACTTCACCCTGGCCTGAAACAGCAGATGGCGATGGACCCTCATTGACGTGGACTGGGGCAGCTGAGAATGAAGACGTGAATGATCCGGCGAACTGGGCGGCATCCAGCATGATTCACGGTTCACCGGGAACCTCTGATCCAGTGGGTCTCAATCCAGAACAGTCCTCTCTCCCTGAGCATTTTTCTTTATCCCAAAACTACCCGAATCCATTTAACCCCATTACAAGTATTCGCTATGGCTTGGCTGTCCAAACTGAGGTTTCGCTGATAGTTTATGATCTTCAGGGTAGGGAAGTAACCACCTTATTTTCGGGGTTAAAGGCAGCCGGATGGCACACCCTGATCTGGAGTGGTAGGAATGATGCTGGAGAAACGATATCAACAGGTCTTTACTTCCTGAGACTGGAAGCAGGAGTGCACCAAAGTTCTATCAAGATGCTTTACCTGAAATAGGAAATCAACCTTCCTGAGAAATACCTTCTTCTCATGCTTTTTACAGTAAAAGTGCCACTCAACCTGATAAACATCCACTAAAAGAATAGCGTGAATCTCCGTGACATGGAGAATTGTATATTTACCTCGCTTCGCCGCATCAATCTGAAGGAGGGAGTATTATGAAACACCTTGAACCAATCAAGATTTTTACGGCATTCATTTTTACCATCATTTTCATTGCCTGCGATGAACCTGACTCAAAGTCACTTGAGAGATTCGCAGGAGATATTGTCAGTGTTACTCAGATTCACCAGTACAGCCCGGAGGAAGCTTCTCAGGTATTGCAAAATATGGGTCTCGCTGAAATTGGATCAATTCCATACTCGATCCAGGCTAAAAAAATTACCTACTTGTCACCAGATCACAACCAGAAGCTCAAAGAGTTGTCAGGGGCCCTCATCTATCCCGTTGACAATCAAAACCACCCGCTCCTGAGTATCCAGCATGGCACTGTAACCAAACGAACTGATGTAGCATCAGAGAACCCACTGAATTCCTCGGCAGGAATGACTGCTCTTTTTACAGCCTCACAGGGATATGTCACCCTTGTCCCCGACTATGCAGGGTTCGGTGAGTCCCATGATATACACCCCTACATGCATGCTGAATCTCTGGCTAACTCTGTCATTGATCTGATCAGGGCGGTAAAGACTTATTGTCTTGATCAAGGTATAGAGTTGCAGGACCAACTCTATTTAACTGGATATTCTGAAGGTGGCTATGCCACGTTAGCGGTACAGAAGAAAATTGAATCAGAATTGAGTGATGAATTTTCTCTCACAGCAATTGCTCCTATGGCGGGACCATATGATTTGTCTGGTACTGCCAGACATATTATGAGAAGTGATAGTTACCATTGGCCAGCATATATTGGGTTTATGTTTGTTGCCTATGAAGAAATATATGAGTTGGACAATCTATCGGTGGTGTTTGATTCACCCTATGATCTGCAGATAGCTGATTTTTATAACGGTGAATATGATTTTTATGAGATCAACAACCAATTACCCCAATCGATCTCAGAATTGATAAGTTCTGGTTTTCTTGAGAGCTTTAATAATGGAACTGAGATTGAATACTCCTCTGTTTTTGAGGAAAATAACCTCCTGGATTGGGGACCGGTTACGCCAACCCGTTTTTACCATGGGATGGCAGATTCAACCGTACCCTATACTATTGCCGTAGCTACCGTTGCGAACCTTAGCGAAAATGGACCTGGTGTGGTTGAGTTGGTGGGTATCCCTGATGCGAATCATGCAACAGCCGGTTTGCCCGCCATTTTGGCGATGATGGATTGGTTTTCAACCTATCATGTAAATAGTTCCAACCTGGTGAACCAAATCAAATAATATTAATGAGGAAGAATTGAGGTTAGCTTTGAGATCTATTGGAGTAGTTACTTAGGATATAGCCTTATTCCATTTAACTGATCTCCAGCGCCCCACATGCTTTGGCCAATCATAGTCATGCTGGTTCGCAAAGCCCATGTTCCATCGGTAATAGTTGGGATGAAGGTCATCTTTGAAATCCACATTACCCGTTAGGGTGACAGAGTTGGCAACGACTGGACCTGTGAGCGTAGCATTCTCAATATCCAGGTGACCAGCACAGAAAACAGCCCCCTCGATATGGGTCCCATACCTGAGGGTAAATGTTGTATGCGGATTCATAAACACCACTGCCGGTGCTGCAGGTAAAGAGTCGACAGGTGCAGGTGCCTTAATGGTGTTGCTCCCTCTAAAAGTTATGTCATCTCCCAGAAAGAGAAGGGTGCTGTTTTCCAGGTCTAGATCGCTGATTTCCAGGTTGTTACCGAGAAAGATATGGATCCCTTCGATCTGAAGGTCTTTTTTTGACCAGGCTGTTTGATCACCCCGATGTATAACGGCTCGATTTATTATAAAGTATGCCGGTTCAACCGTGGGAATCAGGTCAACCTGTTGAACAGGATGATCCTCTTCAACATCGGCAAAATAGCCATTTGTCTGGATGGGTGTCCTTGAGGCGATGGCGCTTGAAAATGGTGTGCTCTCGGTTAGATCCAGCAGAATTTCAGATTCGGTCTGACTATTCTCGGTACCAACTGAGAGATGATAATTTTCAGAATCCCAGGCTATAGTCACTCCACCAGCACTCAGATTGACAAGCTCATCTGCGCCTGAATTGATACGCCACAAGGCTTCATTGATGCTGGATTCCATTGCATACTGTTGCTTTATGTTTCGCACGGATTCTATTGACCCTGAATTTGATGCAAGGGAAACACTCAAGTCAGCTACACTTGTAAATGAAAAAACTAAGAAAAGCATTAGTACGGCGACGAGCATGTTGTATTCTCCTCATACATTCTGGCCTTGGACTATTTTAGCTAATGAGAAGTTTTTTGATATGAGGAGATACCTGATATGGGGGGGAGATAGCCCTTCTTTAGTATTCTGATTCGCAGAGAGTTCTTTTTGAGCCAAAAAAAATCCCCCAATAAGGAGGATCTTTTTCCTATGCAAATATGGAATGCAGTTTAGGCTTCGATATTTTTTTTCCCCCACTTAGCAGTTTTCCAACGACCGATTTGCTTGGGCCAATCATAATGCTTCTTGCCTTTAAAACCTTTATGCCAGCGATAGTACTGTGGGAACTCTGTATCTTTGAAATCGATAAAGTTTTCATATTCTTCACCATGTTCCATTGAAATGGTGTTTCCAACGATGGGACCGCTGATTTCACCTTTTTTCAAAATAATGGTACCAGCAGTGTAGATAGCACCAAGGATAATATCTTCTTTTCTATAATGTTTACCTTCGGCTTCAATTTCGAAATAATTTTCTGGATTGCTGAATACTAGAGCAGGTAATGCATATAAAGTGTCTTGAGGGAGGGGTGCGGTAATGTGGTTATCCTCAGTAAAAAGTATATATCGACCGGTAAAAACCAGGGTGTGATTGTAAAGATGCATTTTTTTGAACTCAATAAATGAACCGGTGAAAATATGAATACCATCTTCAAAGTCGTCGTCATCTCTATGTTTACCGCCACCATCCCATCTATGAAAACTCTCGGTATGGATAGCAACAGCACTGTCCATGAAATAATCGAGGTCTACTTCAGGTATGAAGGTGAAAAAACGGCTGCGATTCTCTTCGTCAATTTCTGAATCATATCCATTGGTATTGATGGTTTTATCAGAAGCAAGTGCTCGATCAAAGTGAGTATCCTCAGACAGATCTAGTAAAATCTCTGTCTCCATATTGAATTTTTCAACTTTAACGCTTAGCACATTCAAAACAGGATTAAAATCAGTGGCTATCCCATTCGCTTCAATATTGACGAGACTATCAGGACCATTGTTGATACGCCATAAGGATTCGTTGATTGAAGATTCCATAGCGTACTGTAATTTGATATTGTTAACAGTCTCAGCTGAGCTGGCAGTTGAAACGTACGCTACATTGAGCACTGCAACACCGGTAAAGGAAAAGACTACGAATATCATGAGGACGGCTACTAACATGGTGCAAACTCCTTTTGCGGTTGCTGCTTGGACTATGTTACGCAGGAGCTACTTTTTTGATATGAGGGGATTCCTAAAACAATTAGAGGAAATACCTTTTTTCACTTTTCCTATAGATCCTTTTTTTAGGGGGATAATCATCAGAAGAAATTGATTTGAGTGATTGTGAACAAAAAAAATCCCCCTGGAAGGAGGATCTTTTTCCTATGCAAATATGTGAAGAGGCTTAGGCTGTGATATGTTTTTTGCCCCATTTAGTAGTTCTCCAACGACCAATTTGCTTGGGCCAGTCATAATGGTTCTTCTGTTTGAAACCAGCAGTCCAACGATAAAACCAGGGGTGCTCTGTATCTCTGAACTTGATATCATTTGAATAGCTTGCACCATCTTCTAAAGAAATGGTTTTTCCCACAATGGGTCCACTTAGCTCACCTTTTTTCAAAATAATAGTCCCAGCGGTATAGATAGCCCCATTAATAACATCTTGTTTCTCATATTGAGAACCCTCAGCAGACACTAAAAAATAGTTATTGGGATTGGTAAAAACGAGGGCCGGTAGTGCATCAGCACTGTCAGCTGGCACAGGCGCATTGATGTGATTACTATTTGAGAAGATCACGAATCGTCCAGTGAATACCAGTGTGCAATTATTCAGTTCCATATCTCTTAACTCTATAAATGAACCAGTAAAAATATGGATTCCTTCTGCAAAAGCCTCATCATCTTCATGTTCACTATCTCCATCCCACCTTTTAAACCAATTGCTGTGGACAGCGACAGCATTATCGGTAAAGTAGTCTAGATCAACTTCGGGCATAAAGGTGAAGTTGCGGCTGCGATTTTCTTCATCCATATCCGCTGCTGTTCCGTTTGTTTCGATGGTTTCATCAGAGGCAAGGGCTCGATCGAAATGGGTATCTTCCGATAGATTCAGGAGTATTTCAGATTCCATTTGAAATTTGTCAACTTTTACACAGAGGGTGTTCAGTACTGGATCAAATTCAGTTGTAATGCCATCAGTATTTATGTTAATGAGACTATCAGGACCATTGTTAATACGCCACAGGGATTCGTTGATTGAAGATTCCATTGCATATTGTAATTTGATATTGTTTGCAGTCTCGGCTGAAGTAGTGCTTGAAAGATATGAAACATTCAATACAGCCACCCCTGTGAATGAGAAAATTACGAAAACCATTAATACTGCTACTAACATTATACACTCTCCTTATGCGGTTGCGTCTTGGACTATGTTACGTACGGAGAGCTTTTTGGATATGAGGGGAGACCTGATATTGATGGGGGATTTCCCCCGTTTATGGATAATTATTAAAATATCGGTGGGTTTCCCCCATATTTTGAATATTCTTGATGTTGAATGAGGGGGAAATCCCCCATTTATTGAATGGCTCTGATGTAGATTGGGTGATTTCCACCGATTCATACAGGGAAGTATTGAAGAGGCAAAAAATCATTCTTGACAAAGGATTAGAGTTTAGTTTTGGATTAAAGGGGTTGGGGGCTGGGTTGAATGAGCATCTATAAAGGAGAAAATCGTTTTCCATCTTTAATATGGTATCTACCTGTGAGGAAAATACCATAAGCCCGAATTAAGAAGGTTTCGATTACTTTGGCAATTAGTATTTCCAGGTTCTTTCATTTGAAAAAACACAGACCAGACTATCACTGATGTTTTCTGGAGAAAACCAGGCAAAATTAACAACCACTTTTATCATATCTGGAGTGGCGGTATCAGCTGGGGCCAAAGCATCTGAACTATCATCAATGGCTGTAATAATAGTGGATCGGTATCCCTCGATCCCACTAAGGGTCAGAGATACCGATGATTCTGGAAGACTATCTTGAAGAGAGGTAAAACCGAGGTCAATCGCTTTTTCCATGCGGGAGGCCATATTGGCCCAGGCCAGTTGAGACCTGATACCTTTTTCGATTTCCCAGCGACTGAGGACAAAATATTGTGAAGTTCCTAAAACAATGATTGCGAGGAGCGTGGCAGCGATCATGACTTCAACTAGGGTATACCCGTGATTATTTATGCTCCGCTGCATGTGTATTGGTCTGACTAGTTGCCACCGCTGAAGACTCCGGATTGGTTTAGCGCACGATCTGAATCTAGAACTGAACCACCATCACAGCTCAACGTAAAGTTTAAACCATCCAGACTTTCATATTTGTAGGAACGATCAGTAAAATATTTTCCATTCAGTGCGCTGGTGGAAAAACTATTCCAGGTAGCCCCAATAACATTTACTGCAGAAGCTTCTATGGGATATTCACCATTTTTTTCCTCATAAATCCGTAATTGAGTGCGAAGACTGGTCATAGCTGCATCAGCCTCACTCAATTTCGCTTTCGTATCGTTTATGGAGACAATGGGAACTGCTATTGCAGATGAAAGACCGACAATGACCATGACTATCACTAATTCAACCAGAGAAAAACCATCCACCATTCTTGAAAATCCTGCTCCCACGTTTGAAAACCCACTAAAATATTGTTTTGTCCTGGTACTCATATCCATATCTCCTTCTGTAATTTTTGCTTGAACCATATTACCCCTAGAGATGATTATGGACATAAGGGGATACCTGATATTGAATCAGAAAATCCCCTACGATGATGAACAAATTATGGAAGCTTAGGTGTTGCTGTGTCGGATGATTACAGCAGCCAAATGGTTATAGGGAACTGGTTCGAGACGTGAATCTGTAGAAAAAATCCTTCAGAGATGACGTTGGATCGGGAAGATTAGAGAACGATCAGGAACAATCTGATATGATCAAATAAGATACAGTTTGATGGCCAAAACAACAGTTGAAAGAAGTGCTCCAATAGCCAGTGACAAGTAGCTGAATCTGAGAAGTTCATACTTCTTTTGTAGAACCACTCCAATTTGATAAAGATCCTGCACCATCAAACGACGGGCTGCCTCATTACTGTTAACAGTTTCAATCATATAGTCTGTATACTCGGCCTGAGTAAAGGAGGCAAAAAATCCAAAAAACAAAGGATTGGGCATTTGGGAGGGTTGGGTATAGACATGACCACGCTTAAAACGTGGCAAAACTACCATGATTGCCAGAAAAAAAGATATAAATACCGTCAGGGCGAGGGCGCTTATCGGGAAAAAGTAGATAGCATTTATGAATTCCGCGGAAAATATCTGTGACTGAATAACGGAAAAGAAAATCAAGGCAAATCCGATGATGATATTGGCCTTCTGATCGGCGATCATACTCAATGTAACCTGGTGCTGCTGTGCGGTTCGCAGGGTGTGGATGATGTCCTGCTGGTTACCTGGATCTATTTTGGCAGGACTCTCGGTATCTGTTATATCAGTCAATCTATATTACTCCTGTTTATTCTCATCTTACACTTCCATAATAAACTATACAATACATGATAAAAATAGGTAATCGTGCTGAACTGTAATTGATTGAAGAGGCAATATACTGATCATTGGAGGTAAAAAACTTCGCTCTATTACTTGGTTTGCTGTTTATTTTAGGCCAATGCATTATAAAAGATGCTTTGCATTGTAAATCAAAATTCCTAAATAATATCTTTGATTATACGATGTGCTTCGGTTTTCTAAGAAAGGTAATAAATCATGAATGTGATAGCGAAAACAACAACACTCAGAGCAGGTCTTTTATCAGTGATTCTCTTCACTCTGATATTCTCAGTTACATCAGCCTCTGAAGGTGGTCCAAGGTATGACTATCGCATTGATTTAAACACAATTGAGAAGCATCGATATCAGGTCGAACTGTTTTGTGAGGATTTTGGTCAGGATACCCTGGTATATCACTTTCCCTGGATCATTCCCGGAACCTATTCTGAAGCCAATTATGGCAAATTCATTCATAAACTGGCTGCATATGGTCAAGATGGGCAAGCACTCCGGGTGAAAAAAAAGGGTAAAAACACCTTCATCATCACTCCGGCTAATAACATCAAATCCATCAAATATTGGGTTAGTGCCACCTGGGATAGCAAGAATCCCTGGACTATCTGGCCCATGGCCGGTACCGGTATTATTGAAGACCGGGTATTTGCCATCAACGCCGGTGGTGTATTTGGATATTTTGCTGGTCAGGAGGAACAAGCTGTAGATATGCTATACCTTTATCCAGAACAGCTCTATGCCATGACCGTCCTGGAACAGGATTCTAAATCAGCTGGAGAAGTGTCGATATCAGCCCTGGACTATCATGAACTCATTGATAGCCCCATTCTCTTTGGGAAACCTGATACTTCAAGCTTTAATATCCATAGCACTGAGGTAATGGTTGGTTTTGCCCATGAAACTGACGATACAGAACGGGCAGCAGACATTACAAAATCTCTTGATGCATCCATGGCAGCCATTGGATCATATATTGACACCCTCCCAGCTGAGGAATACGCCTATCTTATTTATTACGCAGATGAATATGGATTGGGTAAAATCCTGGATAATCAGAGATTTCTCATACTAAAAGGTCTCATATATCTGATTCGCAATGGCCTGCCCGTAGGTGGTGCACTGGAGCACAACAAATCATCATTTTACTACCTCCCTGATCCAGGATCAGGCTATACTGAAAACATATCTGAGATTATTGAAGATATCGCCATCCACGAGTTTATGCACATTTTAACCCCCCTTAATCTCAGAACCCAGCACATCCACAATTGGGACTACACTGATCCTGTTCTATCTAAACATTTATGGTTGTATGAAGGCGTTACAGAGTATATGTCACTGATCATTCAGGCCAATGGTGGCATGCTTACTCCCAAGGATTTCGTTGTAAATCGTCTGCAGCGAAAAATTCGAAGCGGAGAGAAATTCCCATATGAAAAAATGAGCTTTACCGAGATGTCCTCGGGTGTACTGGAAAAACCTTACAAGAAAAACTATAATCAGGTTTATCAACGTGGCGCTGTACTTGGCGCGCTGCTGGATATAGAAATTATCCGCCTCACAGAAGGGCAGAAACGTCTCATTGATGTAATGTATGAACTTATCAACGATTATGGACCAACCAACCCAATGGATGAAGATATGGTTTTCGACCTATTTACAGACAAAGTGCATCCTGATCTCAGAGACTTTTTCACAAAATACATTGAGGGTCGTGAAGCTTTACCCTATGCTGAGATTCTCCAGCATGTTGGAGTCATATATGAAACAGATACAACAGTATCTTTGCCCCGTCATCCCATAAAAGATAATGGGGGTAAATACACCAATATTGCTGTAGGTGGAAAACGTACTATTAAAAAGATCAGCAAGAAAGATGAGATTGGCTTCAAAGCTGGCGATAAGGTAGATCGAAGTATTTACTTAGATACTTACTTTGACGATTTTGGTAATCCCTTGCCTGAAGGAATGCGGATCACCTTCGAAGTCGAAAGGGATACCATGAATATTACCCTTTCTGATATAATTAGTTACAAAGAGGACGAGGTAACCCATCAGTTGAGGATCATGAAGGAGATGACTCCAGAGCAGTCCAAGTACTTTAATATTTGGCTGGGTTTTGAGGATCCTGTGATAAAGGAATAGATATTTTTATAAGCGCTGAGCAAATTATGCTCAGGCTAATAGGGGATCTATCGTGAATAGAACATCATCCATTGCTATTATGCTGACATTTGTCTTGGGTCTCACTGGTCCAGCCAGACTTTCAGCTCAATCACTTACCATTTATTAAGGTGATAACAAAACCCTTCAAGATTGCAGAGTATTGAATGTCTCAGAATTTAATGTTTCTGTGGAATATGCACCCTTTCTGCCAGGAGTCCATACTAGGACAAATTTGAGCCTGGTAGAGATCACTGGGATTCGCGAATTCAGTAGGGAGAACAGATATACGCCCTGCCTCGTCGTGCTTGGAAGTTTCCTTGGAGTCAGGTTTTTTTTCGAGGAACGTGGTTCCATTGAAGAGATGACATTGAGCGAGAGATTTGCCATATTTCTGGACACTCCCTTGAATTTTATTACAACAATAAGTGTTGGAGGGGCTGTCGGATATTTGACCGGACACTATCTGCTCGGTGGGAATCGCGAGCTCATTGCCCTTAAAAAATTGTCTAACGCTGAGAAACAGAGCATTTTAGCAGAGTATATGGATAGTCCCTAACATCATTGCGTTGGATTGATATAAATCATCACCCCCATTGGAACTCGCTCTAAATCAATGCTATTATTATGTATGAGCATTTTTTACAGTATATTACTTTCATTAATACTAGAAATGATTTTTAAAGTGCAACTATGAACGATCAAGTGAATTACTCAACGGAATCTGGTGATATTGACCCCTTGTTTCTGCGCCGCTTACAGGAGCTGGGAGGATCAAAGTTGGCCAATGAGCTTGTAGGTATGTATTTAATCAGAGGAGCTCAACTTCTGGAGAACATTTCAGCAGGCATAGATTCAAAAGCATTCTCAGAGATTAAAAATGCGGCGCATTCACTCATCTCAAGTGCCGGAAATCTTGGCGGAAAGAAAGTTTCTAATATCTCAAAGTTAATGGAAACTGCTGCGATTGAAGAGCAAATAGACAGCATGCCAGACCTCCTCTCAGATCTGTCATCAGCCCAAGAGGTCTTTCAGAAATATTTAAAAGGAGCTTTAGAAGGTTTATGAGACGCATAGCTATCGTAGAGGACAATCCTGATAATCTCATGCTGGCAGAAGCCATCCTTGGTTCACTATATGAGATTGTTAGTTATGAAAATGGGATAGATGCCCTGGCGGGATTGCCCGATGCGAAGGTTGAGCTGGTTTTACTGGATATTTCTCTCCCGCGTATGGATGGTGTCGCCGTACTGGAATCTATGCGCATAGATGATAATTTAAAACATCTGCCTGTTATTGCCCTGACTGCTCACGCTATGGTGGGTGATAGAGAAAAATACATGGAAAAGGGTTTTGATGAATATTTTACAAAACCCATTGTAGACTTCAACGCACTTATTGAAATGGTTGAACGCATGATCGACCAGGTCCATTAAGGGAGACCCCTTCTCTATGTTGATGCTGGCCGAGCTGCTATTTCTATTCGCGGCGCTTGCACTTCTGGTTTTTCTAGTCATACTGGGTGAACGTTTTCGTCTCCACGTCCAAAGAGGCTGGTATGTCATCATCAGCGCTTTTTCCCTGCTGTTTATCGGAGCAAGTATTGAATATTTCGATAGTTTTGCCCACAGTCCTTTAGCCGATTCACTCAATTCACCCCTGATTCAAATCGGGGTAAAGTATTTTGCAGCATATGCCATGGGATTGGTTCTTCTTTTAGTCGGTCTCTTGCTATGGGCGCCCACCGTTGTTGCTTCTAGGGAAAAGTATCTGGTAAGGATTAAAACCAGTGAACGCCGCTATCGTCACCTCACCGAGAATGCCAGTGATATGCTCGCTGAACACGAGTTAGATGGCAGCTTCAGCTTCGTTACCCCGGCATCCGTTTCAATTGTTGGGTACGAGCCTGATGAACTCATTGGACATTCCATCTATGATTTTGTAGATCCCGAGCAATTAGAATTCATTCAACAAGAACATAGCCGAATTCTTGACTCTGATGATCCCATACCAGTTACTTATCAGTTTAAACATAAGGATGGCTATTACATCTGGCTGGAATCATCAACACGCATTTACACCCCTACTGAGGATGAAGAACCACGCATATTGTCAATTAGTAGAGATATCTCTGAGCGGATTGAATTTGAGGAAAACCTTCAAAAACTAAATACTTCGCTGGATGAACAACAAAGACGGGTGCGACTACTATATGAATTGTCGGCCAGCTCTAATCTTTCAACTGATGAACAGCTCGAAGCAACCTTGAAAGCAGGGATAGATAATCTGGGTATGGATCTTGGTATTATCAGTCAGATTCGGGAAGAGGAATACAAGGTGCTGCACTTTTTTCCTGAATCTTCAGGTCTGAGACAAGGGAAGATCTTTGATCTGGGAGATACCTATTGTAGCATCGCCCTGGTTGCCAAGGATATTATCGCCATCGATGAGATGAAAGCCTCTGAATATTCATCACACCCTTGTTACGCTGCTTTCAATCTTGAATCCTATATCGGGGTACCCATAAAAGTGAATGGAGAACCTTTTGGAACATTGAATTTCTCACGTTCTGAGGCTCGTCAGATTCCATTTACTGATGCAGATCATGATTTTGTGCGCCTCATGGGACAATGGGTAAGTCGGGTTCTGGAGCAGGAAAAAGCTACAAGAGAACTGCAAAGAAGTGAGGAAAAATTTCGGGCAGTGGTTCAGTCTGCTGTGGTGGGTGTGATCACCATGGATGCTCTGGGTACCATAGAAAGCTACAACGATGCTGCCCAACAGATATTTGGATTTACCAGCAAAGAAGTTCTGGGTAAAAACATAAAAATGCTCATGGGACCGCCTGAATCTGTTGAACATGATGGTTATTTAAAAGATTATCGCGAAGGTCGTCCCCGTAAACAAATTGGTGAATCTCGAGAAGTCATGGGTCGAAGGAAAGATGGAAAAAAGGTGTATCTGGATCTTGGTGTCAATGAGATCAACATGGAGGGGACTCACTTTTTTACCGGGACTTTCAGGGATATTACCAAGATGAAGAAGGCCACTGAGGAATTGGCCAATACCCATCTTCAGCTGAAAAGCGTTTTCAATTCAGCCACCCAGGTAAGTATAATTGCTACCAACCTTGATGGAAAAATCACCATTTTTAATCCCGGTGCAGAGCGTATGCTGGGATATAGCAGCGAAGAGATCATCGGACAGGAATCAGATGTGTTTCATCTGGATTCTGAGGTCCAACAGCGATCAAAAGAATTGAGTGAGGAACTTGGGAGACCTGTAGAAGGTTTTGACACCTATGTAGCTTTAGCTCGGCTGGGCGGATATGCAGAAAAAGAATGGACCTATATTCGTAAGGATGGTAGCCAGCTCACAGTTGATTCGGCAGTAACAGCGACCTACGATACCTCAGGAGAAATTACAGGGTTTCTGGGAATCGCCCTGGATATTACCCAACGCAAGCGCGGAGAAGAAGCTCTGCGACTCGCGAAATCTGTGGCTGAAGCTGCCAACCAGACTAAGAGCGAATTTTTAACGAATATGAGCCATGAGTTAAGAACGCCCCTCAATTCTGTAATTGGTTTCTCAAATATTATCCTTCGAAATAATGACTCTAAGCTGGAGGAGAAGGAAATTATTTACCTCGAGCGTATTCAGGCCAATGGCAAGCACCTGCTGGGATTGATCAATGATATTCTGGATCTGTCCAAAGTTGAGGCAGGCAGTATGGATCTAGAAATTGTCACTCTAAATGTAGGTGAGCTAATCCAGGAGCTCATAGATCAGGTTGAAAGTCAGGTCGCGCATAAGACTGTGAATCTTGAGACTGAACTACCGGAGAAAATAATTGAGATTCAGACCGATCCAGGGAAGCTGAAACAGGTCCTTTTAAATTTACTCTCCAATGCCATAAAATTTACTGAAGAGGGGGCTGTAACTGTCAAAGTGGTTACCCATCCAGAAACACATCGGCCTACAGCTATTCATGTATCCGATTCTGGAATTGGGATACCTGAGGATCGCATCAAACATATTTTTGATGAGTTCGAACAGGTCGACTCCAGCACACAGCGTAAATTCGGTGGGACAGGTCTGGGACTATCCATCAGTCGCTCCTTTTGCGAATTGATGGGCTACACCATAGCTGTAACCAGTGAATTAGGGCAAGGATCCACATTTATCATATCAATTCCTGTTAGCGATCCTGTTGTAAGGGAAGAAGAGACGGTTCGTCAGACTACGCGAGCAACGATGCGCCCTGCAGGGAGTGTTAGTGATAAAAGTTTTGAGGGGAAACATATTTTATTGGTTGATGATGATCCTGATTCATTGACACTGTTGTCTCACTATCTCAAAGATACAGGATGTGAATTGGAATTGGCAAATTCGACAGCCGAAGCCATGGCCTGCGTGAAACGCAAAAAACCAGATATCATTACGCTAGATCTTAGAATGCCCGATGAGACAGGGGATATTTTTCTGGCAGCATTGCGGGCTGAAGAGGAATATACTGACATACCCGTGGTCGTAGTGAGTATTGTTGCCCGTGAAAATCGAGGGAAATTACCAGGAGCCACAGATTTTGTCCAAAAACCAGTAAACCAGCATGACTTTGTCTGGGCCATTAGAAGGAATATTCAAAAAGCCCCCTGTTGTGTTTTATTGGTTGAAGATGATCCAGATATGCGCCATGTTATCTCTGAATATTTGTCAGATCTCCACCTTGAGCTAAGAACAGCAGGGGATGGCAAAGAGGCACTTCATCTCATGGAGGACTATACCCCGGATTTGATTCTTCTGGATCTGAAAATGCCGGTAATGGATGGCATGAAATTTCTTGAGAATCTGAAAGAGAACACGATCCCCGAAAAGCCTCAAATTATTATCATTACGGGTAAATCCATGCTGCCTCAAGAAGAACTATCTATAAAGAATGATGGGATTATCATCATTAAAAAAGATCAGGACTTTGAAAATGAGCTGCGACATCAGATGCTCACTTTGTTTTCGGAAAAAATGAATTGAAACAAGAATTTCAAAAAATCTATCTTCAGAAATTAGGTCCCAGTATTGAGGCGCTGCTGGCGGCTGGAAAAGGGCTCTCAAGGAATTTTGAAGAGTCTGCCATCTCCATTCGTCGCCTTGTTCATTCCCTTCGCGGTTCAGGAGGAACCTATGGCTTCCCTGAAATAAGTGAGCTATCCGCTGCAACAGAGGATGCGCCTGATGATGAGTTGGCTGAAACATTGGATCGGCTCATAGAACATCTCCAGGGCCTATACGGAGAAAACCGTCCAGAACGTGAACACATCCTGGTTGTAGATGATTCCGATGAGATCCGATTGATGTTGAAGGTCATTCTTGAGAAGCAGGGCTACGCAGTAACCACAGTGGAAACAGCCCAAAAAGGTATTGACGTTTTAGCTGAGGAAGACTTCCAATTGATGATCCTTGATCTGGTGTTACCCGATATCGATGGTCGCAACTTCCTTATCAAACTCCGTGGAGATCATCGGACGGCAAGTTTGCCTGTTCTGGTGCTATCAGCCAAAGATAGCCCCCAGATTAAGGCAGAATGTTTTGCTCTGGGAGCAGATGATTATTTTGAAAAACCACTGGATCCAGCCCTCCTGACAACCCGGGTGGCAGTGACACTCCAGCGCAGCAGAAATCTTGAAAAAGAAACGCGTTATGATCATCTCACCAATCTTCCAAACCGAGCTGCTTTTACCGAAAATTTTGAGGCGCTAAGCAAGTTATCTCTCCGTGAGAAAACGCATTTGTGTCTAGCCATGCTGGATATAGACGATTTTAAAAGTATAAATGACGGATATGGTCATCTGGTTGGTGATGAAGCATTGCGCTATGTTGCCAATCAGCTTCGAGAACAATTGAGGAAATCTGATTTTGTGGCTCGTTGGGGAGGAGAGGAATTCGCATTATTACTTCCTTCAACCACAGAACTGGAAGGAAAAACAGCATTAAGCAAGGCGTTGATACATCTGAATCAACATCCCATGAGCACAAATAGTGGTAAAACCATCAAACTCACATATTCCGGGGGTGTTTATCAGATTAAGGAAGGTGAAGATCTGAACCAGGCATTGTCCCAGGCAGATGCATTGCTTTTTAATGCGAAAGCTGCTGGAAGAAATTGTATCGTGGCATCAAATGATGATGTTGGAACAAGATCATTAAAAATACTTTTGGCAGAGGATGATGAATTGACAGCGGAGTTTGTGCTTCATCGGTTACGCAAGGATGGTTTTGAAATTGATCACTTTGATCGTGGCGATGCCGCGCTTGAAGCTGCCAGGAAATCAAAGTATGATCTGGCCATATTTGATGTGAAGATGCCAGGGATGGAAGGATTTGAATTGCTCCAGAGAACTCGGGCTGATTCAATGAATCAAAAGACTCCCGTTATTATGTTGACATCCATGGGAAGTGAACAGGACATCTCACGAGGACTTCAACTTGGTGCAAATGACTATGTCCTGAAACCATTTAGCCCTATGGAATTGTTAGCCAGGATCCGACGACTTTTAAAATGAGTTTTAACCTGCTCATTATAGACGATGATGATGATATCCGATTCATCCTTCATTCAATCCTTTCCACTGTGGAAGGTTTGAGTCTCGAAGAAGCTGCAGATGGCGCCTCCGCACGTGAAATCCTCAGAAATCAACAATTTGATGGCATCATCCTGGATTATCGATTGCCAGATAGCAACGGTGAGGAATTATTACAGGAGTTCAAGCACTCGACCTCTCCACAACAGGCTGAAATTGTAATGCTCAGCGCCAGGGATGATAAGGAACTCATCGATAAATGGCTAGATCTGGGTGCAAAAGCTGTATTGAGAAAGCCATTTAACCCGTTTGAACTCCTTGCTCAGCTCAGGGTCCACTTTGAATTTTGATCGTATACTCGATTATTTGAGAGGGGCTCTGTCCTTCCTGAAGTCACAGGGTGAGAGATTCTTTTCATATTTCGAGACCTTACCCCGGCTTGATTTAGCCCTACAATTACTCATCCTTACGGTCGTGTTCCTGTTTGTGCTCACAATCATAATTGCTATAGGTGTGGTTTTATTAAGAGCGAAGAACAATCTGGCTTCCAAGAGGTACTCTCGACTTGAACGGAGCTGGGAAGGTCAAATCATGGAAATTCTTTCCATTGATGAAGATGAAACCCCCAGCATGATTATAAAGGGGAGAGACAGACTATTTTTTGTCCAATATCTTTATCGATTTGCATCAAGATTGAGGGGGCAGGAGCTTCAGATTATCAAGGACCTGGCCCAACCCTACTTAGCAATTATCGCAAAAAATTTAAAACGGGGATATCCTGAACTACGCGCCCGAAATATCAATATTCTGGCAACCCTGGGGTTTCCGGAATTTATAGATCCCATTATACATTCTCTAAAGGAAGACGCTCCCATAGTAAAAATGGCTGCCGCGCGAATTTTAGCTCACGTGGATTATCCAGAACACATCAACCTGATACTTCCGGAATTGTCCCACTTTGATGAATGGAGTATGAATTTCCTGGCCTCAATGTTGTCAGAAATGGGGCCAGCTATTGCCCCCCGCCTCCGGGAGGAACTCCTCAATCGCGAGGCTTCAGTACGGGTACGTATCGCAGCAGCAGAATCCTTACGGAAGATAGGCGATCTTGCAGCACCCGATACAGCAGCACAGGTTCTTGAGGCTGGAGATGACCCTGAACTTAGCGCGACCTGTTTAAAATTATTGCGAGATATGGGTACACCACGGTTTCGTCCACTCTTGTTAAGTCTGGTTAACTCTCCTATAGAGATCATACGGATTCATGCCTTTTCTGCACTTGGATCAGTTGGGTCAAAGGAAGATGCTTCTGTGCTGCTGGCCGGCCTGGATGACCCCTCAAGCTGGGTTGCTTTGCAAGCTGCCAGAGCTCTATATCAGTCCAATAGTACTGAAGTGCTGGAAAAAATTGCACGATCGGATCATGTAAGGGCATCCATTGCTCAGCAAATTCTCACCGAGGTACATGGCTTATGACCATTTTTGTACGTCTGTTGGAGATGCTGCTAGAGGGCTTTAACTATATTGTCCTGGGCTATTTCCTATCGCTGAACTTCTTTTATTTACTTACTACCATTTTTGCCTTCTTTGCGCTAAGAAAATACGCCCGACGCATGGAAGCTGTCGACCTCCAATCCCTCATCGCCAAAGCTGGAGTGCCACCCGTCACCCTCTTTGCCCCCGCCTATAATGAAGAGGCTACCTGTGTTGAGTCCATTCGTGCCCTGCTTGCTCTGAATTACCCAGAGTATGAAGTGTTGGTCATTAATGATGGCTCAAAGGATTCCACCATGGAGCGGCTTACCAAAGCCTTCGATTTGAAACCAACTGCTCGCTATAAGGTCGCAGAAATCCCCGCTGCTGCGGTCCGAGGCATTTATCGTAGTGAATACCAACCCAATCTATGGGTCATAGATAAAGAAAATGGTGGCAAGGCCGACGCCCTGAATGTGGGTTTGAATTATTGTCGCACTCCGCTCTTTTGCGCCATGGACGCTGACAGTATTCTGGAAAGGGATGCTCTTATCCGTATTGTGAGGCCCTTTCTGGAGGATGCTCATACTGTTGCTGCCGGTGGGATTATAAGAATCGTCAACGACTGTACCCTCGAGGGCGGTACCCTCACAGAAATTAGATTGCCCAAAAATATCTTGGCAAAATTTCAGGTATTAGAATATCTCAGGGCATTTCTCTCGGGCCGTATGGGTTGGAGTGCTTTGCAGGCTACTTTGATTATCTCAGGAGCATTTGGTATGTTTAAGCGATCTGCAGTGGTTGCTGTGGGTGGATATGCTCATGATACAGTAGGTGAGGACATGGAATTGGTGGTCAAACTTCACCGCTATCATCTTGAACGGAAGCTACCCTATACCATTTCATTTGTACCCGATCCTGTTGCCTGGACTGAATGTCCGGAGTCTACTAAAGTCTTGGGAGGTCAACGAGATCGTTGGCAGCGAGGTTTATTCGAGGTTCTCTCTCGTCACAGGGTCATGTTGTTTAACCCAAAGTACGGACGTATCGGGATGTTCGCTTTCCCTTATTTTTATTTTCTGGAGATGTTGGGACCTGCCATAGAATTGCCAGGGTATTTTACCTTCCTGATTGCCATCATCTGGGGATCTATTTCCTACTCCTACATCGCGGCATTTTTTGTGGTAGCCTTCATATTTGGTGTGGCTTTATCCCTATTCTCAGTTGCACTGGAGGAACTCACTTTCCGCAGATATCCACGTACCCGAGATCTGTTTCAGTTATTTTTCCTGGCCATTATTGAAAATTTTGGGTATCGCCAACTCACCATCTACTGGCGTATCCATGGTTTTATATCCGCACTTCGGAAGGTACAGGGCTGGGGAAAAATGGAGCGCAAGGGCTTTGCCACTTCCTCAGAGGAGAGTTCTTAATTATGGCATTAAGCACTGAAAAGATCCTTCGCTTTATCAGTCGTCCACTTGAAGTAGTGGTATTAAGATATATCTTTTTTATCGCGATTGGCGTACCAGTAGTTATGTATTTATGCTGGTTGTTTTCGGCCAGACCAGCCCTGGAAATAATCATTGTAAATAAAACTCGGACCGATCATGCTAATATGGAGTTGAGTTCACTTGATTGGGTTCTGACTCATGAACGAATTATGAATCAAACACAACAATTCTATGATTTAGACTCAAATTATTATGGATTTTTCCCGCGTCTCGGAGGGGACTTTGTAATTCGCGATTTTAGTGACTATGATGAAACACAAATCGAAAATTTGGTAAATCGTGCAGATATCCTTTATCTGGTTGATGCATATGGCGTGTACTCGCATGACTACCACGGGGATCTGGATAAACCCAATCATTTGTTATATGGTGGATTGAACGGTAGTGACCTAAAAGTCCTTCAAGAATTTCGTGCACAGAATAAGTTAATCCTGAGTGAATTTTCCCTGTTTGTTCCACCGACTCAGCGAACCGTGCGGGACTCGCTCCAGAGCATTCTTGGGGTTGAGTGGTCTGGTTGGGCAGGACGTTACTTCGTTTCACTCGATTCAACCGCGCATCTCGATTTGCCAGATTGGGTGATCAGCCTTTATCATGAGAAGTATGGACCGGAGTGGCCATTTTTTGATTCGGGTATCGTATTGGTCAAAGGGAATGATATTGTCATTCTCGAATATGGCACTCATTTGCTGCAGGAATCACCGGTAATAGAAACCCAGCCAGCCCTCATGGATGAATATGGGCTTCCGGCATCTGTGCAATACCCGTTTTGGTTTGATATTGTTTCCTCTCCCGAAAGGGATAATCAAATTGTCTCCCTGTTTCATTTATACGTGAACGATCATGGAGATTCCTTGCTGAGCTCTCACAATATTCCTCAAAGATTTCCGGCTGTTTTAAAGGAGATCAGTGGGCAGTATCCTTTTTACTATTTTGCAGGTGATTTTACCGATAATCCGATCATCCCTTGGACTGCCTATTTTAAGGGGATTGAGCGATTCCATAAATTTTTCTATAACAAAAATATTGTAGAGGATCGTCGGCAATTTTTCTGGAGATATTACCGTCCTCTGATTTCAACCATCCTCAAAAATGAAGCAAGTCGTTTGGACAGCTGACTCATATATTTATGGTTTATAAATTGGTGTGATTGCTTGTCTTTGAAGAAATTCAAACCTTTACTAGTACAGTAGAATTAATTTCCACTCTTAATAATTCACACTACTTTGGGATGACAAAATTAATCACGATTCATACAACTCAGGGAAACTCAATCAATGACCTTCTTGTACCGTACGCATACAATCATTCTTCTTTATCTGCTCTCTTTACCTGCCCATGCCTGGGAAATACACACACTCATCGCTCAGCCTGTATTTTCTTCCATGGAGGAAATTGTGTCAGCTGAGGATGTCGTGGTGACGAGTTTGGAGGAATTTCTCATATTAGCTGAGCTGTATCTTGAAGAGACACTGTTGGAAGAGGAGGCGTGGGCCATAGAAAATTTAGAATTTTACGCACCTCTACCAGACTCCCTTACTTTTCAGGCAAACAATAACGAGAACACAGTACGCCAAAGATTTGCTAGAGCCATTCGAATCAATCCTGAGTCAAAATTAATCCCTTACCTTCAGTTGCTGCCTGGCAGAGAAGCTGGTTCTCATCCCACTCTGGTTCCTGAGGATGTAACTCCGCTCAAGGAGAATAGTGGGTTTTATAATGTCGTATTTGTTGAATTAACACCTGGTGAAAAAATTGATCCCCTCAGCGTACTGGTTTCTGCCAACCATGAACCTGACCTGGGCTTGGACATTGGTCTCTATGAAAACAATGATACGGAATGGGGCAAGAGTTACGGAATCGGAACGCAGCCTTTTGGAGATGCAAAACTTGAATACGGTTCCCAGGCTCCAATTCACATGGGGCTTTATCATGAAGCTGCTTTGATCAATATGATTGCACCTTTTATAAAAAAATGTTATCCAGAATATAGAATTCACTTATACAAGACACTCTCTGAGCTAGCCTTCAGTCTAGGTCATGATTACTGGGGTTGGCGATTTATGGGTTGGGGATTGCACTATCTTGCTGATCTGACGCAACCCTACCATGCCCAGGCACTCCCCGGTGTCGGGACCTTTAAAATGATTCTTATGAATGTCATGGACATGATGGGCCGTAGCCGAATGAAAGATGAGGCAATTCAAGTGGTCTCAAACAGACACATGGCTATCGAGCTTTTAGAAAGGCAGCTCCTGGAACGGGCTTATGTGGAGAATGACATGAAATATATGCATTTCCAAACCTTGTCCTCAAAAGGCACAATCCCTCATTATGTGGATATGATACCTCGTGAAATTATTACCAAAAAATCATATTCCAGGGCCAAGAAACTGGACAATATTATAGCTAAAAATTTCCCAGAACAGTTGGTATCTGATCCCAATTACCAATTGGGGGATTTTGCACAGAAAAATGAATTATTGGATGTACTTAAAAATTCTGATAATTCAGAAGCACTCCAGAATCTCGAGCTGGAACTCAATGATATCTTGATAGAGTTTTCCATCTATGGCCGCAGCTATGCACAGAGCATTCTTTCGAAAAATCCCTGAATAAACAATTCTAATCAATCTCGTCAAAAGATGAGATGAATATGGAATCAGCTTCTGTATTGTGCCATATTCTACGCTTAATCTTGATCATGATATTCACAAAGTGCTTATCGCAGGATCAGGGATATTTTAGTGTTTTCGTTCACAGGGGGCTTTAAAAAAATGTCCAGAATCTTTCCACTCTTCATCCTCCTCATATTTGCTTCGACTCTGATTTCACAGGAAATCACAAAAAATGACGCCCCCAATCTGTACATAGATTGTCGCTCATGTGATATGAATTATATCCGCACGGAGTTAGACTATGTCAATTACGTTATTGACCGCAATGATGCTGATCTTTTTGTCATGATTACCTGGCAAAGCACAGGTGGAGATGGTCGTAAATACACCATGACTCTGGATGGACGCCACGGTTTTGCAGGCCTACGCGATTCCTTAACCTATGTGACAGATCAAGAGATGTCTGATGATGAGATTCGCGAGAAAACCCTGAAATGGCTTCAACTGGGAACGGTGAGATTTTTAAACTATACCCCCCTGGCTGATGATATCAACATAAGCTTCAACAAAAACACGGTCATGGAACAACCCGAGGATAAATGGGATTATTGGGTTTTTCAATCCAGTCTAAATGGTTGGTTTGATGGCCAATCCACCTACAACAATTTAAATTCACATTGGAGCTTTCTTGCCCGGCGCACTACGGAAGCATGGAAACTGAGATTTCAGCTCCGGGGGTCCTACAACGAAGAACGTTTTACCATCGGTGAGGATGAGTATGTCAGCATCAGGAGAAATCCTGGTTTCAATTCTATGGTTGTAAAGAGTATATCAGATCACTTCTCGCTGGGATTAAGAGCTGGAGCCTTCATCTCTACCTATTCAAACCTTGATCAAGCCATATGGGTGAATCCAACCCTGGAATACAATATCTTTCCCTACCAGGAATCCACCAGGAGGGAGTTCAGGTTTCAATATGTCCTGGGTTGGAATATGAATGATTACCATGAGACAACCATCTATGATCAAAACGAAGAACAACTTCTGAAGGAAGCCCTTGAAATTGATTTCGAATTGCATGAAGCCTGGGGCTCGGCTGAATTGAATATTGAGGGTTCACATTATTTCCATGACTTGAAAAAGAATCGATTGGATTTTAGGGGAGAAATCTCACTGAAAATCTTAAAGGGCTTTTCATATAGCATTTATGGCGGATATTCTCTCATCCATGATCAACTCTCATTGCCAAAGGGCGAGGCCAGCCAGGAAGATATTCTTCTTCAAACCCAGGAGCTTGAAACTCAGTATAGCTATTGGGGCTCCATGGGCATCAGCTATACATTTGGATCCATTTACAACAATATTGTGAACCCAAGATTCTAGCTTAATCATTCCAAAAATCACTTAATACCCTCAACTCGCAATTATGGTCCAGTTGGGGAATATATCAATTCCATATAGATATGAATCAAATTGATGCCTTTTTGTGTTAGGAGAGAGTCGGTATAGTGAATGTATCTACCTGTATATATTGTATATAAGCATTCCTGGGTGTAGCTGGCATATGGATTGACTTTATATGACTCATGATTCTCATAGACAGAACTGACTATGCAGTCATTAATACTGGTTTGGATCATGATGATCTCACATACATGACACCTGTGCGGTCGCGGCATTATTGATCCTGAAAAGCTATTGACACCGAACACACACATTGGGGCTATCATGAAATATACTATCATCTTTTTTAGCATTATTGCAGGCTTGTTGGCCTATGAAGAACCTTACGATCCAAACAATTATAGAGAGCGTGAAGTCAAAGCTGCCAGAATTTCAGAACCACTCAAAATTGATGGTCGTCTGGACGAGACTCTGTATCTCGGTACCAGCTATTCAGACTTTATTCAGTACGAACCCTTTAATGGTGCCAAAGCTTCACAGAAAACAGATATGTGGATTGCTTATGACGATGCAGCCATCTACGTGGGAGCACGCATGTGGGATACGAGCCCTGACTCTGTTGTTGGAAGAATTGGGCGCCGGGATGCCTATCTCAATTCAGACATTTTTGAAGTCATAATAGATTCATATCATGATAAGCGATCAGGCTTTTCATTTCAGATTAATCCTGCTGGATCCATGAGGGATGAAGTGTATTTCAACGATAGTTGGACCGATGATTCCTGGGACGGCATCTGGGAAGGAAAGACCACAATAGATGATAAAGGTTGGACTGCTGAAATGCGTATCCCTCTCTCTCAATTGAGATTTAGTGAAAAAGAAGAGTATGTATGGGGAATCCTTCCTACACGTTATATCCAACGCGCGGGTGAGTGGGATTACTTTGTTTATTTCCCCCTTAACGAGAGTGGTGCTATGAGTCGGACTGCTGATCTCACTGAAATTCGAAATATCCACCCTCCAAAACGCAGAGAATATATGCCTTATGTAACTGCTAGTGCAAGCAATCTGCCCAACAGTAAGGACAATACATTCATAGAGGGCAAGGACAGTGATTTTGGAGTCGGAGCGGATATCAAATTGGGGATTGGTGCTAATTTGACTGTAGACGCTACTATCAATCCGGATTTTGGTCAAGTCGAAGCTGATCCATCTTCAATCAATCTTAGTGATCATGAAACATACTATTCTGAAAAGCGACCTTTTTTTCTAGAGGGGCGTAGCATATTCAATTTTGGCAATGGCGGTCCCACCAACAACATTGGGATTAATTTTGGTGAACCCAGGTTTTTTTATAGTCGTCGAATCGGACGACCACCTCAGGGTTACAAGTATTCAATTGACGCTGATTCATTGGATCAACCGTCCAATACACGGATTCTCGGAGCAGCGAAGATTAGTGGTAAGGTTGGTGATAATTGGTCAGTGGGTGGATTAACTGCGTTGACAAATCGAGAGTATGCCCATTATTATGAGAATAGCAAAATCATAGATGAGCAGGTTGAACCATACACTTCCTACAACGTGTTACGCTCCTTAAAAGAGTTTGATGATGGGCGATATGGTTTGGGATTTATGGGTACCTACACCCATCGCATTATGGATGGTGTTGAGCTTCTTGGTGATTTTGATGATCAGCACGAATCAGCTGATCTTCTGTCTGAAAAAGGACTTGGACTTGGTATAGATGGTTGGGCTTTTCTCGGTGAGAATCGAGATTGGGCGCTTGGTGGTTGGGGAGGATTTTCACAGGTCAATGGCACAGAATCAAGAATATTTGATCTTCAAAATAATTCCAGTCATTATTTTCAACGTCCAGATGCTGTCCATGTGAAGCTTGACACAAACGCGACATCACTATCCGGTCATGCTGGAAGAATTAAACTTAACAAAGAGGCTGGGACCGTCACTTTTAATGCGGCTCTCGGGTGGATATCACCCGGTTTTGAATCCAATGATCTTGGTCTGACAGGCTCAACAGATGTGATTAACAAACACATTATGTTAGGTTACCGCTGGTTAGATCGAGGACAGTATATCCGGTCAGCCAATGCAAGTGTCATTTATGCTAATAATCATGATTTTGACTGGGTTAAAATCTCTGATGTGTTTTTTGGGATGGGACAAGTTCGGTTTGTTAATTTTTGGAATATCCATGCAGATGGGGGATATGCCCTTGAGAATATGAGCAATAACAACTTGAGGGGTGGACCTAGAGTTCTTGAGCCCGGTGAAGCCTTTTTCAGCGGAAATCTTAGTTCTGATTACCGAAAAAATTTATCATTTAATTGGTCTTATAACTATGGATCTGAAGATGATGGTGGTCAAGAAACAGGTTTATCTATGCATGTTAATATGAAGATAGGAGACAGGCTTAACCTATCATTTGGTCCTGCCATTTTTTGGGATACAGAAATGGCTCAGTACATAGAAACCATTGATGATCCAGCAAATACGCAAATGTTCGGCAAACGTTATGTCGTCTCACAGCTGGACCAGACGATCACCTCAGCAGATATCCGTATTGATTTTCCAATTACCCCACAATTTACGCTGGAAGGTTATTTTCAGCCATTTTTTGCCGTGGGTGACTACTCAGGATTCAAGGAGTACAAGCGTCCTGAATCCAATGAGTTCCTGGTCTATGGTGAAGAAGGATCAACCATTGATGAAAACTTTGTCATTGACCCAACTGGTGGCAGTGATGAAGATGCCTTCACGCTGTATAATCCTGATTTTAACTACAAAGCATTGATTGGAACCCTTGTTCTTCGCTGGGAGTTTTCACCAGGTTCTACCATGTTTTTTGTTTGGACGCACAACGGATCAAACTATGAAAATCAAGGAGTCTTTGATTTTGCACAAGATTTCGATAGACTTTTGAAATCTGAAGCAGATGATATTTTTGCTTTAAAACTGTCTTATTGGTTTGGGCAATAACCCTGCTCTAACAGACCTTTAGGAATACGATAGGGGGGCCAGCTTTGCTGGCCTCTCATTTTTTATCTTCCCCTGTGGATATGATGGTTTAGTTTTATCCTATATAAACAATAGGGGTAAGAATTGAAAAAGTACAATTGGGGTATTATTGGAACCGGTACCATTTCCAATTTATTCGCTGAGGGCCTGACCACTCTTGACCAGGCCATAATTTATGCTGTTGGTTCACGAAATCAAGCCACTGCAGATCGCTTCGCTGAGAAATGGCAGATTTCCCACGCTTATGATTCATATGAAGCCGTATATGCTGATCCTGAGGTGGATGTTGTCTATATCGGTACACCCCATAATTTCCATTTTCAAAATGTTCGGGATGCCTTGACTGGGGGCAAACACGTCCTCTGCGAAAAACCCTTCACCATTAATGCGGCCGAAGCTCGTGAACTAGTTGCATTGGCACGTCGTAAAAATTTGTTTCTCATGGACGCGATGTGGAATCGTTTCCAGCCCTGGTTTCAGGTTGTGAATGATCTGCTAAAGGAAGAACGCTTAGGAGAATTACTACATTTTAAAGCAGATTTGTCATTTCGTTTCGATGTTGGGTCAGAACACCGCATCTATAATCGAGATCTGGGAGGGGGAGCCCTATTGGATCTTGGAGTATATCCCATTGCTCTCGCTTCTGCTTTCCTGGGTAAGCCTTCTGAGATAAAAAGCATGTCTCACCTATATGATACTGGAGTAGACGATCAGGTCTCCATGTTATTTGGCTACACATCTGGAGCTATTGCTGAATTAGGTTGTTCAGCCCGGTATTTAACCAAGAACAATGCGACTCTGCACGGCTCCAGGGGGTTTTTGGAAATACATGGAATGATCATTCGACCCGAAAAAATTACCATCCATGAGCAGGGACAGGAAATGATTGAGATTGATACACCCTACACTTCAAATGCTTACCAATATGAAGCAGAGGCGGTCATGGAAATGCTGGACCTGGAAAGGATTGAACATCCTCTCATGCCCCTGGAAGAAACCATTGAAATAATGGAAACCATGGATCAGATTCGTCGGAATATCAAGCTTACCTATCCTGGAGAATAAGCTTTAAGCACGATTCATTCTGATCCAAAGAAAGTGATCAAAATCCTTATATGAAAGTTTTTTAATGTTGAGGAAGTATGATACAAATAAGATCATGATTTGCTAAAGTGTTGATTATTGAGTAGTAATGAAGGGATGCCAATCAGCGCGCATCAGTGGATGAGAATTGTTTACAATTACTACCATGTTGCAATTAGAAACACTCTCCATATATTTCAATGTTCAAAAGGATTTTTCTAAATTAGGGAGTGTTTTACAAAGGCACATATTGTGTTTTAACCGTTGTGGTGGCATTCTTTTTGCGAGAATCTACTGCACGTCTTACCGCCCTGAAATTGATTTTGATAGATTTTTCTCAAGCTAGAGCATGCAACCCGCAACTGAAAACAGTCTATCCTTTGACAGTTAATCCTTTGGTGGGTTTTTTTTAGAATAATTACTTGCCGATAATGACTATTATTATCATCAAGATATTCCAATATATAGGAATGCTTAGAAGTTGTTTCTCAAACGTAAGAATGAATGAAATTAACAATAGAAGTTAACATGGAGGAAAGAAATGAGTAAAAAAATCAACCTGTTCGCTATCCTGGTTTTAGCCCTGATGGTGATGTTTACAGTTAGTTGTGAAGGTCCTGCTGGCGAAGATGGTGCCGCTGGTGCCGCTGGTGCTAATGGAACCGATGGTGTTGATGGAGTCGATGGTAATGTCTCTTGCCTAACCTGTCACACACAGGACAACATGGATTCTGTAAATGGACTATTTGCCTTATCTGGTCATTCAGCTGGTAACTATGTCGGTTATGCTGGTGGTCGTGGAAGTTGTGCCCGTTGTCATTCAAGTGAAGGATTCATGGATTATCTCGCTGGATATGGTGGCGAAAATATTGCTTACCCATCCGCTTGGTCATGTGGAACCTGTCATGGAAATCACGGATCCCTTGAAGAAGGTATTAGTGCACCACTGCAAACAAGTGCTGCAGTTACCATGATTGAAGATGGTACAGTTGTAGATTTTGGCAGTGCTTCCAACTTATGCGCCAATTGTCACCAATCCAGAAGAGGCTATGCATATTATGAAGCAATTGACTCTGTATGGACTGATGATGTAAATGGCAATGATTCTCTTGATTTTGTTGTTCCAGACGGATCTGTTTATATCAATAGCAGCCATGCTGGACCACACCATGGACCACAGACCAATACACTCAAAGGTATGAGTGGATATGGAGCTAGTTCAGAGGGTACACACACATCTGTTGGTTGTGTTAGCTGTCATATGGGTGACGCAACAGCAACTGAGGGTGGACACTCCTTTGTTCCCAATCTGGAAAACTGTACTGTCGCCTGTCACTCAACAGTAACAGACATCGCTGCATACCTGACAGAAAAACAGGATGCTGTTAGCGTACGTCTGACCGCTATTGCCGATGCATTGGTCACAGCTGGTGCACTTGCTGAGGAAGATGGAGAATATCATCCACATGTCGGTGTTGTAACAGAAGATGAGTTTAAAGCATTCTGGAACTATATGGTGGTTTATGAAGATCATAGCCATGGTGTACACAATCCTGGTTACTTCAACACTCTGTTGACTGGTGCTGAATTCAATCTTGGCCTTGATTAAATAATAGATTGTTGCTTTTAGAAAAGAGGCCACCCAATTGGGTGGCCTCTTTTTTTGTCTAGATTTATCGATTCACGGACACTGAGCTCGTCGAAGTGTCCTTTCTCATCACAACACCTCTGGCTTCGAGAACCTCAGCCGCCGGTGTAGTAGCCGGACATTGAGGTCCTCGAAATGTCCTGAGCTACCACAACACCCCTGGCTTCGACCAGCCTACCCTTTCGACAGGCTCAAGGTTCGGTATGGCAGGGAGCCTTAGCCGCCTGGACAGGAATATCCAAAAGGTGTCCTCACTCAGATCAGACTTAAGAATAGAGAGCACTTCTCCATAGCAAGTGTCACAGACCTATCTTAGTTTCATACCAATAAGACTTCAACAGGGTACAGGCAAATTCATCGATCACACTTTCGATGAAATAGACAAAATGATCATCCAGACTCAAGATCCTGTATCCAGCAGGAGAATAGCACATTAATTGCATCGAGAGGTTATGCGGCTGCTTAAACTGAACTCAAGTTCTATCATCGTATTTTCAATTCTGTTGGTTTCCAGTTTTATTTTTCTGGTTATAAAATTCTACCAGACTGCCTTGTCGGAGGCTACTTCTTATCATCAGCAGCTTCAGTCAGAAATGGCCAAAACGGCCACGGCCAGCATGACCAACTATTTCGAACATCTGGAAGATGACCTTCAGCTGCTTTCACAGCTTGGCCTGGAAAATGTGAATGTTTTACAACACTCTAATCAGCTAAGTACTGAAGGTATAAGCTCCTGGTTCACCCTGGATGATAGTTTTAAAATCGACAAAACCTGGGGTAACTCACTCTCTGATCGGGTAGCAGAAGAACTTCGTCTCTTGTCTGTCGACGTGATCAGTCCGAGTCGGATTAGGGCTATTGAATCCCAAATTATTTTCTCTCCCGTATATCCACAGAATATGGGTTCTGATGAATCCCCCTACCATTTTCTTGTCATTTTCACACCAGCTAAGACTATAGATAAAGATTACACATTGAGGTCCAGGGTCAGGAGTATAGGGTTACTAATTAGTTTTGATTGGTTAATGGAAAAATTTGTCAAACCCCTTAAACTGGGTAAAGATGATTTTGCCTGGGTGATGGATGATGGGGGCCGACTCATATATCACCCAAGCCATGAAGAAATGCTTCTGCACAATATCAGGGACATTCAGGAAGATTGTGTCGAATGCCATAGTTCCTTCAAAATACAGGAACAAATGATTGCAGGAGGCTCAGGAAGAGCAAATTATTTTATTGAAGGTGAACCTGAAAAAATTATGGCGTATGAGCCTATTCAATATGAGGGTTTAAAATGGGTTCTGGCCATTTCAACTTACTCTCCCTCAGTCGTACGTGATGTGTTGAGAAACTCCGTTGCCATATTTATCCTTTCAGGAGTATTTCTGCTCCTTTTGATCATGACAGGTGGTTCTCTCTACTATTTGAATATAAAGAGAGTGCTGGCAGATCAGGCGAAAAAGCGAATTAGCGAAGTGCAGCGTATCCAGGAAAAACTTGACCAGGCAACCAAACTGGCCTCATTGGGAGAGTTGATAGATTCAGTTGCACATGAAATAAACACGCCGACGGGGATAATTTCAGCCGTAGCCGATGGGATGATTCTAAATGAAAATCTTGGAGAAGATTCCCGAGGTGAAATGCGTATCATTAAGAAACAGGTCCATCGAATAAAAGATTACACCAAAAGATTACTGGGATATTCCAGAGTCATGCCTTTTAGGCCAGAGGAAAATGACATCTTGGACCTCATATCAGAATGTTTATTCCTGGTTGGTCCGCGTCTAAATGCAAAACAAGTTGTGGTGAAGAAAAAATTACCAGATTACTGGCCTCCTTTCATTTTTGATCGCCCGAGGCTAGAGCAGGTCATTATAAATTTACTTAATAACGCCATTGATTTTGTAGAACCAAAAGGCACAATCACTTTGCATCTCAAAAGCACCACGGAGGAAACATCCCTGGGTCAACAAAACTTAAATGTACTTTCCATTAGTGATAATGGTAGTGGCATCAAACAATCAGACATTTCGAATATATTTAAACCCTTTGTGAGTAATAAACCTGGGACACAAGGTACTGGTTTGGGATTATCAATTTCCAAATCTATTGTAGAAAGACACAGTGGTCGTCTCGATGTACAGAGTACACCTGGAGAGGGAGCAACCTTTTTAATCTATCTACCAACGGATAAATCATGAAACCAATAGGTCCACGCATACTCATTATTGATGATGAACAAGATTTCTTAGAAGCAACGGCTAATCTACTGCGCCGTCTGGATTTCGAGCCCATGACAACAAAAGATGTACACTATGCATTGGAACTCATCGAAAGCCAAAATTTTGAACTCGTGCTGTGTGATTTGCAAATGCCAGACCTTGATGGTCTCGAGATGTTACAAAGAATCCGCATGTATGCAAAGGATCTGCCTGTGATCATCATCTCAGCATATGGGACTATCGACCGGGCCGTAGCTTGTATAAAGGCTGGAGCCTATGAATTTATTGAAAAACCCTTCGAGGCGGATCATCTCAAAGTGGTGATTGACAGGGCATTGCAATTTTCAAACCTGGTAGAAGAACGACAATCCCTTTTACAGCAACTGAAAGACAAATACAAATTTGAAAACATCATCAGTAAAAGTGATGTGATGCTAAAAATATTCAAATTGATCGAAACCGTTGCTCCAACGGATGTCAATATCCTTATTACTGGTGAAAGTGGGACAGGGAAAGAACTGATTGCAAGAAGTATACATACGCGAAGCAAACGGCAGGCAAAACCCTTTGTGCCAATGAATTGCGGAGCACTTCCCGAAAATCTTTTTGAATCTGAGCTTTTTGGATATGAAAAAGGTGCTTTCACAGGTGCCGACCAAACAAAAATTGGCTTATTCGAGTATGCCAATACTGGAACCTTCTTTCTTGATGAAGTGTGTGAGATGGCTCATTCCCTGCAAACAAAATTTTTACGTGTGCTTCAAGAACGCGAATTGAGAAGATTGGGAGGGCATCTCCAGATCCCAATAAATGTACGTATTATCTCAGCTACCAATTGTTCTCCTGAGAATATCCTTGGTGAAGATCGATTACGTGCAGATTTGTACTACCGACTCAATGTGATTCATATTCATATACCCCCATTGCGTGAACGGAAGGGTGACATCCGACTCTTGGTAAATCACTTCGCCAAAAAGTCCATGGTGACAACAGGCAAAAAGAAACTCAAATTTTCAGCCGAGACACTCACTCTTCTGGAAACCTATAATTGGCCGGGAAATGTCCGCGAATTAGAAAATGTGATTGAGCGATTGGTTGCCTTGAGCGATGATACTGTCATTCAGAGTGCCCATCTCCCAGAACAATTCCACTCCCTGGAACCCATCCAGGAAAATTTTGACTCTCTGTCATTTAAGCAAGCCCGTACTCGTGAAATCGATAAGGTAGAGCAAAGGTATCTGAAATTTCTGCTTCGCAAACATAAAGGAAATGTGACTCGTATTGCTGAAGAAGCAGATATGACTCGGCGAAACACCTATCGTTTGCTACAAAAACATGGGATCGATCCTGAGGCGTGGCGACTACTCTGATTCATCCTGTAACCTTTTTGTCACTGTGAATTTAAATTTCACAGGTTGATATAAATCAATAAAAAATATAGTATTACAGCATTATTAATGGCGTTTTTGGTCTCAATGATGTCCCACTAGTGGGAAATATCTGTGATCCTTAAAAGTGATATAAACACAATATATACAGTACTATGAGATACCCAGGTCCATGACTGGCATGCAAATTGAGATATAAGGGGAAACTCCACAATTTTATTTCAATTAAACTGAGGTACATCATGGCAAAAAATTCCACCGATTCTTCATCCTCTCAGGTCATTGACTATTTAAAAGACCTGGATCAAAGAGTATCCACCCTGGAAGCAGCTATGAAACCGTATATTAAAACTACGGAAGACCGAAGCGTTGGTGGTATTCAAGAACGCGGCGATGGAAAACCCAATGCGTTTGAAATCCACATTGGAGAATATTGGTTCGCCTATGTAGGTATTGCCATCTTAGTCATGGCTTTTGTTTTCATGCTAAGCTTGCAATGGAATAATTTGCATCCTGTTGTGCCTAGCCTAATGGGTGCAGGAATATGTGCGCTGATGGTTGGTGCTGCGGTCTACACCAAAGCCACCTTCAAATTTATCTCATTGAATCTATGGGGCGCCGCCTTTGTCGTCAGCTTTATCTCAGTTCTCCGTTTATTCCATTTTGGCGAGCCGAGCTTGTTGGAATCAGGGTATCTGGAAAATACTTTCCTAACACTTCTTTGTTTTGGTCTCGTAGCCTTTGGATACAACAAGAGATCTCCCTATCTGTATTCAATTGGACTAACACTCATGCTGCTGGCTGGTATTGTCATCAATTTACCTGCCTGGACCCTGAGCTTAAATGCTCTTGTCGCCCTGGGGGTAGTTTATTATTCCCGTGAATTAAAGGATCCAATTACTTTCATCTATGGCACCATTGCTGTGTATACCGCCCATCTCATTTGGATGTTGGGAAACCCAATTATGACTGGTGAGTATGGTGCTCTGGCTCATCCTGCCTGGGATCAAGTTTATCTAGTGATTTATGCACTTATCTTTTCCCTTATTCTCATTGTTTCTGATACCAAAACCATCGCAAAAGAGTATGTGGTTGCAAATGCCATGGGAAATGGAGTCTTGGCGTTCATACTCTTCAATTTATCCTTTGTTTTGCATGACGTTCCGCCCACACTTATGCCTAAAATTCTCTTCTTCATTGTTTTCTTTGGGCTTGCACTGGTCTTTTGGAAACGTCTAAAAATCAACTTCTCAATGGTACTCTTTACACTACTAGCACATGGTACCATCAGCATTGGACTTCTACAAACTGTGCCCTCCCCAGATATATATGTTATTCTGATTTGGCAGAGCTTACTAGTTTTGGCCAATGCTCTGTGGTTTAAATCACAATTCATTACCATATCTAACTTCCTGCTATATATCGTCTTGTTCCTGGCCTATTCTGCAGCTAGCGGGTTTGCGGGTATCATTAGTGTAAGCTTTGGTTTTGTTGCACTTTTTAGTGCCAGATTACTCAGAGCGTTTGAGATTCGACTGGGATCCTCATTCAATGTTTTGATAAACTTTTATCTGGCAATCACCTTTGTCACTCTACCGTATGCACTGTGGAAGGCAATCCCAAACGAGTGGGTGGCTTTTCCTTTGCTTGGTGTCTCCGTTCTATACTATGCACTCAGTGTGGCTTTAAATAGTAAACGATATCGTTGGATGGGGCACCTGACCCTCATCGCGACCATGGCATATGTCATTTTGCTCGCAACCATGGGTATGGAGCCTGGACAACGAATCCTCACATTTTTTACGCTTGGAGTGGTTCTCATCACAGTTTCTGCTGTTTACACTCGAATCCGAAAGGGAAGTCCCCGCAAGGGTGAGCAGTAGCAGAGAAGGCTTAAAATGCTATCAATCTTCAGAAATATTAGGGGATTTATGATGAATAGTTGGCTAAGTAAAGCACCGGAGCAGATCAAATTGCTAGTTGTAGTGGTGATTCTCGTCATATCTGCATTTCTCATCATTAGACCATTACTAATACCAGATGATTTTGGTGAACTTGGTCATTTTAGAACAGGTGCATTAAATGATGCGGTAGCAATTGAATTCAAATACGCTGGTAGAGCAAGCTGTGTTGAATGCCACGATGATATGACGGAAATGCTTGCTGCAGGATATCATAAAAAACTGAGTTGTGAGGTTTGCCACGGACCGCTGGCCGGACACATTGAAGACTCAGATGAAAACGAACCCAGTTTTCCCAGAGAACGAACATTATGCCCGGTATGTCACGAATACCTCTCATCACGACCCACTGGATTTCCTCAAATAGTCAGTCAATCTCATAACTCATTGAAATCCTGTGTGACCTGCCACGAACCACATGATCCAGCACCTCCTGAAGTTCCCAGTGAATGTTCAGCATGCCACGGCGAAATATCGCGCAGCAAAGCAGTATCGCATCATATGGATGTTGAATGCGAATTTTGTCATACCACACCGGAACTACACAAAATTTCACCTCGTCAGTACCGACCAGATAAACCTCAAAATCGCGAATTCTGTGGGCAATGTCACACAAAGAATGCAAGTAACGACACTGATGCTCCCCTGATAAATCTTGCAACCCACGAGACACGTTATGATTGCTGGCAATGTCATTACCCACACCTACCGGAGGCGAGATGAAGAATCTTATCACTTCAAAAAGACGCGACGTTTTAAAAACGATGGCGGGCTTGGCTGCCGGTGTATTATTTCCCAAGTTTCTCACAGCAGAGCAGGAATCTGTAAAACCTATGGACTGGGCAGATGAATCAATCAACTATAACCCACACGAGCATACATGGGGCATGGGAGTGGATATTGACAAATGTATCGGCTGCGGAAGATGTTCTAATGCCTGTAAAATTGAAAATGATGTTCCCAAAGAACCATTCTTCTTTCGTACCTGGGTGGAACGCTATCAAGTGAAAGAGAATGGAGAAACTATCATTGATTGTCCTAACGGTGCCATCGATGGTTTTGAAAAGCATCCTGAAAGTGAGGATGTCCTACGTAGCTTCTTTGTGCCAAAATTATGCAATCACTGTGAAAAACCACCCTGCGTTCAAGTCTGCCCAGTGGGAGCGACCTTTCAGTCCGCCGATGGTGTGGTATTGGTTGATGCGGAATATTGTCTTGGTTGCAGATATTGCATCCAGGCCTGCCCTTACGGTGCAAGATTCCTACACCCCGTGACAAAAACTGCCGAGAAATGTACGTTTTGTTATCACAGAATTGTTAGAGGGGAAGAACCTGCCTGTGTAGAAGCATGTCCTACTGAAGCTAGAATATTTGGGGAGTTGGATCAGAAAGCTAGTCCTTTGCATCGATTTAAACGAATGAACCATATTGGCGTTCTTAAACCAGCGCTTAATACCGAGCCCAAGGTATTTTATGCACATCTAGATATGGAGGTTAAATGATCATGGAAGAAATAGTCCAACATTTAACACCACTCCTCGATGAAGTTACTGGCTACATTTTTCCGAATGAAATAGAGCTACATTGGGGTCTTTTAGTCGTCATTTATCCATATCTGACGGGTCTTGTCGCAGGTGCCTTCATCCTGGCTTCACTGGTCAAGGTATTTAACGTAAAAGAACTCCAGCCAACCTACCGCTTATCTCTACTTACTGCATTGGCATTTATAATCATCGCACCTTTACCCTTACTTGCCCATTTGGGACACCCGGAAAAATCATTCGAGATTTTTCTTACTCCCAATGTGAATTCTGCCATGGCCATGTTTGGTTTCGTCTATGCCTGGTACCTCATGGCTGTGCTCCTGCTTGAGCTCTGGTTTGACTTTCGTAAAGACCTGATCCTGATGGCCAATGAGAGCAGAGGAATAAAAAAATGGTTCTATAAGACGCTGTCACTGTTCTCCAAAGATATTTCCGATAAAGCAGTGGCTTTTGATCATAAAGCGGTACGCGTCATAACCATCATAGGTATTCCATCTGCTTTTTTACTGCATGGTTATGTTGGATTTTTATTTGGGTCAATCAAAGCCAATCCCTGGTGGTCCAGTGTATTGATTCCAATCGTATTTTTATTCTCTGCCATCGTGTCAGGGGTGGCCCTTGTCATATTGCTCTATATGATTATTACTCCCCTTCGAAACAAAATCGTAGATATGATATGTCTGGATAAGCTGGCAAGCTATTTATTCTATATCATGATCGTCGATTTCTCTCTGGAGATTCTGGATTTTATACATCGTGTTTATGAATCAGAAGAATCCATCAAGATCCTGGCGTCCCTGGTGCAAAACAGACTTTTTTCGAGCCTGGTAATTATGCAGGTGCTAATTGGGATGATTATACCACTTTTCACCATTGCCGGTGTCAAAACGTTTAAAGTCCCGGCTGATCTGCGTAAACTACTCTACTTCATTTCGGCCATTTTGGTTCAAGTAGGAATATTCTCAACTCGATGGAATGTTGTGATTGGCGGTCAGCTCTTCTCAAAAAGTTTCATGGGTCTGACAACCTACAAGATGACTTTCTTCGGTCTGGAAGGATTATTGGTTTCCATCGCGCTTCTGATCATGCCATTTATCATTCTCTGGATGCTAATAAAAATCCTAAAGCCATGGCGAGCGGAAGATGCTGCAGTTGCCGCCCATAGTGCAAGTCAATGAATTTTATATTAAGGACAGGAAATACTTTATGAAGTACGGTCGTAGAGAGTTCATTAACACGATGTTAGGTGCTGGCGGAATTGGCGGATTGGCTTCCATTTTTTATCCAGTATTTCAGTTTATGATTCCCCCAAAAATTTCTGAACCACATGTAAGCTCACTAAAAGTTGGAACTGTTGATGAATTCCCCATAAATAGTTCCAAGATAGTGCGATTCGGACGCGTCCCGGTGATCCTGATTCGGAATGATCAGGATACCTTCAGCGCTCTGGCAGCCACTTGTACTCACTTGGACTGTATAGTCCAGTACAATCAAGCAAGAAAACAAATAGTTTGTGCATGCCACAATGGTGTATTTGATCTAAACGGTAAAAACGTTTCTGGGCCACCTCCCAAACCACTCACCGTCTACTCGGTATCCATTGTGGATGATCAGGTGATAATTACTGAGGAAAAGGACCTGGCATGAAGCAGAGTTCAAAACAAAAAACGTTCAGCTGGCTGGATGATCGTCTTGACTTGAAACCCCTGGTGGAGATGATGGATCATAAAAAAGTGCCGATCCACTCACACACCATGTGGTACTACATGGGCGGGGTGACTCTTTTTCTATTCTTGGTGCAGCTCTTTACTGGAATATTGCTACTGATGTATTATCGTCCTGGTGAAGACAGTGCCTACGAGAGCATACAATTCATTTTGACCGAAGTCCAATTCGGATGGTTATTTCGAAACGTCCATGCCTGGTCAGCCAATCTGATGGTTTTGTTCGCTTTTATTCATATGTTTAGTGTGGTTTTCACCCGAGCCTTTTCAAAACCGCGTGAACTAACCTGGGTCTCTGGATTTCTTTTATTACTTCTATCAATGTTCTTTGGTTTTAGTGGATATCTACTCCCATGGAATGAATTAGCCTTTTTTGCAACAAAAGTGGGGACCGATATTGTGGGTGCAGTCCCATTTATTGGTGAGCAACTTAAAATCATTATCCGGGGTGGGGAAGATGTCACCGGAGCCACATTATCGAGATTTTTTGGACTTCATGTTGCGATCTTACCAGCCATCACCTTTTTAATATTGAGCTTTCATTTGCTGTTGGTACAGAGGCAGGGGATCAGCGAACCTCGACATTTCCATGAGCAGCCTGCTGAGAAAAAACGCTATATGTCTTTCTTTCCAGATTTCGTCCTCCGTGATGCTCTACTGTGGTTAATTATAAATATCATTGTTCTGTATCTGGCCGTGTTTTATCCATGGGACTTGGGTTTGAAAGCAGATGCTCTGGCGTCAGCACCCATGGGAATTAAACCGGAATGGTACTTTATGTTTATGTTTGAGACCTTAAAAATTATTCCCCCGCATGTCTGGTTTATTGAAGGTGAAACTTTTGGAATTCTGTTATTCGGTGTTGCAGCAGTGCTCTGGATGGCCGTTCCATTTGCCCGGTTTCGAGGGAAACAGATTGTGGACTCGAAATGGATTACAATTCTGGGAGTATTTACTATTACCTACATGGTGGTCCTAACGATCATCGGATATATATAAGCGAGTCTGATATGAAGCGATCAATAACATATTATCTAAGTTTAACACTTCTCGCTGGCTTTGTACTATTTAGCACAGCTGAAATAAAAGCTGAGTCAGAAGTTAATACCTGTCTGGAATGTCATATCGAGAATGATATCATGCCCATGGATTTCCATGAGGATGATGTACATCAACATGCCGAGATTTCTTGTGCTGGTTGCCATGGAGGTGATCCGCTTGAGGAAGATATGGATGAGTCCATGTCTGTCGAAAATGGCTATATCGGGATACCAGAATTAGCGGATATCCCTGCTTTTTGTGGCAAGTGTCATAGCAAAATCGAATATATGCGTGTCTTCCAGCCGCGCATACAAACTGATCAGGTCGATCAATATTACACCAGCACCCATGGCATGAAATTAAAGGGGGGTGACAAAAAAGTAGCCCAGTGCAGCAGTTGTCACACCTCTCACGGAATACTGCCAGCGAAAGACACACGCTCTAGCGTTCATGCTTTCAATATCCCCCAAACATGCAATCAATGTCACGGTGATGCAGAGTTGATGGCCTCAACCGGGCATGGGACCAGCCAGCTGGATGACTATGCCGGCAGTGTACATGGTAAAGCGCTCATCGAAAAAGGTGATACAGGATCACCAGCGTGTAACGATTGCCATGGAAACCATGGCGCAGCCCCTCCAGGTGTAGAGTCGGTAAACCACATTTGTGGATCCTGCCACTTAAACAACATGGAATATTTCAAGACATCCATTATGGGTAAATCCTCTGAATCAGCCGAATACCATACTTGCGAGCAATGCCATGGGAATCATGCCATATATAAACCTGGCGATGAGTTTTTGAATGTCCATGAATCATCTCTGTGCCTGGAGTGCCACTCAGAGGATGATGAGGGATATGTGGCCGCTGAAACCATGTATATGCAAATCACTCAAGCGGATAGTCTTTATCAGGAGGCTCAGCTCCATCTACATGATATTCAGATCAAAGGCATGAATGATGTAGACATCCAATACAAGTTGAAAGATGCCAAACAGAATTTAATTCAACTGCGAACGATGGTGCATACCTTCGATCCAATTCAAATAACTGAAAAGGCTGGTGAAGGAAAACAACTTTCCCAGACAGCTATTACACTGGCAGGGCTTGAAATTAGTGAATTCAATCAACGAAGATTGGGGTTTGGTATTTCTACTCTGGTTTTTGTTCTGCTCGCCTTTGCTCTGTATTTGAAGATTAAACAAATCGATAATAATAAGAATATCACTAATTAAATGTATAGGACCGCCGTGAAAGGACATCAAATGAAACTATTAACGACTGTAATACTCCTCCTATCTGGAGGCTTGATCTTTGCCCAGGACGCCAAGCCAGAATACATAGGCAGTAAAAAATGTAAAATGTGTCACAATAAGGAAGTGAAAGGCGCTCAGTACTCCAACTGGGAAGCCACTGCTCATGCCAATACATTTGATATTCTGTTAACAGACGCGGCTAAAAAAATTGGTGAGAAACTTGGTCTCTCAACTACGCCTGATCAGGCCGGGGAGTGTTTGCAATGTCATGTTACTGGCTGGGGATCTGCTTCGGGATATCAACTTACTATAGATGAAACGAATAAAAAACTGGTCAGCAAGAACGACGCCTTGAAATCTGTGAGCTGTGAAGCCTGCCATGGTCCAGGTAGTCTATACAAAGGAAAAAAAGTTATGCAGGCCATCACTGATGGAACTACTGATGGAGCAAGCCTTGGGCTGACCTACCCGGATGAAAAAACATGCCGCGGCTGCCACAACGAAAAGTCACCCACGTTCAAGTCATTTAATTTTGAAGAGCGCGCAAAGAAGATTGCCCATCCCTATCCGCAGCAATAAAATGGAAATATTTCAGTTGATCAGGAAATCCGTATCAGCATGTCTAATAAGTCTTGGCATGTTTATTCTTTGTCCCGTTTCGCAGGGTATATCACAAGAGAAATTCCTGGAACTTCCTGAATCAATTTCGATCAGGAATGATAATAAAATATTTGAACCTGTCACTTTTCCCCATCGTAAACATGCTCATATGTCTCGCATGGGAGATGGTTGCAACACCTGTCATCATTATGCAGATGATGAAATCTATGACCCCTGTGCAGATTGTCATACCAATGATCCAAAAGATCTTGCAAGCGGACTGCCATCCCTGAATGCAGCATTTCACCGGAAATGCCTTAGCTGCCATAGAGGATGGAATGCTTCCAATGTATGTGGAACTTGCCACTTACAACAATCTCAGTCCTCAGAAGGAGTGGCCGAACCATCGAATAGTCCTCAGAAAACATACAGTTATCCTGAAGTAGTAAATTTTCAAACCCCTGAGCAAGAAAGGACTCGAGTTACCTTCCGCCATAAACAACATGTCGAGATGTTTCGATTCAAATGCGAATCTTGTCATCGGGATGAGGATTGCAAAACCTGTCATGGATCCCAACAAATTGAGACTACTATTTCAAGCGAATTATCGACCCATCACTTCCCTTGCAGTCAATGCCATGACACCCTCAAGGAGCCAGGTTGTGAAAAGTGTCATCAGAACAAAACGACTCCAGGTTTCACCCATGAAATGACTACCTTCCCATTGAAATCATTTCATTCATCTAGGGATTGTACGAACTGTCACGATCCCAACACACCTGTAAAAAAATTAGATAAAACCTGTACAGGTTGTCATCATAATTTTGAATTGGGGTCATTTGACCATGCTGCCACAGGACTAGTTTTGGAACTTGGTCATGAGGAGCTTGATTGTTTTGATTGTCACCTTGATGATGATTTTAGCAAACCGCCGGATTGCGTTGAATGCCATGAAGATGAGATGAAATTCCCTACGGATTTACCTGGAACTCGATTGGACTAGCTAAAAATATTCAAATTCTATCCAGTCACTAATCAAGAAGGCCGGAAATAATCAGACCTTCTTTACTATAAATTATGGCAGGCATAGCACAGATTCTCTTTGGGAAGTCTCAAGAAATATTGATTCTCCTCGCTTCCCTCATATACAACAGCATCAATCCCTAACGAGCCATGGATATAATGACAGGTGTGACACTGGATTTCATTGGCTTGCGATAAAGGTAGCTTTATATCGTAGCGCTTCTGAGTCATCTCATATTGCTTTAAGGTCGCCTTTTTTGATGTCGTAATGTTTTTTCCATAATGGTTTTGCTCATGGGTGTGAAGGGCATGACATTTATTGCAGGTTGCTTTCATGTCAGCATGCATTTCTGATGCAATAAAGGGGTGATCTGTCGCTGTAGGTTGGCGAGCATGACAATGGAGACAAACTGTACTATTTACGCTACCGTCTTCTCTAAGTTGCTGGTGAGGATTGATTTTGACATAATTTTCTTTTGAGTGACAATTATAGCAAAAGTCCAATTCTCTACGGTATGGCCCTCCTCTCAGGAAGGTGCGATTTGATCTGTTTTGTTTCTTACTGCTTTCGTGGCAGGTAAAACAGGTTAGCTCAGAATTATTTGAAATCGGGAAATCCTCTGGGATTGACATTTGAGGACTCTCAGGGTTCAAGTTAAACATGGGATGAATTAATGCATCTATGGCATCCGTAGAATGACATTCACTACAGTCCCATTCTTGATTGAGTCCAGCAGTATGGGGATTGGATTTATCTGGATAGGTGGTTTTCAATTGTGCAATGGTGGATGATAAACTCATTAGAAAAATTAACATTAAATGGAATAGCATATGTACACGCAAAGTCAATCTCCTATCTGGATTGTTACAAATATTATTTCTGTCTTGAAGGATCGGACGGAAGAAATATACATCCACTCCAACGGATTACAACTTGGTTTGTTACCACCGAATATCTTCAAAAAGATAAAATCAACAAACCGCTGATGATTTTCTATAGTCATCATCCAATATTTTGTGGTCAAAGATTCAAAATCAAAGGTCCTAATGAATCATTAGGACCATTTTATCGCTGGATCACTGGAATAACATGGCCTAGCTGCAGAATAAATATTTTAAATAAATAATGGTAAAAAAGGTCACATTTATTTCCATCTTGTTTTTCAGATATTTACTCAACATAAGTGCCATAAGTAGATAAAAAACAGAGAAATAGATTACCATGCGTTACCTTATTAACCCTTGTCAAGAGCACATTTTAAATCTAATATAGTGCACTGGCTGATACAGAATAACAGAATTTGTAAATATACAATTACATTAAAAACTACGTGAGTTGATATTCGATGAATGATGTTGAAACAACAAGACCTTTATACACTTTGCGCATAGCAGCCGAACTATCTGGAGTCTCAAAGCATTCGATCCGTCAATACATTGACAGAGGCTTAATCATACCCTTTAAGACGGAAACTGAGAGACATCTATTCTCACAAGTGGATATCAAAAGATTAAAAAATATTCGGATCGATTTGACGACAAATGGACTGAACATAGCAGGTATTAAACGAATAATGGCACAAACTCCCTGCTGGTTAATCAAGCCATGTACGAAAGAAGAATACTTGCAGTGTGGATCGTATTTATCATCAGATCAACCATGTTGGCTATCATCTGAAAAAGGTCCAAGCTGTTCTCAAACAGAATGTCGGACTTGTAGTGTTTACGAAATTGTGGAACGCTGCGATGATATCAAAGAATTATTCAAGGATTATGGTCCTTTATCCAGAACAAATGCATCATGATATGATGCATTAAAAGAAAACTGACTCTACACCAATTGTAAATCAAAACCGGGGGAAAAGGAGAAATCAGATGAAAATTGTTACTATTGCACTAATGTTTTTAATGTTCCTATTTATAGGATGCGAGGAGGATACTCCAACTGAAGCCGAATTCATGGTTACCAGCGTTACAACCGCTCCCACCCTTGATGGATCCGGTGGAGACGCAGCCTGGGCTGAGGCCACGGACTATGTTGTGACCGTGGGCGAGGGTGAAGATCATGCCAACGCTTTTGGCGTACTTGATGTAACGCTGACAGCAGTTCAAACTGCATCCGATTTGTACATAAAAGCTGTATGGGATGATCCCAGTGGTACTGAAAGTGTTGCCAAAAATGAATGGGGTTTTGCAGACGGAGCCTGGGGAAAAAGCGGAAACGAAGACCGTCTTTTCTTTTTCTTTGATATGGGTTTGAATGGTTCTCAAGGTGCCGATTGTGCTGGAATGTGTCATGCTGGTGGTGATGATGAAGGTATGTGGACAACAAATGGTAAAGTTGATCAATGGCACTGGAAAGCTGCCCGCAGCGCTCCCACTCATCATGCTGATGATAAGTATATTGATAATGTATATCAAAATAATGATGGTTCCATCAAAGAAGATGGTGGACAACACGGTGATGCAAAAACGATTGGCTTATATAATGATAATAAAGCCAATGATATGCCCAAGTATACTGCACCACTCACCGATGGTTTTTTAATCCTGCCCGCCGGCGAGACTGATGCCGATGTTTATTTTACAGCATTTGATGCCGCGACAGCAGATGAATCTGCGACCTATCGTGGTTACTGGCTCAATGCCAATGCTGATGGAAGTCGTGCTGATGTCACTGCCTATTCAAGCTTCAGTGGTGGCACCTGGACAGTCGAATTTATGCGTGCTCTTGACACAGGCAATGATGACGATGTTGTGTTTGGATCAGGTGATGTTGAAATAACAGTAGCCATTACTGACAACTCGGGTGGAAATCATAGTGGTGCACCTCCATTTGACATGAAGTTTTAATTAGTTTATCATATCTGTGGACGGGTATTTATTACCCGTCCACTTTTATTCTTTTCGGTTTTCAATCCTAAATTGAGGTAATCGTGGTAAAGCTAATTTCTGCAATCTTTTTAATTTTAAGTATCGCTAACGGGCAAGATTCCCCAAACATATATGCAGGTGCTCAAAGATGTCAGGTCTGTCATGAAACCCCCGAGATGGGTAATCAACATGCCAATTGGGTAGACTCAAAACATGCTAAGGCCTATGAGACATTGTTAGGCGAGGATGCTTTAGCCATCGCCAAGGAACAGGGTATGACAGTCCTACCAAGTGAATCACCTGACTGTCTAAGCTGTCACGTAACAGGATATAATGATCCCAATGCAGAGTTTGGCGAAAAATTTGAAAAAGAGAGTGGTATCCAATGTGAAAGTTGCCATGGTGCTGGAGAATTATATCGCAAAGAAATTGTTATGTGTGACAAAGACCAGGCTATTGCCAATGGTCTCATTATTCCAAAACCTGAGGATTGTCTAGTCTGTCATAATGAGAAAAGTCCACGGTATAAACCCTTTGACTACGATTCATTCTACAAAAAAATCGCACATACTAAAAACCCGGATTTCAAGTGTGAAACAGATGAAGATGAAGATGAAGAGTGGTAAGATCTAATTTGAATCCAACATATTTGTGCAGACAAGCATGGTTTGTCGCTGCATTTTGGAGTTTTTTAATTTGTGGGTGTGGTCTGGATCCCGAAATCGAGCAACCCATATCCTATAGTCACGCACTTCATTTAACCGAAGCTGGAATGGATTGTGTTGAATGCCATATAGGTATTGAGACTCAACTTAAGGCGACCTTACCTTCAATTAAAAGATGTAAAGCCTGTCATTCAAAGAGTAAGACTGGAAGCGCAGAAGAAGCAGTGGTCGTTGAAGCAGTCTTAAGTAATACCGAAATTCCATGGAAACGAATCTATCAAGTACCTGATCATGTGTTTTTCTCTCACAGAAGACATGTTAAATCTGGGAAAGTCAGCTGTACCACCTGCCATGGAGAAGTCGAAAAATTGACTGAACCGCCTGTACGACCTATCGTCCCTATTTTAATGTCAACCTGTATGGAATGTCATGATCATAAATCTATCTCAAACGATTGTTTAACTTGCCATGTCTAAAATGAAAATATTATCCCGTCGAGAATTCATCAAACTAACTGGTTTAGCTACGGGTGGTTTGGCCCTCTCGCTGAATGGTGCTGAGCAGTTCATCGCTCTCTCAGATGCAGCGATCAAAAAATTAGCACTCGGTCCGGGGAATAAAACAAGGCGAACATCTGTTTGTCGTTTATGTCCAGGCGGTTGTAGTCTTTCCGTTCTGCGAGTTGATGGTATCCCCATTTCACTTAAAGGGAATCCCTTATCCCCAATAAATCGTGGTGGTCTTTGTCCGGCAGCTCATGCAAACATGGAAATTCTTTATCACCCAGATCGCTTTATTGAGCCAAAAGCCAGACCCGAAGGATTAATCAGGAAATCACTGGATTCGGTGCCATGGGAGTCAATTCAAGACTCCACTGCTAATTTGATCAGCGAACTGATCAAGCGGAAACAAGGCTATAAAGTGGCCATCATTAATGGTGAGGACACGCACATCATGCGGGATGTCTGGCAAAAATTCGCAGATGCAATTGGGACTCCAAACATATATCATACCGATTACTCTGGTTTGAATGATAATTCAACAGGAATGATCCATGGATACCCTGCAATACCATCTTATGATCTTATTAACTCAGAATGTATCATCAGCTTAGGAGCAAATTTCTTAGAAGAAGATGGTGCCCCAGTCCACTTTAATCAGGTTTATGGACAGTTTAAAGATGTAAAGAATATCACTCGGAAAAAATTAATTTACGTTGGACCCAGAGCGAATATTACAGCCTCAAGTGCTAACCGCTGGATACCATCTAACCCTGATACATGGGGGACCCTGGCGCTGGGTATCTTACATGTATTAATTTCTGAATCCAGTCTTGATCTTGAGCATATCAGAAGCACCTCCAATGGATTTTTTAACTATCAGGATAGCGATGGTGAAGAGCTGCTTGGAATAGAAAACCAGATCCGATCAGATTTTCATCCTAAAAACGTCGAAGCGATCACAGGTGTGTCTGAATCTGACATCCACTATTTGGCAGGACTCATCCAGACGCGTCCCAATTGTGCTATTGTTTGTGGTAGTGAAGCTTTGAGATCTCCACGAGGTAGCCTCCACCAGTGGGCGGTGCATTGCTTAAATTATCTTGTTGGAAATATTCAGACTAGGGGTGGATTTTTCTATCCGGAAGCTAATTCACGAACCAATTACTCTCCAAATCATCTGGAAAAAGGTGAAATTCAAAATCTTTTCTACGCAGATGAAATTAATCCGAGTGAAAAACCGTCTTTAGATTTATTTGCAAAGCGAGTTGAAGGCTATGCACCATACAAAATCGAGGTGCTTATTATTAATAAAGCCAATCCGGGTTATGAAGGTGAAGATAAAACAAAGTGGAAGGCCACTCTGAAACACATTCCTAGAGTCGTTTTCATTGGAGATCTCCCCAATGAAACCAGTGCCCATTCAGATGTCATTCTACCGACCCACTCTGAACTTGAATCCTGGAATTTAGTAGAATCAATACCCACCATCCCCTTTGATTCTGCATCGCTTCAGCGACCCGTTATTAATCCCATGTACAATACTAAAAGCAGTTACGAGATTTTAAAAGGGCTTGTAGACAGGATTGATGAAATTGATGATAATTTATTCTCATCAGTTGACTCAAAAAAATTGGTCCAAAATAGATTAAAAGAAATCTACGCAGAAAAGCGTGGCGCATTGTTTACTGATTATTCTGAGGATGAATGGACTGAAACTTATAAAAGCCATCAATCGATGGCTATAGATTTGTCAGAGAAAAACTTCATGAAGGGGATGCTTACTTCTGGAGGTTGGTGGAATCCAGAAGGCTCTGCCAGTGTAAAATTTTCAAATACTGTTCAAACGAACTCAAAAAAACTTGAATTGTTGAGTACAGCCTTATTGGGCTTAGGACATTCCAATGGATCACCATCCCAGTTATTGAAAAACTTGCTGGGTACGGCGGTGTATCCCTCGAATTTAATGCAATATAATAATTCAGATGGAGATGGATTCCCCCTGACTCTAATATCTGGTTTTCCAAATACGAATCCACATGGGAAAACTATCTATTCACCCTCATTATTGGAATCATTTGGTGTTCTTCGCGAAATATACTGGGAGGCATGGGCTGAGATACACCCTGAAACGGCACATAAATATGGAATAGCCGATGGAGAAATAATCCAAATAGATTCTCAGGTCGGACAGATAAAAGCTCGAGCAAGAGTAAGACCTATTATTCTTCCCGATGTTGTGTTTGTACCCATGGGATTAGGGCGTGAAAATGTAGGAAGATTTGGGTCTGGGATAGGTGAAGACCCACGAAAATTAATGGCACCACAACCAGAAATCAGTACGGGTAATATGATAATTTCTGGCACTCCAATTAGAATTTCAAACGGATAGGATATACTATGCCCAGATGGGGAATGGTAATTGATTTAAATAAATGTACTGGTTGCAGTAGTTGTGTGACGGCCTGCAGAATGGAAAACAATATCCCCAATGTAGGAGTTGAAGAAGCTCAAAATGGTCGCGCAATGAACTGGATGGAAATAATAACTGAATACGAGGGAGAATTCCCGAATATTCGGATAACTCATATACCACGTCCTTGTTTTCAATGTGATGATGCTCCCTGTGTCGTTGTTTGTCCGGTTCATGCAACATTTATAAATGAAGATGGTCTGGTTGGTCAAATTTATAATCGTTGTATTGGCTGCCGTTATTGCATGAACGCCTGCCCGTATACCGCAAAGTGTTTTAATTATTCAACACCCGAAATTCCCGAAGCTTTTGTTCCACTACAAAATCCAGAAGTAACCAAAAGAATGGTTGGTGTTGTAGAAAAATGTTCTTTTTGCCACCATAGATTAGCGATGGCAAAAGATCTCGCCAGATATGAAGACCGCGAAATGGCTGAGGATGAATATCAGGCAGCCTGTGTGGAATCTTGCCCGACAACAGCAATGACTTTTGGTGATCTGGATAATCCGGATCACGAAGTCCATCATTTAAAACACTCGAATCGAGCCTTCCGTCTGGAAGAGGGATTAGGGACAGAGCCAAAAGTGTATTATTTGAAAAAAGAAGACAAATAATGACGGATATTAGACAAGAAACCGACTACACTTTATTTCGCCCAATTCTGGAGACTGAGAAGAGTTTCTATTGGATCGTTGCAACTCTTTTAGGGATCATATTCTGGGCAGGTTACATGTATATAAACCAAATTATATATGGATTGGGTGTAACGGGTCTCAACAATACTGTCTCATGGGGCTTTTATATCATCAATTTTGTTTTCTTTATCGGTATCAGTCATGCCGGTACACTCATTTCAGCAATTCTGCGGCTTTCTCAGGCAGAGTGGCGTCGCCCCATCACCAGGATGGCTGAGGTGATCACAGCCATAGTTCTATTAATTGGTGCTGTCCACCCGATTCTTGATCTAGGAAGACCGGATAGAATTTTAAACGTATTCCTATTTGGCCGGTTACAATCTCCTCTGCTGTGGGATGTGACAGCTATTACGACTTATTTCACGGCGAGTACAATTTATTTGTATGTCCCATTGATTCCTGATATCGCCTTATTGAGAGATAAAACCGACAAGTATAAATGGTTCTATCAATTCTTGAGTTGGGGTTATATAGGCACTGAAAAACAAAAACATATTTTAGAAAGAGCCATGACCATTCTCATGGTGATGGTTATCCCCATTGCAGTGAGTGTTCATACTGTCATTTCCTTTATCTTTTCAATGACGATACAACCTGGATGGCACAGTACGATTTTCGGACCCTATTTTGTTGTTGGAGCCATTTTCTCAGGAACGGCGACACTATTAGTTGTTATGATTGCCTTTAGAAAAATGTATCACTTTGAAAATTATCTAAAAGAGATTCATTTTCAGTATCTGGGTCTACTTTTACTCATATTTGCCATTTTATGGGGATATTTCACCTTCAGCGAATTCGTTACCGGTTTTTATGGCAATGAACCCATGGAGATGAGTGTGATTCTATACAAATTCACAGGACCTTATGCGGTCTTCTTCTGGTTAATGGTCGTCTTAAATTTTATAATTCCCGTCGTGGTCCTTGGCTTTAAAAGGTTAAAAACCATTAAAGGAATACTATTTACCTCAATGGGTGTGATTGTTGGAATGTGGCTTGAGCGTTTGATTATTGTTGTTCCTTCGCTAAGCAATCCCAGATTGCCTTATGATGTCCATTTTTATATCCCCAGTCTAACAGAGGTGTCCTTGTTTATGGGCGGAATAGCAGTTTTTTGCCTGGGATTTATTATTTTCTCTAAACTGTTTCCATTAATTTCAATCTGGGAAATTGAGGAAGGTCGCAATGAAGGTTTGGAAGAAGCCCAAAAACGTCTGGAATCTTATTTACCCAGCGTGGAACAAGTGAAGTGACAGCATGACTCAAAAAACACCTAAATGGATATTATTTTTCCAGTACGTCTCTCTGGGTTTTATCTGGCTACTGGTTCTGGGTATCATTGTGTGGATTATCAATTTAATGAAGTTATCCAATTATTTACACGACGCCCAGAATGCAACCATAGTCATATCACTAATCATTATTCCCATATTTATAACGCTAGCCGGTGTGTTATCGTATGTATTTTTCGGATTAAAACGAGCCAATCGTGAAGAGATTACTAAATAATCTTGCTCCAGTAATCTTACTCTTATTCCCGATTGTTATAATCGCTGGAAGTGTCAATGGTATTTTATCTTCCAGTGTTTATTCTTTTGTTAGGGAAGATCTGAACAATAATTCAGATCGACATATACGAACCTATCAATCCTTACTGTTAACCGGCAATAATATTGGACTCAAGAATAGCAGATTTATTGTATCTTCAGTCTTTTACTACGACCCTGCATCTGATTTCGGTGATGGAAAATCATATAGTGCCCAGATTTATAATTTTAATTTTCATAAACGACTTCTATCTAATCGTCTCAAAATCATTCTCGGCCGACATACCGTTTATTCTCCTTCAGCCTTTGGTCGCATTGATGGCTTAAGTGGCGAGTACATATATAAGACCTTAAAGTTCAAATTGTTTGGAGGCGGATACATCCCGGGTACTGGTTTTGCTGGTGATCCAATTGCCAATCATTTAGTTGGTTCTGAGATCAAATGGTTAAAAAATGAGCGCATGCAATTGAGCATTGGATTATCTAATAAAGCCCATGCCAGAGAAATTTATAAATCGATTAAAACCAACAGAATAATAGAAGTTCCTGCAACCATACAGAGAAGGTTAGGGTTAAAAGGGTACTGGAGTATAGACAGAATATCCTTGTATATGTTAGCAAGAATTCATCCAACTCTATTTGAGATGAAAGACTTCAATGCCCATATAGATTATAGTCACGGCCGAATCGATCACTTATCATTTGAGTTTAAATTTTTTGAACCCCGAATCCCGGAGAATTCAATATTCTCTGTTTTTGATACATATAGCACCAAAGAATATCGATTGAGTTCAGACTTTAAATTTACTGAGAAGTTCACAGGTTCTTTTCAATATCGTCTGGTTCAGTTCAACGATGACCACTCTCAGGTGTTGAATCTGGCCGTCCGAGATGACCATATTTACGTTCAGTTTACAAATCAATCTGGATATGGTGGAAAATCAAATCATGTGACCGGGCAAATTAGTGAACAATTTAAGCGAACCGTTCTATACGGGCGGGTGACCTTGGGCAACTACCGCTTAATTGAAGGTGATATAACCGATCGGGCAACACTGGTTCTAGGATCTCGTGTCCCCATTTATTCCAAGATGTCTATTAAAACGGAACTACAAATGCTCAGGAATAAATATTATGCTAAAGATGTACGGTTTTTATTGAACCTGAGTTATCGACTATGAGATTTCTACTACTGGTCAGCCTCTGTTCATTAATGTTTGGTCAATCCATTGACAGGACATCAAACATTAAATTCAGTCATGATGTGCATGCCCGTGATCAAGCTATAAAATGTACCAAATGTCATAGTCCAAAATTGTTGAAAAAAAGTGTTTCCTCCAGTGATGAAATATTACCTACTGAAGCACGTTGTTTAAAGTGCCACAATGTCTGGAAGGAAAAGAATGAATGCGAACGTTGTCATTCTGATAAAGCACCCTACTCCAGTTTTAGGATCCCCCACAGAATTTTTAATTTCCCCCACAAAACCCATTTTGTTGATGAGGAAATTGAATGTGAAACTTGCCATGGGAATATGGTAAAAACGGGTAGTTTTCCACCCATCCCGAACATGAAGGAATGCCTTGACTGCCATGATACCAAGGCACCCCTATTTTGTGATGGTTGTCATACGAATGTTGCTACCATTAGACCATCAAGCCATTCGATCACATGGTTAAAGGATCATGACATTGCAGCTACGATCAACAGTTCGGAATGTCAGACTTGTCATATTCAGGTTAACTGCGATAATTGTCATAGTGGTGCAAGTCTGAGTTTAGATAATGAATTAATGACCATGAATCCTATCCCAAGCTACCGGCCAGATATGTTTGTTGGAAAGCAATTGGCTCATAGGAATCATAGTTTGGATTATGTTTTCACCCACGGACTGGATGTAACTTTTAAAGAAAAAGATTGTAGCGTCTGTCACGAATCAGCACAATTTTGTTCTGAATGCCATCAGAACAATTCTGATATATTATTGAATAAACCTGATTTTCATGGTGGTCCATCCTGGGGTGCTGTTCGATTTGAAAATGGGACAGATTTTTCTCTGGTTCAGGGTGGTAAAGACCATGCCATGATGGCCAGGAGAGACATTGAGCTATGTTATTCCTGCCATGATCTCGATGGGGGTGACCCTATATGCATTGATTGTCATCGCGATAATGATGGGATTCTTAATACAGATCCTAAAACACATGCCATAGGCTATATGCGGAATCAACACGGAGATTGGTGCGAGAATGAAGTTTCTCTGTGCTTTACCTGTCATGAGAATTCTGAAAGTAAGGGAATAGGGTTTTGCGGTTATTGTCATCATTAATCATGTGTAGCACGACTCTGTTAGGACTATTATTGGTAGGTTGTGCTGAAGTGAATAAGTCTGTAGCATATTCATATTCCCCTCTCAGTTATGTCAATGAAATCGAACCTATTTTCGCTCACAATTGTATTCGGTGTCATGGGGTAGAAGTAGCTCGAGGAGGAATTTACCTCACCGAATATGACAGTATCATTATGGTGAGTGACCAAATATTAGAGAAAATTGAAAATACTGGGAATGAAAATATGTACCGATTCTTAAATTCCCCTGAGGACGCCTATAAAATCAGGGATTGGATTCAAAAAGATAACATGGCGTACGAATAACCAGCATCTCCCTTTTGATTAGAAGCAAATCTATTTCCAGGCTTAAGAAATCGAGTGAATTCAATAACCAAACACAACTGAGATAAATTGCAAGACCTCAGTTGTGTTTGGCAGTTAATCCGCAAAAATTATGTAAATATGATGGATGCTCCAGCTGAGCGCTCGTAAAATTCACCCACTGTCAACACAGATGAGACCTCATCACATAGATCATCCTTGTTCAACTTAAACATGTCCATGGCCAGCTTACAGGCGAAGACTTCACCACCGGCATCTGTGAACATTTCCAGGAACTCAGGAATGGTGGGAATATCGAGATTTTCCATCTCATTTTTCATCATCCAGGTAGCAAAATTGGAGACGCCTGGAATGGCACCTAATAAGGTGGGGAAGGGCATGGTAATAGGCATCTTCAACATGGGCATGGCCATATTCATGGCAGGGTTACCCACGGTGGCCACCTTCAAAGAGTTCTGAGTCTTTTTAATCAATGCTCCCAGTCCAAAGAAAGTGAAAAAGATTGAGGCTTCCATGCCTTCCATCCGAGCACCATTTCCCATCACTAGCGCGGGATAAACGTCTACCAGAGAACCCTTGGAAACGATTAGAGAAACTTTTTTGATTGGTTCAGGTTGTTCACTCATCATGACACTCCTTTAGATACAGCCCTGGGGTTTTCCCAGACCTGCGATTTTTGCTGCCTTCTTTGCTGGACCACCGGGGAAAAGTGCGTAAAGTTCCTTGGTGGGCACGATATTTAGCTTATTCATTTTTCGAATTGAAGGAGCTGTACCATTTTCTTCGAATTCTTTACGCATGAAGTTGAGTACCTCAACATGACGATCTGTTAATGGATCAATACCCTCTTCCTTTGCGATGGCTGCGGCCAGGTCAAGGTTCCAGATCTTGTGGTCAGTTAGGAATCCTTCTCCATCGACTTCCACACTTACTCCAGCTATTTCTTTTGTAGGCATTATTCATCTCCTTTAATTAATTCATCTCTTCTATTTGCAATATTTTTCAAAAACGCGACCATAAATCCAAGTCCGCGCTTCATCTCAGGTGTATTCAACTCTCTCATAGCTTTCCATATGGACACTTGCTTGATTCCTTTGACATCTAAAGTGCCAAAAACCATAATGGCATTTTTAACGGCGCCAACCATTTCAGGTTGAGTGATTGCTTTTACAGTTTCAAGGATGGGAACTATGTTATCAGCCAATTGCTTGACATCTTCTGCTGAAAAATGTTCAACCACATTATCACTGATATGGACTGCCTCGCTGGCGAATTCGAAATACTTGGCTCGATCAAACTTGTCTAATGTATCCAGGGTGTCTCCAAAGAGCTCTTTACCAATTGGTTTGAAATCTTCAAAGAAATCCAGGGCGCTTTCAAGCTTGCCAATCACCTCAGTGATGTTGTTGGTGTTTCTCAGGATGAGTTTGACGAGATGGAGGAAGTCACCAGTCCGAACAAAAGGAGCAATGTCCTCAAATTCCTCGATGGCTCCTGCAAAAAGATCTTTGGCGACCCGCGTTAGATCCTCTTTGAGATCTTCCATCTCCTGTCGCTGCTGTTTGACCAGGGCCAGTTCAGCTGTAATTCCATCCAGTGTAGTCTGGATTTCTGCCAGCTGACCAGAAATGTCACTGCCGCTCATGTCAGGCTCGCTTTCCAGCCATAAGCATATGGGATTCGATGGGCAATTCAGCCCCTTTTAATAGCAAATTCCAATACATCCAGCGGAACATCATTTTGCCATAATGATTCATGCGGGTTTCTTCTAATAGGGAGAAGGGACCGACACCAGGTAGTGGAAACTTGCCAGGTAGTGGCTCAGTTTCATAGTTAAAATCAATGAGAATGCCCTTGCCAAAGCCTGATTCAATATAGCAATTCGCATGACCATCAAACTTACCCCTGAGTGGTTTACCATCAATATAGCTCAGAAGATTATCCTGAAGAATGTCGGCCTGGAAGTGAGCAACAGAACCCGCTTTGGAGCTGGGTAAGTTGGTGGCATCACCGATGACAAAAATGTTGTCATTAGCCTGTGATTGAAGTGTGAATTTATCAGTTGGAATGAAATTCAGCTCATCACCCAAACCTGATCTGGCAATAAGATCATCACCCATATTGGTAGGGATGGTTATCAGCAGATCATAGTCAATTGATGTTTCATCCCAGGAGACCAGTTTATTATTTTTCCAATCCACACGACCAGTACTGAATTCCGGGGTGAGGCTGACACCTTTCTTATTCAAAAATTCACCAAAAACCTTGGAAGCCTTGGGCTTTGTAAAAGCTCCTGGAAGGGGAGTTACAAACTCGATTTCCACTTTATCCCGGATACCCTGCTCTGTAAACCACCAGTCTGCCAGGAAAACAAATTCAAGGGGAGCAACTGGACATTTGATGGGCATCTCAACGATGTTGAGAACCATTTTCCCACCCTCCCAGTATTTCAGAAACTGCTGTAGAGCGACGGCTCCTTCAACAGTATAAAAATCAAAGATATTTTTGTGCCAGCCACCTTCCTGCATGCCATCGGTTTCACCGGGGTTGATCTTAGTACCAGTAGCTACCAGAAGGATGTCGTAGGATAGCACTTTACCACCATCCAGAATAACCTGGTTTTTGTCAGCTTCGATTAGATCAATTTTGGAGAATATGACATTGACACCTGGCGGGAAAAAATCTCGTTTGGGTTTGATAACATCGCGGCGGTTATATATACCGAAAGGAATAAATAAAAATCCGGGCTGGTAATAATGGGTTTCATATTGATCAACAATGGTGATATCCCATTCTTCTTTGTCCAGAACAGATTCCATTTTATTAAGCATCATCGTGCCGGCAGTTCCAGCTCCAAGGATTAGTAGTTTCTTCATGCTTTACGCTCCAGTATTGTTGAGAGTGAGAACATGAACTGAAGGTCTGTAATACACAGAGAATACATCAGTTCACTCAGTCTTATGTCATGGTTGTTATGATTTAAATTCAGTATCATATGATGCTGAATAATATTAACAAATCTTATACCAAACTAATGTATGAATCGAAATGGTTGTTATCCCTAAAGTGATGAAATCTATAGATTTGCATTGTCAAATCAAGGTTTTTAGCGCTCAGACGATGAAGGGGCATTGGACCTGAAATCTACATTATATCAGAATTGATAAGGACGATATAACTCCAATAATAATTATGAGATAGCCTATGGTAAATCATTGTCTACAACATCAAAAGTAAACGGGAAATTGATGTTGATTGCTCTTCGCAAGAGTTGGTTTTGGCAGGCGTGACAATTGACAGTTTTGAGCCCCTCCCCGCGAAGATTAAAAGATTTTCATGTTACGGGATAACAGCCTGATAGACGATATGTCTCCTAGGCACGCGAGTTTCTCCACATCAACAATCCAGCTCCAGCATAACATAACAGACCAACTACCAGGCCGATTGAATATCCCCAACTGATCACAATGAGAATCGTGACTGTGGAACCCAGCACTGAAGCCGCACCGTTCACGGCAAAACTCCAGTCAACCAGAGGTCCAACATGTCTGACGCCCTTGGGAAAAGGCATTCCCATGAAGAATCCCAATGGACTGACCAGGAAGATCGTTGCACCGATTCGTATGCTTTGTTCAAAATCGCCAAACAGTATAACGAAGTATTTGAAGAGTACTATATCAAGGAAAAGCCATGCTATGATTGCGAAGAAAACCATTTTGGACTCAATGGTTGAGGAGTAGCGACTTCCAATACCTGAACTGATCAAAAGGGTCATGAGAATTGCAGCCACACTATACATTGACGGACCTACCAACAGGGTAAATTGCTGCATCAGAATCAACTCCACTGACATATAGGCAAATCCAATCATGGCAAAATAGGCGTAGTGATTGAGGGACAGACCAGGTCCCTTTTTCAGGTAAGGCATGAGTGTGATGGGGAAGATGAGCACCAGAACCACCAGCATGATAATCACGACAATCATTTTCGTCAGAGGGAAGCCTCTAAATTCATAGGGCAGCAATCTCGCCTCTTTGTCAAAGCTCAGATTCCTCCACAATCCCATTTGAGCAGCAAAAGGTCGGTTATCACTATTGGGTGAAATATCAATTGCTAGTGAATCGGCTACCTGCTTCCAACCCTGATCCACAATTCTTTGGTAAATATTGTCTCGGAGTGAATCCACGGCTGGATAGACAAGATGGACATCGTCATGGTTCTCACTGGTGATATCTCGTAGAGCGATCTGCAAGAAATCAGTTTCCAGCGCTCTTTTTGACATCAGGAGCACCTTCCGCCGCATATTGGGCAAATTGTATATTGCAATATGGGTTTTTGGTTGCTCAACCCCCAGATTGTCCAGAGCCAGGAGCGCCTCGCTCACCAGTCGAGGCATATAGAATTGATGCTCCATCATGAGGTATCCTGAATCGGATAGAGCGGTCCAGTAGTCCTGGAATGCTTCCGTGGTAAATAGGTAATTTTCAGCCAGAGCAAAGGATCCTGATGCCAGAGCAGCAAAGGTATTGGAACTCAATGAGTAGATCACATCAAAACGAGAAGTGTGCCGACGAATAAATGCCCGTGCATCTTCGGAAACCACAGTAACTCTTGAATCCTTATAAAATTGACTTGTGTACTCGGGCAGAGTCACCAGCTCAGATGAAAGGGTGTCAGTATATGAGCTCAGATATCCCTGAGAATCCCCTTCAGTGAGCATTTTGTTAAACCATGGGTTGACCTCCACAGCATGAACTTCAGCAGCACCCTCAACCAATGCCTGGATGACATCTGCACCACCTCCTGCTCCAAGAGAAAGAAATCTACAGGATTCAAACTGACGAATTAAATCACCTGCTGGAATACCCCACAGGTCTTCGGATGCGCTATCCGGTAAGCTGAAGTCTCCATCGAATCCGTACACAGGTGTATTGGCTGCATTGTCAATCACCATCCCTCTGGCTTCATCACCGGGATAGGCGAACATCTTGATCTGTGCCATGGCATCCCAGTGTTGGTAGATGCTGGGGAGACGTTCAGGTTTGGCTGACTTCAGGAGGCTGTGACCATTGTAACTGGCACCCATCGCCAGAAGGATCAGTGTAGCGGGAATTATCTTGAACAACCTCTCACTATTTAACATGGCAGCGACAAAAATGGGAATACCGACCAGAAAGGCAGCCACTGGAGTGCTGAAAATATTCATTGATATGATGGCTCCAATCACCCCGAGTCCGGCACCCAGCAGATCAGCCATATATAAATTAGAGATATTGACGTGAAAGCGTTTGAAAAGAATAGCCAGCGTGATGCCGCAGAAATAAAAACTGGAGCTGAGAATGAGAATGACCAGTATGAGTTTTCCCAGCATGGCCAGACTGCCTGTCAGGGCAGAGAAGCTCATTCCGAGACGATAGACCAGGGGAGGACCAATAAGGATCATAATCCCGCCCAGGAGCAGGCTATTTCGCATACTTCTCATGGTGTCCACTCTGGGGATCAAGCGCAGGGTCAAAGCCCCCAGTCCAAGACCGAGAATAGCCAGGGAAAGTACTAGAAAGGCGAAGGTATAGAAGAACTCCGCTGCCAGAATGCGGGTCCAGATTAATTCAAGTGATAATAGTGAAAATGATAGTAATGCAATGGTGTAGGTTTGTTTGCGATCCATGTTCCCCTCAGAAGTCAAGTTATACCATACGGAGGTCTATTGCGGGTGTTCTCCACATGCTGAATATGGGATCAATATAAATTGCCTGATGATCCATTTAGACAACCTTCGACCAGTGGTAATTTTATTCGGCAGAAGGTCTTGCAAAGAGATATACATTCCAACGTCCATGGGTATGAAGTACTGGTTGTGGGGATCGTTGAACTATGGAAATTGCAGACAGTTATTCAACCAATCCTGGGTGTCACAATTTCTCACAATAAGAGCATCAATGGTGCAATCGGCTTGTGCCAGAGCCTGGGTAGTCTCTACACCTTTGAAAATAATATTCATTTCCACCCACAACACTTCAATGTGACCATGAAGATTGGCGACTGCAGCAGCCGCGGTAAATGCATACGCGAGGTCTTGCGCTGATCGGTTTCGACGTCCATTAATCCTGATTTTTATTGTATGACCCAATTCGGGATGCTTAAACACATCGACGCAAACCAGTTCTGGACCAGATCGATTCAGCTTGAAATATTGTTTAATACAGCCAGAAATTTTTGCATCAGGTATTTGAGCCGCCAGAAGCATAGGATAGAACAATGTGACGATGAATAAGTTCCGTAGTCTGATAGCGGTTTTCCCCCTTTATCAACGGAATTCTAAATCAAAATAATAGCTTACACTATGGAAATTGCAGACAATCCTTCCACCATTTTTCAGTTTCAGTATTTTTTAAAATAATGGCATCGATGGTACAATTCGCAGGTGCTAGAGCCACCGTTGTTTCTGAGTCTTTAAAATTTATATCCATTTCTACCCATAATAGCTCAACTGGACGGTCGGCCATATTTGCAATTGCTGCAGCCGCCGCAAAGGCAAAGGCCAGGTCCTTGCCACTATTATTACGGGTTGCCACAATCTTCAATTTCAGGGTGCGTCCAGATTGGTGGTGGTCGAACACCTCAGCCGAAACGAGCTCCGGACCCTTGCGGTTCATCTGAAAGTATTTCTCTATGCTGGATGGGATTCTTACATCTGAAATTTGGGCTTCTAGAAATAGTGGGAAGAAAACTAAGCCTATGAAAATGTATCGTATACTCATAATAAGGTATCCCCTTGCTTGTGCAGGATCATTCTTGAAAATGGCGGATTAGTTTACATAATGAGAGAGGGGTTATGCAAATTAATAATTATTGATGCACGCATTGCAGAATAGGGTTCAATCTAATATCTTGTCGAATTAACGAGGAGATATACTCATGCAAGTACTAGTCTGGGAAGATCGATTCAGTGTCGGCATCCGACAATTTGATCAGCACCATAAAATTTTGTTTGAAATGATCAACTCACTCATTTTTGCTCAAGAGGATAATAGTGATCCTGATGTTATAAAGAACACCATGGAACAGCTCCGTAGCTACACCCTCTTTCATTTTGTGGCTGAAGAAGCCATGATGAAACATTTTGGTTTTGAAGGGTTGGATGAGCATATCTCTGAGCACGAGGTTCTATTGTCACACGTCATCGAGTATCAGGAGAGAATTGCAAAGAATGATGGTGTAACCATAGACGAAGTTCTCAATTTTCTTGCTGGTTGGTTATTGGATCACACATTGGGAATGGATCAGCTTTACGGACCCTTCCTTCAACATAGAATCGATTGATATAAATATCGGTATACAGAATAACATTCCTAAGTTTGGAATGATGATTACTTTCACAAATCATTATGTGTCACAAGTAACCTAACAAATCGAATGAGTCAGATGCAGCCAATTAAACATAGATTTTACTTATCCCCTCATGAAGCGGCTGGTCCAAATAGTCCAAACAGAGTAGTTGAGCTCATTCGTGAATCGGAATCACTGATCTGGGAGGGTAAGCTTTATAAGAGCCGGGAGCTTGCCAAAATAGCTTTGGAAATGGCCGAGCTTCAACAATTGCCCCATCATATCTGTGAAGCCCATAATCTTCTGGGTCTTTATCACTCAAAATTGCTTAATTTTGCGTCTGCACTCAAACATTTCCAGGCAGGATTAGAAACAATCCAGGATTTAGACCACGATGACCTCAGATCGGCAACTCTGAATAACCTGGCTCAGGTCTACTACTCTATGGGGGAAAAGCAGCTTGCTGAAAAGTACAACAGAGAAGCGCTTGAAAATAATCCCAAAAATTATCGAGTTCTGAATAACCTGGCCAGTATTCTTGGTGAAGAGAAAAAGTTTAAAGAAGCAGAAAGTCTTTTCCATCAGGCCCTTGAACTTGCCATTGAAGCAGATAATAGTCGGAGTCAAATTATCAGTCTGGGCAATCTTGGTGAAACAATGCGGATGGAGGGTGATATCGATGCCTCCCTGGCATATTTAGATAGAGCCGTTGCCCTGCTAGATACCCTCGATGACCTGGATATAGCTCCAACCCTGGAATTGCAATACGGTGAAACCTTGAGATCTGCCAAGCGATATGACGAATCGCTTGAAAAATTAACTCATGCCCTGACGATGATGCGAGAGCAGGAATTGCGTCAATATGAATTGGTGTGCCTCGAGGCATTACAAAAACTGCATGCTGACATGGGGAACTACGAGACCGCCTTCAAATATGGAAAGGAAGAATCGCAACTCCGCAAAGACCTGTTTAATTCTCAACTCAGTGATAGTATTGCACAAATCTCAGCCAGTTTTGCTGAAGAGCAGGAAGAGTTGCGCTATCAACAGCTCATTGAAAAATCTGCCAGACTCTCCTCAATTGGGGTTATGGCTGCAGGAATTACGCATGAGATTAATCAGCCTCTAAACGCCATTTCTGTCAGTGCCAATAGCGTGCTATACTGGAATAAGAACAATCCCAAAATTTTACCCCAACTTTTTGTAGAGGAATTGGAGCAGATTGCTCGCGGGGTTGATCGAATCGATGAGATCGTTCGGCATATGCGCTCCTTTTGGACTCCCAGTGAATCAAAAAAAACCGAGATGGTAAGTCTCAACGAGGCTATTCAGAACGCCCTTTCACTTTTAGATCGCCAACTTTTTGCCCATGGGATTATTCTCAGTCTGGATTTACATGAAAATGACGTGATGATTAAATTAAATCGCATTGACTTCGAACAGATATTGATCAATCTGGTGGTAAATGCTATGCATGCTCTGGATGATTCTAAAAATCATCGCAAAGAGATAAAAATAGTAACTCGTCTTAATAAGGAAATTTTTGAACTTGAAGTCCAAGACAATGGAATTGGATTACCTCAGGTGGAAATTGAAAAACTATTCGATCCTCTATTTACAACCAGAAAACCAGAAAAGGGTACTGGGCTTGGACTCGCAATAGCACAGCAGGCATCAGCCCGGATGGGGGGGCGTATCGCCGCAAGCAATTCAGATACACATGAATCAGGAGCTACTTTTACCCTTTTTATCCCACTTACGAATGAGGATTTGCATGAGAATTCTACTGGTTGATGATGATCCACTGAGCCGTCAATCGATGGCAAAATTTTTAAGTACCTATCTCGAGCATGATGTTAGCACGGCAGAGGCCGCTGATGAGGCTTGGGATATGTTCCAGAAAGAGCCCTTCCCACTTACTATCACAGATATTCGAATGCCAGGTATGAATGGCTTGGATCTATTAGAGAAAATTAAATCCCATGAAACTGGGATTGAATCAGATGTTGTCCTTATGACAGGCTTTGGTGAACTCGAATCAGCAATCGAGGCGTTGAGGCTGGGAGCAACAGACTATTTACAGAAACCAGTTAATGTGGATCAGTTGGCCATGGTTGTATCAAATCATGAGTCAAAATTGAAGTCAATCAATAAAGACAAAGCAACATCAGCACTTCCCAAAGAAACAATTGATGTAGCTTCCGAGACAAAGCACTCTGAACATCAGTTAGTAAATGTTTTTGATTTAGGTCTGATCGGGATTTTTTCTTCAGAAATGCGAGATGTGGCTGAGTTGACCGAGATGCTTCATGAGGATAGGAATGTTAATGTCCTTATCCGCGGTGAAACTGGAACAGGTAAGGAAGTGGTTGCCCGGATGGTACATTTTAAAGAGGGTGAGGAATTACTGCCATTTATCACCCTAAATTGTTCAGCCATTACGCCAAGCTTATTCGAAAGTGAGCTCTTTGGCTATGAGCCTGGTGCATTCACAGGAGCCAAGCGCAAGGGGCAGTCTGGCAAACTAGAATTAGCACAGGGGGGTACTCTCTTTCTTGATGAGATTGGTGATCTTCCCATTGACATGCAGCCCAAACTACTCCGCGCTCTGCAGATGAAGGAAATGTATCGTCTTGGTGGTGGTAAGAAGATCAAGCTTGATGTCAGATTGATCTGTGCCACCAATCGAGGTTTGGAAGAGATGATCGATGCAGGCAGCTTCAGACGAGACCTGTATTACCGTTTGAATACGGCTAGCATTGAGGTACCTGCACTCAAGGACCGAAAGGCTGATATTGGCCCATTGATAAAATTATTTTTAGAAGAGTTTTCAGCGCAGAAGAAGAAACGATTCCAGCTGGTTCACCCTTCAGTAGTGGCAATACTGGAAAATCATTCCTGGCCGGGGAATGTCCGCGAATTACGGAATTTAATCGAACGGGCTGTCCTGCTGCATGATGCAGTTGAGTTACGCTCGGAACATCTCTCACGAATCTCCCCCAAAAGTATTTCAGATAAGCTTGAGAAACCTGCAGAGATGCGCTTAAGATTCAAGCAGGATAAATATCCTTATGATGAGCTTGAACAGGATATCATTAAGCTAATTCTCGAGCATTTCGATGGCAATAAGAGTAAAGCGGCAGAGTATCTCGGCATCACGCGTAACCGGATCAATCGTAAACTGACACCTCTGCTCTAAACACTTCCGCAAGCCTTCTCCTGCTCCATAACGGAGCATTCAAAACAAACCATAGCTCCATTACGACACTATTGTAGTAAATTTAGTATCAGCTGTTAAGTACTGATAATACACATCTTATATCATATCAATTATTCATAATATCCACTGGCACGCCGCTTGAATAAACAAAGGTGGAACTACAATGAGAATATTACTAATAGACGATGATGCACTAAGCCTTTCAAGTTTACAAAAGGCGCTAATACTCCACGGTTTTTCTGTGGATGCCTTCACTAATCCTGTGATGGCTCTCGAGAAATTTAAGCGTGAAGCACATGAACTCGTTTTCTCAGATGTTATGATGAAGGGTTATGATGGTCTTCAATTAATAGGATTGATAAGAGACCTTCAATCTGAAACCAGGGTGATCCTATTTACTGGATATTACACAGAGCGCTTGGCGAAGGTTGTAAATACGCTTGGGGTTCATGCCTTTTACCCCAAACCAGTTTCAATAGAAGCCCTGATAAACCATGCAAATGAAGTCCTTGCGGAAACGGAAGGAAAATGATGATAAAACCACAAAAACGGAGAATGGTATGTCCTTAAAAAAAGTAATGCTATTTGGTCTGATGGTGCTGATCAGCTTATCAGCCGCTTTCGCCCAGGAATGGACCCCAATTGGCCCCATGTCAAGTAGGTTCTATTCAATTGAATACGATGCTGATGATACGAACATTATGTATGCATCCAACAAGTATACATTTTATAAATCGGTAGATGCCGGTGCATCGTGGGATATCACTTATGTCATTGATGGAGAAAATTTCAGCTATATGCAGATTTGGAATATCCTGAATGATCCGTTTAGTGATAGCACAGTTTATTTCGCTGCAAATATTAGCTGGAATCCAAATTTACCTGAGAACGGGCTGTATCGGTCCACAGATAATGGTGAAAGTTTTACCCAGGTCCTTTCTGCACCTATAGAAAACTATACGATCAATCCAACGACAGGCAGAATTGCTACCTGGCAGGATGGTTGGAGTGGTAATATTAAAATTTCTGATGATATGGGTATGACCTGGTCGGATGTTCCAATTCCTGAAGAAAACTTATTTTATCTGGCAATGGATGCCGTTGATGATGACATCATGTTTCTAACTACCTACAATGGTCTTCATAAGACCACTGATTTAGGAGTTAACTGGGAAGTTATTCCAGCGGATTCTATCGGCGAAGGGGTTGACAGGGGTCGCATGATTGTCGCTCATCCAACCAATTCAGGTGAGTATTTTCTAGGATCTTACAGTTCCTGGAATCAATTCTTTTATACTACTACAGATACAGGTGCAAGCTGGCAATTGGTTGATCTACCTCGCGTGAATAGTGTTTCTGATGCTCCAAGAGTGATGAGATTTGGTAGCAATCCCGACAATATTTATATGGCTGAATCTAATGAAGTTTTCATGTCCAATGATGGTGGCGTTACCTGGCGATCTCAATCATGGGATATTAACACAGAATTTTTCTTCTCATTCGATCTTGCAATAAGCTCTGCTTCAGATGATGTAGCTATCGCTATTTCTGAAATCGGAGCCTATATAACAACTGACAATGGCTACACCTGGGAGCAGTACACTATGATTTCCGGGTCAACAACGGAAATGAATATTGCCGAAGAAGCTGACGGTGAATATACTGTTTATGCAGGTAACTATAATGGCCTGAATGTGTATTCCTCTGCTGAAGCTACTTGGACTGATTATACAGATCCAGGCACCATAGGCGCTGAGGTTAAAGCCTTGATGACCGATCCAGCAATGCCTGGTATGGTCATGATTGCAAAGCGTAACGCTATTAATAATGGTCTCATGTACAGAAGCACGGATCATGGTGCCAATGAGAGTCTTGTATGGCACAATCTGGATTATGCCGGTGGTGGATTCACTGAATTGGTACGTTCCCTGACAACTCCTGGAACCATGTTCGCTACCACCTGGTATGAGGGTGTTGCTTCTGAATTAATCAAATCTGATGATTTCGGTGAATCCTGGACAGTTATTGATGGTAGTGACAATAACCATCATGCTATGACTGATGTAGTTGTTGCTTATGATAATGATGATGTGATTTACACTTTTGGTGACGGTCTGGTGGTAAAGACTGAAGATGGTGGAGACAGTTGGAGTCAGGTAAGCGATGATCTCCCAAGCTATGCTGGAATTTATGACGGGAGCATTAGTCCTTTTTCAAGCGACATGCTGCTGGTCTCCAGCGATGCAGGTACCTATAAATCGACAGATGGTGGCATGAGCTGGTATCTCGTTCATGATTCCGACTGTAAGGTTGTAGAATTCAATCCGGTTTTACCCGGAATTGTGGTCATGGTGACTTTTGCAAATGAAGTTGTCATCTCATACGACAATGGTGATACCTGGCAAGCTTTTGATGGCAATATCGCAGCTGATTATACTGATGTAATCTATTCGCCAGATGGATCCACCGTTTATATCTCTACCACGAGTCAGGGTATTTATACCACTGAACTTGATCTGGCCTATGTAAGTCCTTCCGGAGTGACAACAACGGTTGATGCCTTTAATGTGACAGTCAACTGGAACGCTGTTGACCTGGCCTCTGGGTATCATGTTTATCGTGGAGAAGAGCTGGTTGGTGTTACTGCAGCAGATGAACTGGTCTATATGGATTACTATGTATTACCAGGAACACACGAATATACAGTAGTTTCTCTTTTTAACGGTGTTGAAGCCGGAGTATCACTACCAGTCTTTGCTACCGTCGATGAAAATGCTTTGGCAGTTCCTGCAGACCTGGCTTTCGAAGTTCAGGAATTCCGCAATGTCGCATTGAATTGGGGTGTACCAACCGTTCCACCAACCACAGAATGGTTGCAGTATGACGATGGAACACAAGCTGGAACCTATAACTCATTCATGGGTGGTACCTATGATCTTGCTGTAAGATACGATCCTGCTGATCTCACAGAACTTGATGGATCACTTCTGACCACCATCAGTTTTATTCCAGTGAACTCAGGTGGCACTCACTCCTTAAAAGTCTGGACAGGTGAGAATGGTGCAACACTTGCTGTGAACGAACCACTTTCAGGTCTTATCGTGGGTGAATGGAACGATATTGTGTTATCAGTTCCCCATACAATTGATGCTTCAGTACCCCTGTATTTTGGTTTTACAGTCGAATTCTTCGGTGGCGATGCCTTTACCTATGATGCTGGTCCAGCCATTGCTGATGGCAAAGGTGGTTCAGTCGGTATGGGTGGCAGCTGGTACTCACTCAATGATGGCTTTTATGTTGATGCCAACCTGAACATGAAGGGAATGGTTGAGACTGTTGCCCAACGTGCAGCCCGTAATCGTTTGAATACTCACATGACCCGCGAACTCACTGGATATAATGTGTATCGTGATGGTGAGATGATTGGATCTTCAGCATCCCTCGAAGATCGTAGTTATGTGGATGAGGGCTTGGAATTTGGTCTTTACCATTATGGTGTGACTGCAGCTACTGATGAAGGTGAGTCACTGCCCTCAAATATTGCGATTGTTGATCTAAAGGATCCCTATTATCCACCCTACGCTGTGACAGCAACAAAAACAGATATTCATGATGTTGTCGTAACCTGGGATACACCTCATTTCCCACCAGCCAATGCTGAATTACGTTATGATTCTGGAACAAACGCCGGTTCATACACCAGCTGGATGGGTGGTACCAGTACTTATGCAATTATCTATAGCCCTGAGGATTTGGCTGACTTTGATGGACTGCCACTTTCCAGTATTGGTTTTATTCCATCAAATTCTGGTGCAACATCCTATACGTTGAAAGTTTATACATGCGACAATGGTGACACAGAAGTCTATTCAGAAGTCCTGTCAGATATCAGCTTTGACGAATGGAATGATTTTACACCTGCCACAGAGTATATCATTGATGCATCGGTTACCCATTATTTTGGCTATGAGTTAGCAGCCTGGGGTGGCATCTACTTTACGCATGATGAAGGTCCAGCTGTTCCAGATGGTAAGGGAGGATCCGTGGGAATGGGTGGAAGTTGGTACTCATTGATGGACGGCTACTATATTGATGCCAACATCAATATGAGTATCAAAATCGAGCGTGAAGTCATCAACCCAGTGGTAACAGGTTATAAACTGTTCCGTGAAGGTGAAGAGTTGGCCACATTTGATACGACAGCATCACGTGAATATCTTGATGCTGGTCTCGACTATGGTGTACACAATTATGCGATGACCGCACTCTATGGCGATGTGGAAACTTCTAATCCTTCACCACTTGCTTCAATCGAATTGGTGAGTCCTTACATTACACCAGATAATCTTGCTGTTGCTCAGACGGACATAAATGAAGTCAACCTGTCATGGGTTGCACCAACATTTCCTCCTGTCATGGCAAATCTGCAATATGATAACGGAACTATGGGCGGGACTTATAGTGCCTTTAGTGGTGGGACCTATGATGTAGCCATCAAATATGATGCTGCAGAATTAACACAGTATGTTGGTAAATCATTGACAAGCATCGGATTCATCCCAGTTAATGATCTTGGCACATATACTCTGAAGATCTGGACTGGGGAGGACGCTGTCAATGAGGTTCTTTCCGTTCCTTTGACTGACTATGTACTTCAATTCTGGAATGAATTTGAGCTGGAAGAGCCATACATAATTAGTGATACCTCGTCGCTATACATTGGCTATTCCGTTGAGATTTTTGGTGGGAATGCGTTCTCTCATGATGCTGAACCAGCTGCTCGATCGGGATATTCTGACATCGTTCGTACAGGTGGCTATTGGTATGATCTCACCAATGGTTTTGGAATCGTTGGAAACGTAAATGTCTTTGCAAAAATAGACGTGACTCCAGTACCTCCAGTAATGGAAGCATACAACGTGTATAGGGATAATGAGCTTATCTATACTGTAGAAAATCCTGAAACCACAACCCATTATGATAGCGATGTTGATTTCGGTGATCATAGTTATGCTGTATCAGTTGTTTATGAATTAGAAGAATCTGAAACAACGGATCCTGTCCATATTTATCTTCAGAATCCCTACTACCCACCCACTGCGTTCGAAGCAGAAATCGATGAAGCTCAGTCAGTTCAATTGAGCTGGGCCATGGATACTGACATATATAATCTCCACTGGGATAATGGTATCTATGAAGATGCTGTAGGTGTCATCGGTGGTGGGAACATCATTGGTGCCGCCAGATTCTCACCTGAAAACCTGGTTGACGCAGATGGCGACATACTTGAAATGATACGTTTCTATCTGAACGATGGTGCTGATGTAGCTGTCAAGGTCTGGACGGGTGAACTCGCAGAAACCCTGGTCTATGAACAGACGGTTTCAAATCCTCTAGCCTATGGCTGGAACGAGGTAGAGCTTACTGTACCAGTTGAAATTAGCTCTTCTGATTGGTTCTGGATTGGCTTCGAAGCTGTGGGCACACTTGATGGTGAGTACTGCATTGGAATGGATGAAGGTCCAGCTGTAATTGGCTATGGTGATGTCGTGTCAACTGATGATGGGGCAACGTGGCAATCCTTGGCTGGATTCGGAATTGACAGAAATGTGATGGTTCAGGGTGTTGTTAGTGATAACCTGGGTGGATCCACATTGCTCAGCCTCAACAACACATCAAGTGGTCATATCTTTGAAGCCACAACCAATACTCTGGCAGTAGCAGGTGACACTGGGATACGTGAAACTCGAGAGACATCTCTTATGGGCTTCAATGTATACCGCGATGAAGTTATGGTTGCCACTATCGATGATCCCAATGCCCGCGCCTATACAGAGGTTGATGAGCTGGGTGATGATCAGACCTATATCTATCATCTCACGGCCTTGTATACTCCAGATGTGGAAAGTATTGCATCAAATGCGGATACTTTATTAACACCAGTTGCCGTTGATGATATGCTGATTCCAGATGAATATGCCTTGAAGGGCAACTATCCGAACCCCTTTAACCCATCAACTACAATTTCCTTTGAGCTTCCTGAAACTCAGAATGTGAAGATCAATATCTTTGATCTTAGAGGAAGTTTGGTACAGACATTGGTAAATGGATCAATGGATGCTGGGAGATACAATATTCTCTGGAATGCAGAAAACCAGGCTTCTGGAGTTTATTTCTACCGGATGGAAGCTGGATCTTTCCATGCTACTCAGAAGATGATGTATCTGAAGTAAAGCACGTTATAAGGCGTTTTTTAACGCACTCCTCCGTTAAACAAAGAAGCCCACTTTTGAGTGGGCTTCTTTTATTTTATGAGGTACCATTTTTACCATATCAGAGTTAGTTTTAGAATATGAAAATGTTAAAACGACTCATCCTATTTGTTATTGCCCTTTTCACCTATCTCATCTTGCGAGAGATGCTCAATTTTTATGTCCTGGCCTACACGGCGAACCCCTATCTGGGATATCTCGTTCTTGCAATTTTGATTTCTGTTTTGGTTTACTTCGTAGTAATCCCGCTCTACAGAATTAGCAGACTCAGTAGCGATCCCGGTCCTGTTCGGAAAAAGCGGAAAGAATCAGAACTCATGGAAATGCGCATCCAGCGCAGAATGAGTAATAAAATTCTCAAAGAGAGTGGATATCTACTGCCCATTTCTGGTACAACCCTTGAACGCTATGAAGCATCAGGCATTGCGCTCTCTCAACGTTGTGACGATATCAGGCGTAAATATGTCGTTCACTTATTTTATAGCAGTGCTGTATCACAGTACGGTTTTATTGACGCCATTCTCATTTTTTCAGCAAACGTAAATCTGGTGAAGGAAATATTCACCCTTTATACAGGTCGTGCAACTGGGAGAGATCTTTGGCAGATAATGAAACAGATTTATTATTCAGTAGCTATTGGTGGATCGGAAGGTGTCGAATTTGCAGTGGAAGAACTCATCTCAAAGATGGGAACAGACACCCTGAAAAGTATTCCCTTCTTTGATAAGGTCATGGTATCCATTGCCAGCGGTTTTACCAATGCGGTCTTGTTATCACGCATTTCACTCATCACAGAGAACTATTGCAGGATGACATATATCGAATCCACTCGAGATCTCTCCCCAGATCCCATGCAGATTCTTGATTCCACCAAAGCCATCGTTGAAGAACCCATTCGACATATCAAGAAACAGCTCAACGACATCGCCAAACAAAAAGCCATAGACTTCTCTCGCTATGCTCTCAACCCCACCAGGACGGTAATTGAAAAGGCTTTGGATAAATTCACATCTCAATCCGATGAGGAAGACACCCAGTCGGTGAAAAGAAGTATTGCCATTGGATTGAACCCGCTGAAATATTTTAGCATTCGCCGAGCTCGTAAATCCCAAAAAAAATAGTAACCGGGGTACTGGACATTTCGATGAACTCAATGTCCGGGTATTTAGCCGGCCCCTGAGCTTGTCGAAGGGAGAGGCGGTTTGATTAACCAACAAAATAGTTTAGAGCGGAGATAGTCAATTTCAGGTTAGATTATCAGTTGCCGGAAAAAGCTTTGATGTGATCGTGGGGATATCAGATATCAGACAAAAAATAGAGATAAATCGGTGCGGAGCCTGCGATTGCTATTGCAGCACGACGTTTTATGACTATTATAGTCACGTTAGTATGAGTTACTCCAAATTATCCTCCCAAATTCCATTACAAAACATTACAAATATTGATTGAGGTATGCCGTGGCTAGTGTAAATATTCATAAAGATACTGATCCCCAGGAAACCAGCGAGTGGTTGGACTCTCTTGCTGCTGTCTTTGAAGAAGAGGGTGTTAATCGAGCCCATTTCCTGGTAAATGAACTTATCGATTATGCAAGTCGGCATGGTGTGCGACTGCCCTATAGTCCCAACACATCATATCTAAATACCATCCCCGTTTCCCAACAGCCACAATTTCCAGGCGATCGGGATATTGAACGTCGTATTAAATCTATCGTACGCTGGAATGCCATGGCCATGGTGGTTCGCGCCAATAAAGCCAGTGATGGAATTGGTGGTCACATTTCTACCTATGCATCGTCGGCAACTCTGCTTGAGATAGGTTTTAATCATTTTTTCCGATCAGCCACCGATGAGTTTGGTGGAGATCTCGTCTATTTTCAAGGTCATGGTTCACCAGGAATATATGCCCGCGCCTTTTTAGAAGGTCGTTTGAACGAACAGGATCTGGTAAATTTTCGTCGTGAATTAGCCGATGGGGGGGGGCTATCATCATATCCACACCCCTGGTTAATGCCCAATTTCTGGCAGTTTCCAACCGTCTCTATGGGTCTTGGACCACTCCAGGCTATTTATCAAGCTCGTTTTATGCGGTATATGGAAAATCGTGAACTGATTCCAAGGAGTGATCGCAAAGTCTGGGCTTTCCTGGGTGATGGTGAGCTGGATGAGCCGGAATCTCTGGGAGCTATTACTCT
>JABMQQ010000150.1 GCA_013202495.1 Fidelibacterota bacterium | reverse complement strand
TTTATCATTTATATCGCCACGATTGTCAGCTTCTTCGCTATCGAAGGTGAAGTAAAACATTTCAAAGACAACCAGAAGAAAATCCTTCTGGAAGTTTCTAAAGATAAAATCCAGAATCTTGTAAGGATTCGAAATGCCACCGATATCCATAGCAAGGACACCATCAACTTGAAAGTTTCTCTTGACGGTGCTTTTTCAAAAGATTCGTTTGAGGGAACTGTTCATCTTAATCCCATAGATGCACCGGAAGTGTTGGGTCTTGAAGAATTATCCTATGATCTTGCTCCCAAAAATCAAGATCCGGACAACAAGACCTTCATTGCCATCATCCCGAAATCAGATTTTGACCTAAAGGCCGAGATTCTTTATCGTATGTCGGCTGTTGTCAGCGTTATGCCTGATGAAGCTCTTGTTCAGTTGGAGTTGGAGAAGTCCTATTCAGATAAAACCATCGTCCACAAGATTATGGATGCCATGACCGATGTGGGCAAAATTTCCCTGGACAAGCAATTCCAGAATCCGCTGGATCCCGCTGGTGGCGCCATTCAGGCGCCTTTCACACTGACGGTGGATCGCCCACGGGTCAGTATTGTTGAAGGATTACCCTGGGAAATTCGAGTGATTATTGGTGGAATTGTGGATTCAGATGATCTGGAGATTAAAGCCATTAAGGGCGGCAATCTGGTTGGTAACCTCAATGCAGGTACCCCGGTAACGGTGGTGACTGGTAGAGGTCGCAAGGATGGTCAAATTACCCTGCGGGGAACCAGACTGTCCGACGAAGAATATGCTGATGTGGACTTCCAGCTTCAGGTGAGGCCGCCAGTCTGGCTAAAAGCACCATCCATTACTGAGGCTTATGTAGGTGACCCCTATATGTTTGAAGGTGCCCTGAGAGATATTCCTTCCTCCGAGACCTCTATCCGAGTCGGCGGAACTGCGGTCCGTGGCGGTATCGTGCCTGGTACCATTGCTCAACTACCTGATTTGACCGAAGAGGGGAGCATTTCTTTCCAGGTCCTCGTGGATGGACGTGATGTCAAGGGTATGACTCACTCCCTTACTGTGGTTAAACCACCGGCACCCAAGGTTTCAATCAATCCAGTAGGTCGAGATGGCAATTACTTGACCTTTGAGATCACCACATATGGTAAGAACAATAGTATCCGTCGCTTCAGGAAGAAGGGTGGTATTGGATCAAATCGCCAGATGGGAGAAGCTCAGGTTCTGGGTAGTCGCAGGGTCTATCGCTGGGAAGTTGAGTTGGAGGAGCCTTTCGACAATGTTGAATCTCAGGAAATCAAATTTAGCGTAGATGATCAGAACAAAAGTGCTACTTCATATCGCAAAATGTTTATCTATAACTATTAAACGAAAGATACAGATTAAAATATGTTAGAAATGATAAGAAGGAGGGACCAGTGAAAATTCGAAACCTCATAACTTCATTTATTATGCTTGTCTTTGTATCCACCCTGTGGGCACAGGGATTTCAGGAAACTGGCAAGCTGGAATGGGTTGTTAAAGATCGCGAATTCAGCCGCAGCTTCATGGAAGCCTATATCGATACCCTCATGGAAATTGATGATATGGCGGAACTGGAAGTGCAGGAAACCGATGAATTACGAGTGATTGTCGGCATCGATGTGGAGGGCCATGCCAGCCTGGAAAGCATTTATGCCAAGGGCCGTAGCGGTGTCTTGAACAAGCTGGTCAATGCTGTATTAGATAGTATGGATGTAGAAATGGTGGAGCGTATTCAAAGTCGCAAATACAACTGGGATTACCTCGCCGCTGTTGATGTTGGTGGTGGTCGTGGTGATGTGGTTAATGTTTTTGAAGAGCGTAGTAACAAGCAGGTTCGAGATGCCTTCTGGTGGACCCACCGGCGCGTTGATATTTCTGTATTCCCCCGGATGTTTATTCGTGTGAATCCCAATTTTGCATTTGCCACCGAATTTGGTAGACAGGATCTGGGTTTTCCTGCTGCCGCATCCAGGACACTAAACATGGGACTGGCAACAGAAGTTCTGAAATTTTATGTCACACTGCCTGCATCCTATTTGAATCTAATGAAGAATAGCAATTCTCCTCTTGAAGGAACTTTTGGTGGTGTGCTGAAATTTGACTCACCTAATTTTGGTGGTAGTCTGTCTTTTCAGGACATGAACTTTCTGGGAAATACGGATACAACCTCATTTTTAAATCCTTCAAATGTTGTCTATAACCCATCTTCAGGTCAATTCTACTATAGCTTTACCAGTCGTATTGGAACCACAGCCGACCAGCCAGGTTTTGTACCTCTGGGGTCGTTGCGGATTCAAATTGGTTTTAGCTATATGCAGTTCGCCTATGGTCAGGTCTTCAATACTGACAGTACAATAACTGATGGTACGGGCTCGTTTAATTTATTTGACAAGAGCGATCCCCTGGAATCCATGTTTGGCCTATTTAGAGCCGAGTATGCATCCGATATGAACAACCGCTTTTTTAATAGAATCAAGATGGCGGCTCAATTGAATATTGGACTAAATGGTTTTGGAGGGTTTGATTTTACCACATCCTATACCATTACGGAATGGCTAGGAGTTAATCTTAATATGACCTATTTCTGGAGCCCCATGACCTTCAATTATCTGGACAGAATAGATAATACAATTACTCGAACACATGAATGGGAACCAGGTTTCTATATTGTCCCATCCGTAGCAGTATACTTCTAGGAGGATTTGAAAATGACTACATCAATTCGCAAAACACTCCTGATATCACTTGTTTTGATTATCTCACTCTCCACAGTTTGGGCACAGCCCAAGGCCCCGCCCATGCTGGACCCCCGCCGCTTTGATGCCTGGACTGTTGAGTACGAACCCTTCCGTCTTCTCATTGAGAATGCAGTGGAAGAGTACACTACCCTCAACGAAACTGATCTACCCCCCATTGCGTCAACCGACAATGTGATCGCCGTTAGATCCAAATCGGGTCAGAGACAGCTTTATCAAATTCGTTTTGGTACGGTCTCAGAGGGTTACAATGTCATCGATAATATGGAGGTGAAATGGGTGCTGGGCAGCACTTTGGCTCAGACCATTTCAGAGAAAGAAACCTATTATCACCTGGATACTTCTGAACCCTATGAATCAACCAAGCATCGACCAGAAATTGATTATCTGGAAGTAGAGTCATTTTGGACCCATACTGATTTACAGATTGGTACGGATCGTCTGGTTTATCTCTTTGGAAAATCTGGTGGAATCACCGTTGAATGGGGCAATGAGCTTTTTGGTCGCCCCTATGGTGAAGCCGGTTATGCCCGTTTTGGCGTGATTACACCCATTTTTAAGATGGGAATTCAGGTGCCATCACCATCCATTCCCCTGGGATTCCGGGCTGGTACCGATGATGCTGATGATCACCTCACCGGTGGTATTGGTGGCTTTGGGGCCTTTAAGTACAAAGTTCTGTACGGGGAGTTGTTTTTCCAATCCCTGGAGGCAGCGCTGGCCAGTGGTACACATATCAATAGCTATGATCTGGGTGGTTTAATGAACCTTAGTTTTAATACCACCATTTCAGGGATTCCCATAGGTAAAGAGAAGCGTCTTTTTGCTGGTGCCCTGCAAATCCGCCTCGGTGCGGTAATAGCCCGGGTTGACCACAGTCAGATTATTGGTGATCGTGTCAGCTTCCAGAACGAAAAACGGACATATGGCGTCAATCTAGCAGATACCACCGAGGAGTTTACTAATGGTGATGCCGCCTCACTGGATGAATCAGGTCTTTTCTTCCGTCTCGACTATGCTTCTCCCCTCATAGAGAAACGCTTCCCACGTCATGAGGCTGTCTTCCAGGTTTCCGGTCCCAGTATCATGACGAAATACACATATAATGTCAACAAGACCCTGGGCATACCGCTCAGCGTGATTGTTTATACCAGTGACAATGAGTGGACGCCGAGTGCCGCCATCCTGGTTGGTTTTAAATTGAGGCTTGATCAAAATTAACTGGTCTCATATTTAGCATGAAAAAGGGTAGGCATTCGTCTGCCCTTTTTTTCTGAGAAGTATAGCTTAGAGATTTTAGACACTAATTTCACGAATTGGACGAATGGATGCAAAAAAATAGAGAGGAGCAAGTTGCTTTTTCGTTATAAAACGATTCGTGGTAATTTGTGAAAATTCGTGACCTTCGTGTACATGGAAAAGTTTCCCACTAATCAGAGTTTTCTTTTCAAACATCACTATTTTCATGGCATTTGAGATGTTCAATATTATTTTGTGCTGATTTCGAGAAAAACAGGACAAAAAACATCTACGAAAAACAAAAAATATTGAATAAGAAATTGAGAGTCGCTTGCCTTTCCGTTTAACCAATGAAGGTGAGTATGCCGTTCGGCTCATGGTCTATCTTGCGGGAAGGGATCGTGATCAACTGGTCTCAGCTCGGGAAATAGCCGACAATCAAGATATTCCTCAACGCTTTCTGCGAACCATTGTATCACAATTTGTCAAATTAGGATTTATCAAATCCTTTCAGGGCAATGGAGGTGGCGTCCGCCTTGCTGAAGGCGCCGAGAACAAAACTTTACTGGAAGTCATTGAGGCGGTTGAAGGTCCTATATATTTGAATGTCTGCATGCAAGGTGAAGTGGCCTGTCAATTTTCCAATCACTGTGCCGTTCATCTGGTCTGGCATGAAGCCCAGGATGCCATACAGAAAATTTTAGGGGGTAAAAAAATCAAAGAACTGGCCCAGGTTAATTTTGATCTGGCGGCCAATGGTTTTGGTGCTGGTTCTGATGCCATGTGTGGCATACCAGTAAACACCGAAGATAACGAGGTCACCCGTGGCGATTAATTTCGGTAAATACACAGCTGACCAGACACCAGCGGATCAGGAAAAAGCCCTGGGTTGCTTCCATTGTGGTGAATCCTGCCCGGACAATACCATATCAATCGGGGAGAAGAGTTTTTGCTGTCATGGCTGCAAAACTGTATTTGAAATTCTCAACGCCAATGAGATGTGTGATTATTATACCATTGAAGACACACCTGGAATTACCCCCAAGCAGGATTTGATCTCCGGCCGTTTTGAATATCTCGATGATGAGACTGTTAAACCCCAGGTTATTGATTTTTCAGACGGAAAAACGGAAAAAGTTACCTTCCATAGCCCCACCATGCACTGTGCCTCATGCATCTGGCTCCTGGAAAAACTCCACGACATGGATTCACGAATATATAGCTCTGTTGTAAATTTTCCCCGTAAACAGGTGACCATAACCTATAACCGGGAATCAATGAAACTCAGTGAAGCTGCAGCACTCATTTCATCCCTTGGTTATGAACCCTTGATCAACCTGGATACGGTGGGTAAGCGGGAACAGTCCTCTGCAGAGAAGAAATTATATCTGAAGATTGGTCTGGCAGGCTTTGCTTTTGGGAATGTCATGATCCTCAGTTTCCCAGAATACCTCTCACGAGTCGGTTCGGTGGATGCCACCTTCAAAATGGTGTTTGGTTATCTCAGTCTGATTATGTCCATACCAATTCTGATTTTCGCCACAAAAGATTATTATCAATCAGCCTGGGCTGGCATCAAGAGCCGTACCGTCAATATTGATGTCCCCATCACCCTGGGGATCGGGATGCTCTTTTTCAGATCAGCCTGGGAAATTCTCACCCAAACTGGCGTCGGTTATCTTGACTCTTTTACTGGTTTGGTCTTCTTTTTACTGGTTGGGCGTCTCTTTCAACAAAAAACCTACGAAGTCCTTTCTTTTGAAAGAGATTATAAGTCATTTTTCCCATTATCCGTTACCCGAAAGATCAACAATGTGGAAGCTGTGGTTCCGGTTTCAAAGCTGAAGCCCGGCGATCGTATTGTGGTTCGAAATCAGGAATTGATACCAGCAGATTCTGTCCTCCTTAAAACAGATGCCTATATCGATTATAGCTTTGTCAGTGGAGAATCCGCTCCTGTGACAAAGAATGCAGGTGATTTTATCTACGCCGGTGGTCGCCAGGCTGGAACTACAATTGAATTGGAGGTAATCAAGGAGCCCTCACAGAGCTATCTTACCCAACTTTGGAACAATGATGTCTTCAACAAGCCGCGTTTTTCGCGTCTGAATGTTCTGGTGAATCAGGTGAGTCATTATTTCACCTTTGGCGTATTGGCCATTGCAATAATCGCCTCCCTGTACTGGCTTCAAATAGATACCGCCACAGGGATAAAGGTATTCACCTCTGTCCTGATTGTTGCTTGTCCCTGTGCACTCGCATTGTCCTCACCTTTTGCCCTGGGGACAGCCATGCGTATTTTTGGTCGCAAAGGCTTCTATGTGAAAAACACCGACACGGTGGAAGCGCTTTCTAAAATCAATACCATCGTCATGGACAAAACCGGTACATTAACGGAATCCCGACAGGAAACTATTGAGTTTTCGGGGGAGATCCTTTCTCATGAAGACCAGGAAACAATTAAATCTCTCGTGCAACATTCAACCCATCCCTTGAGCCAGAAAATCTTCCAGGCCCTAGATGTTCACGCGAATCACTCCGTGGAAAACTTTGAAGAAATATCCGGGAAAGGAATTCAGGGTCTAATAGAAGGGCGTAGCATCAAGCTCGGTTCTGCTAAATGGTTGGGACTTCAGGAAGATGCCAGTGATGCAGAAGATATGAAAACCCGGGTCTTTCTTAGTGTGAATGATGAAGTCCGGGGCTCATTCCTCATCGCTAATGTATTTCGCAAAGGATTGCGACCACTACTCTCCGATCTGAAAAAACAATTCAGCATGTATCTCTTGTCTGGTGATACTGAGCGGGAAAAAGCCACCTTGGTCAATCTCTTCGGCAGCGAGGAAAACCTGCAGTTTCGCCAAACGCCGGAGAATAAATTGGATTTTGTGTCCAAAATTCAGGGAGATGGTGCCCATGTTCTTATGGTGGGTGATGGTCTCAATGATGCCGGCGCTTTAAGAGCCAGTGAAGTAGGCATTGCTATCACTGATGATGTATCAGCCTTTTCACCTGCCAGCGATGGAATTCTCACCGGCAAGAACTTGCATTTGTTAGGATCTTTTATCAAGCTGTCCAAGGCGACCACCTCAGTCATTGTGGCCAGTTTTGTGATCTCAATTATATATAATGTGGTTGGAGTTAGTTTTGCGGTGGCAGGAAAATTATCCCCCCTGGTTTCGGCTATTCTCATGCCTGCCAGCTCAATTTCCGTCGTGGCGTTTACCACATTTACTACGAGCTTGCGAGCCCGTATGATGAAATTAACTTGACGAAACGTGAGTATCTAAATTGTATGTAATGTTTATTCTGATGGCTTTTAGTCTGACGGTATCGCTAATTTTTTTGGGTGCCTATATCTGGTCGGTTAAATCCGGACAGTTTGATGATAAATATACCCCTTCAGTGCGAATGTTATTTGAAGATAAAAAAACATCAAAGAAAATGGAACCCGGTCTTAATTCGGGAGAAAAAAACGAGGAGAATAAATAATGGAGATGGAAAAATTTAAGTACGATAATAAAATCGTG
>JABMQQ010000012.1 GCA_013202495.1 Fidelibacterota bacterium | reverse complement strand
TCCTGTTTTGGAGCTTACGGGTCCCAATACACTTATAAATGAGTGGGAGGAATTAACCTTTGATTTTTCAAGCCTCATCGGGAATACTTATAATAAAATAGTAGTTATTCCTGATTTTGATTTTACCCCAAGAGCTCAGGATAACATTGTCTATCTTGATAATGTTACTTTCTCAGAACAGATGACCGGACCCGTACCTGGTCTGTTCTTCTCTGAATATGCAGAGGGTAGCAGCAATAATAAGTACGTTGAGATCTACAATCCAACCGGAATGGAAGTTGATCTTTCCACATACTCTGTCCAGGGGACCAATAACGGTACTGCCTGGGGAGATGGTGGAGAAAGAGATATTGCCCTTTCAGGAATGCTTGCCCCTGGTGATGTATATATCATCGCTGCAGATCAAGCCAGCCCTGCGATCCTGGAACTAGCCGACCTGGCATTAGCCTATGAGAGTCCAGTTCACTATAACGGTGATGATGGAATCGCTTTGCTCAATAATGGATTGATTATAGATGCCATTGGAGTAGATGGTGTTGATCCTGGAGATGCCTGGGATGTTGCCGGTGTGGTTGAGGCAACTGCAAATCATACACTTATCCGCAAGAATGAAGTAATGTATGGTAATATCGGTGACTGGGCTATGTCAGCTGGAACTGATTCCTTGACTTCTCAGTGGATCGTTGCAGAGTCAGCCACTGCTGACTATACACCACCCACTTTAGGTTGGCATATTGCTCCACCACCTGCTCCAATGCCGGTGGGAGGCGCATGGACCCTGGCCAATGAAGCAGGTGCTTTGATGGTTGGACCCAATCCTAATGATGGCAGCTGGTGGTCTAACTCGGCTGAAGATGTCATCACCAGAGCCTGTCTCTTCGATGACAAATATATCTTCTATCCGAATGGTGGCTTTGGCAATGTACTGGATGGAGACACTTGGCTGGAACAATGGCAGGGTGTCGAAGCTGATGTCTGTGGCGCCCCTGTGGCACCACATGATGGTATGACACCAGCCACTTTCAGTGTTGATCTTGCTACTCAGACCGTCACACTTAATGGTGTCGGTGCCTATCTGGGTATTCCCAAGGCTTTCACCGGTGGCGAGCTCACCAATCCAGCTGATGCTCCTGCATCCATTACTTACGAGCTAGCTTTCTCGGATTCTGGCCGTGTCATGACTGTTGTTGTGAATATTGGTGGTGGATTCTGGACCTACAAGATGGTACCTACAGAAATGCCACCCCCACCTCCTATGCCAATTGCAGGAGCCTGGGTCATGGCCCCTGAAGCAGGTGCTTTGATGGTTGGACCCAATCCTAATGATGGCAGCTGGTGGTCTAACTCAGCTGATGATGTTATGACCCGGGCCTGCTTCTTTGATGACAGGTATGTCTTCCATGAAGATGGTAGCTTTAGCAATATGATGGATGGCGACACCTGGCTGGAACAATGGCAGGGTGTTGAAGCTGATGTCTGTGGCGCACCTGTGGCACCACATGATGGTATGACACCAGCCACTTTCAGTGTTGATCTTGAAGCTCAGACAGTGACACTCCATGGTGTCGGTTCTTATCTGGGTATTCCCAAGGTCATTACTGGTGGTGAGATCAGTAATCCAGCCGATGCTCCTGAGTCTATTACCTATGACATCACTTTCTCAGATTCTGGTCGTGTCATGACTGCTCTGGTGGATATTGGTGGTGGTTTCTGGACTTTCAAGATGGTGCCTGCTATGCTACCTCCACCACATCCAATGGTGGCCGCTCCCACTCCTGATATAGAAGCCCTTGAAGTATTCTCTATCTTTAGTGATGCATATGTAGACCTGGCTGAGACTAACTTCAATCCCGATTGGGGTCAGATGACGCAGGTTATGATGGAAGACATCGACGGCAACAGCACCCTCAAGTACGGCAATTTGAACTACCAAGGCACCAACCTCGGTGGTCCAGATGGTGTAGACCAGGATGTCATAGGTTATGATTTCATCCACCTGGATTTCTGGACCCATAATGCCAGTGCGCTCAACTTCTTCCTCATCAGCCGAAGCACAGGTGAGCAGGCTTTCAGTCTGCCGATAACACCTGGTGAGTGGGTTAGCGTAGATATTCCATTGTCACACTTTACCGATCTGGGTCTTAGCCTCTCAGACATCTACCAGTTCAAGGTAGATGGCGGCGATGGCGAAACTGCGGTCTGGTTTGACAACTGGTTCTTCCATGGTCTTAATGGGACGGGTATTGAGGGTAATATGGTTCCAGAAGAGTTTGCACTGAGCCAGAACTATCCCAACCCCTTCAACCCATCCACAACTATCAATTACAGTATCGTCGAGTCTGGGCATGTAACACTCAAGCTTTACAATATTACGGGACAAGAGGTTGTGACCCTGATTGATGGAGAAACAGCTCCAGGGTACTACAGCACCATTTTTGATGCAAGTCACCTGGCGACTGGAACGTACTTCTACGCTCTGACAGCTGGTAAAGAGAGAAGCGTAAAGAAGATGGTACTGATTAAGTAGATCAATATTTGATCTATCAGATTGTGTAACGAAAAGCCCCCCAGATATCTGGGGGGCTTTTTATTTGGAGGTTGAGTTTATCGAAACCTCCGTCATTATCATACCCCGGGATGAACGTTTCGAGAACCTCAACGTTCTGTTCAGTCCGGAGGTTGAGGGCCTCGAAACCTCCAGAAACTCCACCATGGAATCGGCTACTCAGGGAAAAGATCATCGTACTTCAATTTCAATCGGGTCACTCTGCATCTCGCCACCCTGCAGTCTGAATTGGTGGCTTCCGCGAGTTAACTTCCAGCTTGTGCTATAAGGCCACTCACTGGTTTTATATTTTTCACCGTTTACAAACCACACTGCTGAAGGTATTACCGGATCAATCTCGGCGGTCAGTTCTATAGTTTGAGTGTGATAATCGTAGCCAGGTTCGATGATGTATACTTCTCCATCAAAAGGTGATGTGATTACCATTGCATCCGCTGTAATACCATCTGGAGGTGAAAGCGGTGACCAATTGGTAGGCGGTTTATTGGTGTGATGCGTGGCTTCCCATCTGGTAAAACGAGCTGGTAGGACCTCAAAGACCTGCTCTTCAACATATCTTGAGGGACACTTCTGGGAGGCCAACAAACCATTCCTTGAATCAATCCGGTGGATTAAATGAACATCACAAGGTGCCCGAATATCAGGCTCGGTTAGCACATAAATGGATCTTGAGTAGGGGCAGTTTTCAGTAGGTGTCAGTCCCGATTTGGGACAAACAATTATCTCTTCCACACCGCTGGTTGGTTCGATTTGATCTGGAATCTCAGGTGAGGAACCCTGATTTACAATAATCTGAGTAATTTTATGAAACAGAGGACCGGCCCCGATGGAACCAGAGAGACGATCCATTACACCACCCTCAAAATCGCCTGCCCACACCGCAAGCGTGTATTTGTTTGTATAGCCAACCACCCAATTGTCACGCCAATTAGTGCTCGTACCAGTTTTTAATGCGATTGGGAAATCAAACAGCAGAGGATTGGCCGCACCAAAGGCTTGAATCCGTAAACTTTCATCGCTTAAAATGTGTGTAATTAAAAAAGAAATATCTTCCGAAAATGCTCTTCGGGTTTGGTGAGAGGGTGAATCCATTAAAAAATGGGTTTGAGGAATTAATCCTCCTCGTGCAAACATGGCATAACTCTGAGCCAATTCTAATAGTGTTACTTCACCATTTCCCAGGGTTAACCCCAGACCATAATAATCATCATCATTCACCAGGGACTGAAAACCAATTAAATGTAAACGGTCCAGCATGGGAGCTATTCCAACATAATTCAGGGTGCGGATCGCAGGAATATTTAAACTCCGACCAAGAGCATCATGCATGAGGATTGGACCATATAAATTTTCAGAATAATTGCGTGGGATGAACATACCTCCCTCTTCGCTTAGATAACGAGTCTCTATATCTGCCACCACCGTAGCGGGTGTCTTTTTATTTTCAAAAGCCAGCGCATAGGTAAACGGTTTCAAGGTAGATCCAGGTTGGCGTAGTGAAATAGCTCCATTAACCGATCCACTTTGAGAATTCCAGTAATCCGTTGATCCAACCATGGACAAAATGGATCCACTCTTATTATCTAGCAGGACTACTGCGGCATTTGTCAATCCCCCCGCTTTATTGGAGAGCACGTGATCTTTGACTAAATCATCTATTTTATGCTGCAGATCAAAATCCAATGTTGTCACAATATCTCCACTGGAATCAATCTGAGAAATTACGTAATCAGTGAAATGCATTGCTCTGATCTGAGCTGAATCTCCTTCAACTCGAATCATTTCCTGAGCAGCCTGGTCATACTCAAAAGGTGTTATTTTACCATTACTTAACATGGCCTCCAATACGAAAACCTGCCTTTTTTTCGCCCCATCAAAATTGATGAAAGGATTTAGAGTTGTCGGTGACTTTGGCAGACTGGCCAGGAAAGCTGCTTCGGCTAGGCTTAGATGTGTATTTGGCTTACGAAAATATTTTTGACTCGCCGCTTCTATCCCCATAGTACCAGATCCATAAGCAAGTCGATTTAAATATTGGAGTAGGATAGTGTGTTTATCAAATGAGTGGTCCAATCTGATGGCCGTGAAAATCTGCCTCAACTTTCCGTACCAACTCCTGGGATAATCAAACATCATTCTGGACAATTGCATGGAAATGGTTGAGGCACCAGACACAATGCGGCCATTCAAAATGAGTTGCTTGAAAGCACGGCCCAAGGCCTGAAAATCAACGCCTGAATGAGCGTAAAACCGTTTGTCTTCCACTGCTATGGTTGCATCGATGACTAGGGGTGAGATGTCATCCAGAGACACCCAATGAGCCCTGTTTCCTTCTTTATTTACTGATTCCCTAAGGAGTAGATTATGGCGATCATAAATACGCTGAGATTCTGCATAATCTTTAAAAATGGACCCAGATGTGGGACTGATGATGATAAAAAGATGAAATCCCAAATATAGAATTATAGGCAAAAAGCATAATATTACTATTTTGCCTACAACAGATGACCATACCCATGGATGGTCAATCTTAACTAATTTCAATGGTGTCGAAGATATTGCTAATTTTCCACCGTAACATAATCAATTGCTGTAGTCCCAAAAATATCGGGTTGATACATAGCCTCTATCCTACTCTCAGGTCGTAAAAATGTCCCAGGGGTAGTTGCCCTGGCAATAAAATGAAACTCATATTCATTGGGCAACATTTCATCCACGTAGAATGCTACTCGTGAATCGCGAATCTCACTGTAGGAAAGTGATGCCAGACTTCGTTGAACAACAGCAGAAAATTTTCCCTGATCAACCTTTTCAGTGGTTTTAAGCTTAGTGTTCAGGGGTTCTAATCCAGCTGGTAACTTGTCTGCAATGGCCACATAGTTATGGCTACTACTTGATTTAACCTTTATCCGAACCCGGACTAAAGAGCCCAAAGGGATAGATTTACCTTCCAGAGATGTTCCATCCATGGTTTCATAGATACGGCTAATCTCAAAACCCCTGGACAGAGCGCGACGATTTTCTTCTGTCATGGGTACTTCATATTGAGCACGTACGGTAAGGTATAGAGGACCTGCTGCATTGTTCTCCAGTGAAACTTCCTGAATTGCTTCGCCTTTCCCAGCAAGATTCAGGCTGGATTCATCAAGGGACAACCGCAAAACACGATCTGAACTTTTCTCAAGCTCAGATTCATCATATGTTTTCCCATTTACAGCTAAGTTCATCCGTGGACCATCACCACCAGATTTCCGAGTAGCTGCGGCATGGACACCCATTATCCCAAATACATTCTCCTGAGTATTGCCCCATAAACCGTTTTTTTGTCGTTTGAGCAGGCCATTCATATATTTTCCAGTCGCTCCATCTGAATTTCCAGTAGTAGCGAATGCAAGAAGGGCACTGGCATGAGTCCTCAATGGTGAATCGAGGGACCAGCCCCCTTTGGGTTTGCCATCATACCAATATTCTTTTTCTGATTCTTCAGCAGTTTGCCGTATTACAGCAAGAATTGGTTCCAATAATGATTTGTCACCAGGCATTTCTTTTACCGCGATTGCTAAGAATGATAATCCAAAGGGAGTCAAACTCTCCTTTTTGTTCCATAATGCGGATACATATCCTGCTTGTGGTCGGCCAAGTCGCCCGAGGGTCATGACCAATAAGGCTCTTGTATCACCATCTGCCATCCCGCCGTGGGGCATATTTTCTGATATTTCTCCTTGACGAAGTACCGATTCCAGATAATCTGCCATACCATCAAGTGCATCATCCGAGATATCATAGCCCTTCTTTTTGGCCTCGATCAACGCAGTTAAACCAAATGCTGTAGCAAAGGCATGGGGTTCATTACCTCCAGGCCAATACGAGAGACCACCCCCTGTGGTTTGAAATGATAAAATCCGTTTTATACCTGCATCTGAGTATTTTTTTAGTTCTGCGAGATCCACTTCCACACCCATCTCAGGCAATAGTTCTTTTAAGACGACTAGAGGGTATGCTGTGCTTGTGGTTTGTTCTATGCAACCATTGGGATAGCGCATTAAGTACTGGACAGCTCCTTTTAGCTCACTTAAGGCAGTGGTGGATACGACAACCTCAAACTGAGTGGTATTTGGAATTCTATCAGCGGGGATAGCTGCCGAAATAAGCACTGATTCTGAAACCATTTTACTCTGGACCATGGTTCGTCTTGTCCCAGGTGGTAAAACGGGGATCTTCACTTCTACCGCATCACTATATTCACTAAGGCTAGCATCGAAGCGAATGATTGCCTCTTCCCTGGCTGTAACCAATACGGGAAATTTAAAGGTCTCACTATCACCGGCTTTTATCGTGCGGGTAGACTTGGAAGCCTTGCCAGTTAATTCCAAACCTTCAAACACACCACTCAATGTTACAGGTCCAGATTGATTGCTCCCATTGAACACAAGCGCTTCAATCTCTAACCTATCTTCTGGATAGACAAATCGAGTGATAACTGGTTGGATCATAAGTGGTTTCCGAACTTGAAGTTGCTCATCTGCGGATCCGACCCGATTTGACCCATCCGTCACAATAGCCATTATCCTGAAGGTTGTTAGATTATCTGGCACATCAAATTCAACTGATCCCTGCCCATCCGGACCGATAATAACATTAGGATTCCAATACGCAGTACTCATGAACAAATTTCGAAGTATTTCTGGAAATCTACTGGCAAAATCACCCATATCCTGATCACCGCCTGGAAATAATTTTTCCAATCTGGAGCGTTTCGAATGGGGCAGATCAAACAAACTGGTACCCGTACGGACTGCCAAAGGTCTTTCAGCAAGTACATCCAGGATTGGCTGAGGTGTTTCGTAGTCGGTCAGTCCCAGAACCGCCTCATCCACTACCATAAGGGTGACTTGCCCAGCGCTTGGATTATCAGCATAATCCTTGACTTTCAAATCTACCTTGATTTTTTGGCCAGGATGGGCAATACTGGTACTCGGATTTATTTGGATGGAGAGTTTGTTGGCCGCTGGATCTACCTTTAAATTTGCATATCCAATTTTGAAAGCAGGTGCTCCTGTTTCAAACCCAGAAGCATCTTTTTGGTCATGGGTTCGTCCACGCATAATGATAACAGAAACAAATATGTTTGGGGCGTGTGCGCTTAAAATGGGAATTTCCAATTTTGGCGTATTATTCATTATATCGAAAGTCCGACTAGAGATCACACCATCGCGTTCTATCGTTAGCAGGCCTTTTGCTTCTTTGTAGGGTGATTGGATCACCAAATTAGCCACATCCCCAATCTTGTATTCCGGCTTATCTGCTACCACTTTGATGATATCCTGATCGAAACGGGGCCAAGCAGTAGGATTATCACCTGAGACGGTGATTTCGAAGCCCGTCTGAACTCGGCGATGATCTTCGTCTTGGGCCGAAACTCGGATTCGATAATATCCGGCAATAGGGATTGTGAATTTGCAGCTCACAGCTGTAGCAAGGGTGGTGATTTCACATGTCTGGATTTTGACTTTCTCTTCTCTGTTTAACATCTGGACGTTCCTCTGTCCTGACATCCGGGCAGCCGTGTGGTGATCAATACGCTCAAGAGAGACAGTACACTTTGCGCCTTCGCGAATTGTTTGATCAGGATTTATGGCCACTACTGGCACTTCAAGGACAGATCCGGCTGGCATAATCTTTCGGGTAGGAGGTTTTACACCAACATAAAATTCAGCGGGGTGAATCACACGAGACATCCGTCCAGCGTAAACCTGCCGGTCAACATCGGTAACGGAACCTTCGACGGTATAACGCATAGGTCCAATAGTTGAGGGATGATCGGGTTTAAATTGAACAGAAATACTTCCATTCTCATCCAGCACACCTTCGCTCCCCATGAGGCTACCGGCGTATTTTTCACTATCTCCTATATTGAATATATATTTAGGGAAATTATGTGGCTCGAAAGGAACAGCGAAACGTCTAACATTCCAACGTACCTGTCGCTCTTTAAGCAACCCACCATGCAAATATTCAGCTGAAATTTTTGCTTCAACGCGCTCACGTAGATTCCAGGTCTTTTTTATACTGGACACAGAAACTTGAAAAGTTGGCACCCGGTATTCTTCAACTTGAAATGAGCCTCGCTTGGTCTTTTCACCCATGGATACCTGGATGAAATAGTCACCAACCGCAGCCTGATCCTTAAGCTGAATATCGAGAGCAGTCGTATTATACTCATCAAGGTTGAGTGTTTTACGAATCAATTGTTGACCGCGGGGATCTTCGATGCGCACGACAACCTGCTCGTGGGACTTGCGATTATCGTCACTTGAGATAATCTTTAAATGGACCATTTCGCCAGGACGATAGACACCGCGATCTGTAAAGATCGATGCGAAAAGTAGGCTATGGCCTTTTACTATACCTTTGAGGCCAAATTGCCAAGCATTAGAGAGCTGGTTATTTTTGAGGACTAAAACTGCCTCCATCCCATCTTTCTTAACGATGATGACTAGCGGGTTGATTAGATCATTTGCTTTTATTTTGCCTTTCACCTCCAGTGAGGTCGTTCCGTTTTCATCAGTTACACCTGTACTAATCCCGTTATTTCTGTCACGCAGTTCAACTGTTGCATCTTCAACAATTTCTGCATTTTGAAGTCGGGTGACCCAGGCATAAACCGCATCGTCCGACAATTTTGAGGAAATCGCTAGATCGGTGGATTGGATCAATACGGTTTTGTTGAGCGAACCTACCGCTTCACTCCCCGTACTCTGGGCTTCAATTTCGACCAGCATCAGACCGGGTTCATTCCCAAGGGGTAAAAAGACTCGTCTCAATTTGTTGGGTTCATAATCTTCAACTTTAACTTGAATTTCCCGAACAGGTTTACCTAGTCCATTGGCTGATATTGATTGTTTTCTATTGGTCAGGAGGGCTTTCCCATAGTCCTGGGCCGTTTCGAATTTATAAATTCGGGCTTTCAGGTCAGACACATTTCGCAGGCGCATTGGGAGCCTGCTATTCTGTGGCTCAACCACCAGGGCTTCTTTGGGGAGCTCCAGAATAGGAGCCAAATCTTTACTGGTAAAAATAGTATCAAATGGGATTTCCAGTCGATTTCCCAATACATCTGTAAAACTGCTATCCAATGTAAAATGATATTCTGTACCAGGTTCCAGGTCCAGTTTTACTCTGGCCCCTGAAGAGGTCTCTCGTGTTCTCCAATTCCTATCGGTAAAACCTGAAACATTGATGGATTTTGGGTCAGGTGAGATGCTGAGCTTACTTTTTAAATATTCTATCTCAAAAGATCGATTAAAATGAAAGCTCCACTTCACATTTAAAGGCACCACATTATCAGGTCTTGATCGATGGCTTGTGAAAGCCTTATCCATGCTAAAAGTTTTATTTACAAAAAGGGTTCTTTCAACGATTGAAAGTGAATCAGTTCTTTTCCAAGAGGGAATATGTAGTGTTAAAGTATCGCCATCATCAGGTATTTCCAGTAACTGGAGGGCAACGATAAAATTTGTATTTACTTCCTTATGATAAACTTGATTAATATTTTCCGGATTAAAGAGGGCGATTGGCAATTCTGCTCCAGATTGATTTAATACTTTGAGATAGGGTCTCACTGCACTGGTGTCGATTATCTGGTCGTACAGAATTAGGAGGGGTCCCGCTCCGATTTGACGGGTCCGCCAATTTAAGAAATTTATGAATCGTGGCTGCCCGTCAAGAATGGGCCAGCTGGCTATTTTACCCGCTATTTCAAAGTGAGGAATTGTAAAACGCCCCCTCCAGGTACCGCGATACTTGTAGTCTTCTCCAGCGAGGGGAACGGCATCGTAGCACGTTACTCGGATGGTTTGTGCATATCTGGTTGATCCGGGTTCGGGCTGAAAAGATAGCTCAGTAGCGGATTCCCACTTGAAATCGCCGGGGATTTCAGGGCTAAATTCGATTTTGGGAAATTCCGCACTCTCTAACTCGGTGTCCAGAATCATGGGAAGACTATATTGAAATCTTATTGTTCCATCCTTGAAATCACTACCAAGCATAGAAATTCTTAAGGGTCTGATCTCCGCTACAGCTCGGTTGGGGATGCCGCCGCGATCATCACGTCCATCAGGGTTCTGAGCATGTTTAGCTGGCGGATCCAATTTTTCAAGATTCCCCGCTTCAGCTGGTCGATCTTTTTTGTTTTCACACTGAGTGAAGATGACAGAAAAGAAAAGTGAAAGTACAGCAACATAAATAAAGGTTGACTTTATCTGAGCCATGGAATACCCCCGGAATTATAGATCGCGATCTTTTATAGGTCTTGAATACTCCCAAACCATTATCTGGTATCTCTCAAATACTTTTCAATGGATTAGATGTGATATCGGTTTATTATTCGTCTTCTGTAGCTACGACTTCCAATTCACCAGCAACAACTTCAGGGTTTGACAGCTCTTTCATCAACTTTTTAAGTTCTGGTATAAATGATGATTTTGAGAAGGTGGAATTATTTAGGATGAAATCGATTTTTTCGATTTTTCGTTCCTCATCTTTCTCTGACATGGCCTTCATTGCCAGGAGTGCCACGGCCACATCCTCATCGGTTTTTGAAACTGTTTTGGTGTGAATCCAGCCGGCTTTCAGTTTCTTTTCACCCACAACTTCTATCCAGTCACCCATGATTTTAGTGATGGCAATCAGATCCATTGATTCAAAACCAATATTGGTCTCAGTCACTAGATCGGGACGACGATAAACCTGCGCTTGTGCAATGACCACGGCTGGTACAGCATCAGTGGCCAAGAGTTTTTCAGAGGTCCAACCGGTAGCACCATCTGAGAGTTTGATATTTAGATAGGTGATATCCTCATCAGAAGAGTCCACGACTGAATTCCCCAGCCAAATTACTTTCTCACCGAGAGCCATGGTGGATACACGAGTTGCCTTCCTGGATGGTTCCGATCTAATTGATGCTTCATCCCAGATACAAACGGTTGGGATGGATTGGGGTGGCGCAGGCGGTGCTTCTTTTTCACATGAAATGTATATTGAACAAGATACTAAGAGTAATAATACTCCACTATGTTTACTAAGCATAACAACCTCCAGAATTCTGTGTGAGCGATTTACTTTTTTTTTATTGAGCAAAACATTCCAAACGGATATAGTAATTCAAAACCTGAGTTACCACTCATTCAGAATATTCTTTTAAAGATATCAGTTCCCCGCGTTTATTCAACTATTCCTAAATCTAGAATTAATTATTGATTTTGGAAGGAGTGTTTTTCATTAAGAGGTATAATATTAGAGTAAAACATGAATAGTGTGCTACAATACCATGTAAACAATTGTATGTTTGCCACCCGCTACTTGAGCCCCATCTCGACCCCTTCAGCCCTAATCAACAAAGGCTTATGGATAGTCCAATAATGGAAGTATTTGCACAAATAAAGCAGCCCCAAGGACTGTTGTTTCCAGGGGCTTAGCGGTATATCACAGAGGCATTTTTATTTGTAGCAGCTTGTCCCGCCGTAGCTCATTTCATAAGGGTAGACGGAGGGGTTTACGCATCGTAGCTTCACGAGCGTAGATGAGCGGATTTGGCTGAGCCTTCGCCCTACGGGCTGCGCTCGCCTTCCTACGTTAATTCGTCCTCGACGAATCAACTCCGGATGAACCGATGGCGGTTCTGCATCACGCCCCACAAAGCAAAAAGGTCCTCCATCCGGAAGACCTTTTTACTTTGTAGCAGGGGGGAGATTTGAACTCCCGACGCCCGGCTTATGAAGCCGGTGCTCTAACCAACTGAGCTACCCTGCCTTGTCAATTATTACCCACTTGTGGGAAGAGGAATTCATTTGAATGATAATATTCCCCTTGTGCTGGCTACAAGTCGCGACGTAGTCCCTCGGACGAAGTCGGACCCTGCCCTAAAAAGCGCGCAAAAATAGAATTATCACTATCTGTGAGCAAGGGAATAAACATCTCTTTTAAAATAGTGAGCCTTTTATTTTTAGATGTCCTCAAACCGTCGTCTCACTCCAATATGAAAGCCTTCTCATATATTAAGTTTGTTTCATTTGCTGAATAGATGCTATTGTGATGCGTTGACATTATTATCTTTTTCCCAAGAATTAAACAGGAGAGAACAATGAACAAATTTTTTACCCTTTTACTCGTTTTACCCGTCATGTTTATGTGGAGTTGTGAGGACACTAAAGATGATGAAGAACTACCAGATCTTGCTCACGTTGGTTCCGCTGCTTGTGGTGACTGTCATACAGATATCTATGCAGACTTTATGGATAGCGGCCACCCATACAAATTCAACATTGTTGACGGTGCCGCCCCAACCTATCCCTCATTTGTGAATAACTCCCTCGAACTACCTGACTTTGTAGGCAGTTGGGATGAAGTTGCTGGTGTTATTGGTGGATTTGGCTGGAAAGCTAGATTCGTCGGTACCGATGGCCATGTCATAGGTACTGCTGGTAGCATGTATCCCGCAACCGGAAACAACCAACACAATTTCTTTGGTGGTGATGTTGGTGTAGACTGGGGTTGGACAGATTATCATGCAAATGCAACTGATATCAAAAAGTACAACTATTCCTGTTTCAAATGCCACACTACAGGTGGTGTTGAAACAACAAATCCAGATAGCTCATGGTTGAAAGTTCATCTCGATATCGATGCTCCAGAAACCATGGATTATTTTGCATATGGTGGTATCCAGTGTGAAGCTTGTCATGGTCAGGGAAGCCAGCATGCAGTTGATGGGGATACACAATACATCGACCGCGTGACAACAAGCCGTCTGGAAGGTACAAATGATGTGACTGACCTTTGCGGTGACTGTCATACACGTAATGCTGATAGATCTATTGCAGCCAAGGGTGGTTTCACAAAACATCATGAACAGTATGATGAATATATCACTACTGACCATTACAATAATGGCCAAATGTCATGTATCAGTTGTCATGATCCCCACAAACGTACTGTTTGGAGTGGCGATTCTGTGATGCAGACTTGTGGTACCGATTGTCATGACACAAAAACAACTATGAAGCATAATGATATGGCTACCTGTAACAGTTGCCACATGCCTTATTCATCTAAATCTGGACAGAAACGTGGTCCCTACACAGGTGATGTTAAATCTCACCTCTTCGCTATCAACACAACAGCGGACTATGAGTTCTTTAACGATGATGGCGCCACAGTAAGAACAGTTGATGGCAAAGCTATGCTTAGTCTGAAATATTCATGTTATGGCTGTCACCGCGACGCAAGTGGTCAGGGTGGTTGGGCTACAGCACCTGGTGATACGACACAGTACTCTATAAGAACTTTGCAAGAGCTATCTGATTTTGCAACAGGTATGCACGACGACTAAAAGATCTCCGATCAAGAAAAAAGGGGAGGCATGTCCTCCCCTTTTTTTAAATCTGATAATATTGTTTTCAAAGCATGTTGAAAGTTAAGTTGATACCATGAAAATTCTACTTGTCGAAGATGAAAAAAGGCTGGCTCAACACTTAGGAAGCCTCTTACGAGAGAATGATTACACCGTCACTACTGCCCACGATGGCAAGAGTGCCTGGGATATTATCACGAAGGACGCTTTTGATGCAATTATTCTGGATTGGCTGCTCCCAGAGATCACCGGGGTTGAAATCTGTGAGCGCCTCAGACACAACGGGGATAAAACCCCCATCCTTTTCTTGACAGCACAATCCGCAATTCATCATCGCATCAAGGGTTTTGAAGTCGGTGCAGATGACTATCTCACCAAGCCCTTTCATTCAGAAGAATTATTGATTCGGTTAGCAAGTCTCATACGCCGGAGTCACCAACCCCCTATTTCAATCTTTAATTCAAAGGGCTTCACTTTCGACGCTACCAAACATTACGTTTATTATGAGGGTCAGTCCACTGAGCTTTCACAAAAAGAGTCTGCTATTTTAAATTTATTATTTCAAGACCCTGGCAAGGTGATCTCCCGTAAAACCTTTCTCCAGGAGATATGGGGCTATGATTTTGATCCCAAGACAAACACTTTAGAAGTATACATAAGAATGCTAAGGAGCAAGCTGGATCAGCTCAGCTCAATGAAACTAATTTATACCAAACGGGGTGAAGGCTACTATATCGAGAATGAATCTTAGGCTCCCCAACCTATCCATTCGATTTAAAATAATTTTTGCTCAGGCTGCCAGTCTGGCCGCTATTCTCATACTATTTACTGTCATTTTATCTGTCCTCTTGGATCAAGCTCTACAAATGAACTTGGATAAATTCCTGCATATGCAATCTGATAATTTCCAGGCAACGATTTCAGTTCAAGATGGTCGCTTATCTTTTCATGATTTACACAGCAATTTTGAGCATTCAGGTGCTGAAGCAGATGATATTCCATTTTATGTGCAATTCATGGATGGCCATGGCCGCACCCTTATGCTGTCAGGAAATCTGGAAGGTCGTCGACTCTACCATGGCGAAAAACTCCCGCCCAGGGAAACCATGGAAACCGTCTTCTTTTTCGATGAACCTTCAAGACGTCTGATTACACCTGTACACATTCATAAACAACATGTGGGATGGCTTATCGTAACCATCCCTTTCAAGTATCTTGATGATTTTAAGGATTATAAAAATAAAATACTCATGATCACAGCCGGTATAGCTATTCTGCTTTTTGTTTTCCTTAGTTTTCTCTTTGTAAAACTCGCTCTGCTCCCAGTAAAACAACTCTCATTAAGTGCTGAAGTTCTAGCTGAACAATCAGTGATCAAAGCACTCCCAGACATTGAAAGTAGTGATGAGATCGGTAATCTAACCAAGACGCTGAATCACCTTCTGCGTAAAGCTGGTCAATCCATGGAGACCCTGGAGCTTTTCGCAGCCAATGTTTCCCATGAATTGAAAACACCTCTGGCAATCATGCATTCTGAGATCTCCCTTCTTCAAAAGAATATTGATCCCACACACCAATATTCATTAGATCTATTGGGTGAAGAAGTTGATAGAATGCAAACCCTTATTGAAAACTTGCTGGTTATCAGTAATTCCCAGCAACCTTACAAACTCTTGCCCTCAGACATATGGCTTCAGGATTTTATCAGCGATGAGTCGGGTAGAATCCAACGCATATTCCGCAATAACAATATGCATTTTGATTTTTCAAAAGTTCAATCCACCAAAGTCCATGCAGATATCTACCTCCTGCAGCTGGTTTTTGATAATCTGGTTAGAAATGCGGTTCTCTACTCACCTGCCAATACAACGATATCTATTTCTACCACAGCAGATGATTCGGGTGTGTCCATTCATGTTTGTGATACTGGTCCTGGAATAGCTGAGACTGAGCTCGCTAAGATTCTTGAACCATTTGTGCGGGGAGAATCTACCGTCCATCAGGCGATGACTGGCAGCGGTTTAGGCTTATCCATTTCCACCTGGGCAACTAAGCTCTTAGGTGGAGCCCTCAAGCTGGAAAATACCAGGCCTCATGGACTGAAAGCATCCATTACCCTTCCAAATAATCAACAGGACTAGAAGTTTTTCAGATACTCTTCTTTGAAGTAGGTATTTTTGTGTTCTTCAAAGGTTCTAAATTCATCATCAAGCAAATATTGGAGTGGATCTGCTTCCCCCAGAGCCAGGATTGAATGACAAAGCGTACATTCATCTGAGATAGAAGTACCTGCCTCATCCACCAGATGACGGTTGTGACATCTAAAACACCCATCGCTCTGCTCATGCTGCATGAAGTTGTGACAGGAGAAGCAGCCAAATTCCACGCGATGACCCAGATGGTTTGGGTAAGTATTCCAATCAATCTTCATAGCGGGATGAATATTCCGGTCATAGATGGCTTGAACCGCTTCGATTGATCCAGGTAATGACAGATAATCGGTTTCAGGGTACTCTACTGCATAGAAAGCTTCAAGTCTCTCCTGGATGGAGGAGAGTGCTGTCGCTTTATCCTCATAAGAGGTGATAATTGAGGCGAGCGCTTCCCGCTTGATATATGGAAGGTTGGCATCAATTAATCCCCTGGCCATGGCACGATCTAAAGCAGCACCCGGCAGTTCATAAATATGTGTTGCCCGGTTATGACAATCCACACAATCCATTACCCGTGGTTCAGTATGTTCAAAGGTTGAATCAGCTAAATTTTTATTTGTGTATCTTTTAAAATTTCCATCGGGTTGTTTGACTTCAACCCAGATCATATCTTCACGAATATCATCAACCGAGCTATAGCGAACTTCATTATTCTCGGCGATGTGCCAGTGGATTCCAGATCCCACACCATTTGCTGCATCCACTTTTAGATTGAGGGTGGTATACTGCTTTGTATTTGCCTCATCGTTCCGGTATCTCTCAATTTTCACCAATTTGGATCCATAATGTTTTTCAGGCCAGTGGCATTTACCACATGTCTCTGAGGCTGGTCGTAAATTGTGAATTGGAGTTCCGATGGGTCTATCAAAAAGGTCGAACATGGCTGCCACAGCTTGCCAGGCTCCATTTACTTTTGCTGCAGCCAGGGCTTGGACACCCTCACCAATATGGCAATCTACACAAGGGACACGGGAGTGGGGTGAAATCGAATATACTTGCCATTCAGGTCCCATGATGGTGTGACAGGCCGTCCCACAAAATTCTGATTCATCCATATAATGCATGGCACTGGATCCGGCACCCACGATAAAAAGGACATTCACAATGGTAAGGATTCCTACCACGGGGACGACCTTTTCCCAAAAATTGTGCTCACTCACATCACCAACTTCAAACTTTGCCCTAAACACATGTGATAGGGTTGTCCCAGTATCTTTTTTTTGTTTCCGCCAGGCAAAAGGCAATAAGACCAACCCTATTACAAATATCATTGGTATTAAAAAATAGGTGACGATCCCTGTGTAAGTACTTCGAAAAATACCAATTAGCGATAGGCCTTCTAAAATAAAAAATGAGATAAAAGCAGTGCTGGCTATAATGACACCGGTTTTGCCAATCCAATTCAAAAACAGCAACTGAATGAACATTATATAGCGTCTAAAAAAATCCATTTATATTCTCCATTGATCGATAATTTTGGACTGAAAGTTAACCTAGCAGTTGCTTATCGCAATCGCTTCTATGGGAATTAAACAATATTAATAATGAGGAGTCACATCGATGCTATTAGAACGATGATATATTGAATTCTATCTGTCTTACCTTATTTTAAATCTCTACAATTTGATCAATCATGGAAGGGCTTAGAATGAAATTCAGCTATGGACGATTATTGCTTCTTGGATTCGGATTTATGGGTACCACAATCCTGTGGGGCATCTACAATGCCTATGTCCCTATATTCCTCCAGGCAGGTAGAGAAGGCTTTTCTGCCACCACGGGTGTCACTGGGTTTGGGATGAGCGCTACAGCGACCGGTTTTGTGATGACACTGGATAACATTGCGGCACTTTTCATCCTCCCCTTTATCGGTGCCTGGTCTGATAGAATTAGAACTAAAATGGGGAGGCGAAAACCTTTTATTGCTATGGGTGCACCCCTCGCTTTTATAGGTTTCATTGGAATCCCCATTATGCTGAATGTGTCCTTGATCCCCTTTATGATTGCCATCTTCGTCACCCTATTTTTCATGGATGTATTTAGGACTCCGGTAATATCACTCATGCCTGATATCACGCCCTCTCCAAAACGCTCCCAAGCCAATGGGATCATCAACCTCATGGGTGGTGTGGGGGCCGTATTGGCATTTGTGGTGGGTGGTGTCCTGTTTAAGGTATCAGTCGGCGCACCCTTCTATTTTGGCGGAATCATCATGCTAATTGGTGCTGCTGTGGTGCTCTATTTTGTAAAAGAACCTGAGGTCCCTGAACCAAAGGAAGAAGAACCGGGGCTCCTGGATAGTTTCAAGACCGTACTGGTTGATAAAGATCGTTCCGCTCTCTTCCTTCTGCTAGCCATTTTCTTCTGGTTTCTGGGTTATGGCGCTTTGGAAGTTTTCTTTACCTCCTTTGCTGTAAATCGTTTTGGTGTGGATAGTGGTCAGGCTACAGGTCTGCTGGCCTTCTTCTCACTGCCCATTGTCCTCTTCTCGCCTTTAAGTGGATATCTCGGTGCAAAATTCGGAAGGAAAATAATCATTATGGCAGGTATTGTCGGTTTCGCCATCTTGCTCTTTTGGGGATTCTCAATACAATCTTTATCCACCATAAAAATTATGCTCCCATTAACTGGAGTAACTTGGTCACTCATTCTGGTTAATTCACTCCCCATGGTAGTGGATATGGCTCCTCAAGACCGATTAGGAACTTATACCGGCTTGTATTACCTCTCCTCTCAATCCTCAGCAATAGCAGGCCCCATAATGGCCGGTCAAATTATTGAAATCTTCAATAACAATTATGGTGTGGGTTTTATCTATGGATCAATCACCTTGCTGATTGCTCTCATTTTCATGTTGCCTGTTAAACGTGGCGAGGCTATTACAGATAGCTGATATGCTTTATCATTTTCTTAAATACTTGTCACTTTTTATGGTAAATGTTTTTTATCGGCGTATTCATGTTGAGCATAAGAAACGTGTCCCTAAAAAGGGACCTGTGATACTAGCTGCCAATCATCCAAACACGATGATGGACCCCCTGCTGGTTGCCCTACTCTGTGGTCGCAACCCTCATTTCTTAGGAAAAAGTACTTTATTCAACTCGAAGATTGCAAAAATCTTTTTTAGATCTGTCCATGTAATTCCAGTTTATCGCAAAATTGACGCCGAGAAAGAGATGGGCAAAAATGCCCAGGTTTTTGAGAAATGCTACCAATCCCTGGAAGCTGGACATGCCCTGGTTATCATGCCGGAAGGTATCAGCCAGATGGATGGGACCTTACATGAAATTAAAACTGGTACTGCTCGAATCGGTTTAGGGGCTGAAGTAAGAAATGCTTTTGAACTGGGGGTTCAAATTGTCCCAGCAGGTATTAATTATTCCTCCCCAACAGAGTTTTTTAGTGATGTCCACTGTCGGTTTGGACGCCCCATTGACCCGAGTGATTATCAAGGTCTCTACGAAAAAGATGAGTATGAAGCAGTTTATGAAGTCACCAATCAGATACGTGATGCTCTGGAAAAACTCACTACAACTGTAGAAAATTCAGAATCAGCTGGTGTTTTAAAAAACCTCAAAAAGATTTACAACATGGAGCTGGCTATAGATCTCGGTTTGGACGAAGACCTTAAACAGCATGATTTTTCCATGACTCGGGGAATGGCAGATGCTATCAATTGGTATTCTGCTGAACACCCCAAACATTTCGCACAAATGGATCGACGTATGAATCGATATCTGGCCAAGGTAGAAGGTCTGGAGCTGCGCGACGAATTGCTCTCTACGGCTGCCGGGCATAGAACCATTACCAAAAGGGCATTTGGTCTGTTGGGTGTGATCACTGGATTTCCAATATATATATGGGGTGTGGTGAACAACTTTCTTCCTTATAGAATACCAGCTCAGCTCGTCAGGGTACTGGGAACTTCACTTGAATATCTTTCCACCATAAAAATGCTCTCAGGTTTTGTGGTCTTTGCCTTGTTTTATACACTTCAAACTGTGGGTGTCTGGTATCTGACGGGCTCTGGTTTGCTAACCACTCTCTATATACTCAGCCTATTACCAGCTGGGCGTTTTGCCCGGTTTTATCATGATACCATGCAGAGATACCGTCAGCATATCCGCATATTCACCCTGTTTATAAAGCGTAAAACCTTGATGTACGAGATTATTCAGGAGCGCATGGCTTTGATTACTGCTATTGATGAGGCGAAAGCGGAATACATGAATAGGCTGGAAGAAGAACCAGGCTCCAATGTCGGGGTGGATGACACAGAAGCCTGATTGCATATAAGCAGATTGTATCATAGTTACGCGCTCCCCAACCATCCGTTCCAAACTCATTTAAATTAATTCCTCAAGGGCTTGACAGACCTTACTGTCCCGATTATATTCAGCCCGCTTTCTACCGGGGCGTAGCTAAATTAGCGAAGACCGGTTAAACATCGCGGGATGGAGCAGTCTGGTAGCTCGTTGGGCTCATAACCCAAAGGTCGTAGGTTCGAATCC
>JABMQQ010000149.1 GCA_013202495.1 Fidelibacterota bacterium | reverse complement strand
CTATAGATTGGCACTGCAACAGCTGCCAAGACACCGATGATCACAATCACGATCATCAGCTCGACTAGTGAAAAACCACTATTTCTTTTCATTTTTAATATCCTCCTCTAAGGACTTTTTTTTTACGTTTGTTAAGCAGATCGCATTTGTATGTTTCTGGTAAATACAATCGCTTTTATGGACTTATATAGGTTCAAAGGTTATGCCAACACGAAGCTGATGCCATAAGTGCATAATAAACAGTTACATAAATAATGTAACATAAATATGCTTTTCGATAATATGTAACATTTACAAAGAGCGATTCCGCTATGATGTCTTAAAATTAGAACAGTCGTACCCCTATTCCAAGAGGTATTCCCTATATTTTGATGGGGAAAATCCTTACGATGCAAATTGAGAATGCTTCTAAAATCTTAATATACAATAATTTATACATGCTGTAATATTATACTAACAACCCGTTCATGTCAAGGTCATTCGCCTTTGTGACTTGTGAAATTACTAGCCACTTCAGACAGAATGTAGTATTATTATGACGATTTATCGCATTGAAAAAAATTATGCAAAAAACTCTATAAACCCTTACCCACAGCCAATTCTACAAACTCCCAATATAGGGGAAGATCAAAAATAATCACAAAAAGACAAGTATTTTATAAAATTATTTTGTGATGTGAAAAGCTCATCAACTACTAGCTGAGCAGCTATATCTGGCAATGTACTATTACCAATAAAATCGGAGGTTTAAAAGAGGGTGGATCAGGTAGTTTTAATGTATGGCGGAACTCATCTGGAAAATGGGCAGATAAAGCGTGACGATAATGATGCTGATAACAACACCAAGACCACCCATAATGATTGGTTCAATGGTTTTGGATAACTTATCAACTGCTGTGTTAAAATCAGCTTCATGAAATTCAGAAATCTTTTCGAGCATAATGGCAAGAGCACCGGATTTCTCTCCAACAGTTATCATGGAACTAACCATGATGGGGAAGACATCCGTGTATTTTGCTAATTGTCCACCCATGCTTCGGCCATGTGTAACCTGCAAGGCGACATGCTCAGTAATCTCCTTGATGTATTCGTTATCAGAGGTGTTTCCAGCAATTTTAAGTGCATTCACTATTGAAACTTCTGCTCTGATCAATACTGAAAGCGTCTTAGCAAATCTGGAAACCATTGATTTGTGAATAATGTGGCCTGCCACAGGCAGTTTGAAGATATGCTTATCAATGAAGTATTTCCCCTTCGGTGATGCTGCGAAAGCCTTAAAGCCTATCCAAAGTCCGCCAATCACAATGGCTTCGATGATGAGATTATTCCTGAGAAAATCACTGATATTTATCATGATCTGGGTGGAAAAGGGCAGCTCTGCACCAAAACTCGCAAAAATATCGGCGAATTTGGGCATGAGCCCAAACATTACTCCCATGAGAACAACGGCAAAAAACATTCCGATAAATTTTGGATAACTGGTTGCAGAGCTAAGACGTTTACGCACATCATCTTCTTTTTCTATATACACAGCAATCTGAGTCAGAATCTTATCCAGGCCTCCACCCATTTCTGCGGCAGTGACCAATGAGATGACAAAGGGAGGGAAAATGTGTTTATGCTCACCGAGTGCATCTGAGAAAGGGTGACCTGACTTCACAAAGACCAAAATCTCGCCAATAGCTTTTTGGAAGTGTTTATCCTCAAACTGCAATTGAATTCCCGCATCGAGCAAAGTTGAGAGTTCACGAAAAAATACAACCTGTAATGCTGGATCAATTTTTGGAGGACTGAGATTTATCTCACTGAGCTTCCATTCTCGCTTTTTCTTACGAACTGGTTCTACGCTAACGGGTTTAAGACCCATTCGACGCAACTCAGCACTAACCTCTTCGCGTGTGAAGCCACCCAGCGTCCCCTCGGTGCGCTTACCCTTTGTATCAACGGCGATATATCTAAAATTACCCATTAGGCGACCCTAATGACTTCCTCTAATGTGGTCATGCCTTTTTGTGCTCTGATAAAACCTTCTTCAAACAGTGTCCCAGTACCCGCTTCTTTAGCTGCTTCCCTGATTTCCATCTCCGATGCATCGTTGATGATGAGCTCTTTAATACTAGGGTTCATAAATAATATTTCATGAATTCCCATGCGACCCCAAAAACCTGATCCGGAACATTGTTTGCACCCCTTGCCCTTGTAAAAGGTGGATTGTGTTAAGTCGATACCCTGCCGCTCCATAAACATCCTAATATCTTCACTTGGTTCTACTGGTTCACGACAACTTGTACAGACTCTTCTTACCAATCGCTGGGCCACAATCACTGACACAGAAGATACGATCAAGTACTTATCAATCCCCATATTAAGCAAACGAATGATGGTTGCAACGGCATTATTTGTGTGGAGGGTACTTAATACCATATGTCCTGTAAGAGCCGCCTTAATAGCGATTTCAGCAGTTTCAAGATCTCGAATTTCACCAACCATGACAATATCTGGATCCTGTCGCAGAATTGATCTCAAGGCCGAGGCAAAGGTCAATCCCACGTTGGGACGAGCCTGCACCTGGTTAATTCCTTCCAATCTGTATTCAACTGGGTCTTCTACAGTAATGATATTCAACTGCGGACTATTTACATAATTAAGAACAGAATAAAGGGTGGTGGTTTTTCCAGATCCAGTAGGTCCGGTTACCAGGATCATACCATTCGCCGCATTGGCCTTTTCTTTCAGAAGCATGAGTTTATGTTCATCAAATCCTAAATCATCAAGAATCAAGGATGTTGATCCTTGATCGAGGATACGCATAACGATCTTTTCACCGTAAATACCGGGAATGGTGGAACAGCGGACATCAACACTACGTCCCATAATCTTAAACTTGACTCGACCATCCTGTGGGATGCGCCGTTCAGCAATATCAAGATCAGCCAGAATTTTGATTCTGGCAATTACACCAGATTGCAGACGCCTATTCGCTGGAGGGAATTCACGTAACATTCCATCAATTCTCAAACGAATGCGAAGATTGTTTTCCTGTGGTTCGATGTGAATATCACTGGCACGTTCCTGAATCGACTGAACCAATAGCGAGTTAACAAACACTACAGCAGGGGCATCAGTTGCCTGTGTCCGAAGAATATCGATACTATCTTCATCGACTTCTTCCTCCTCTTCCATGTCATCTTCGACCTCAACCAGGTCCTGAAGCGTGTCCTCAAAAGTATTTTTATCAGAGAAAATGGATCCAATAGCGAACTCTATTTCATCAGAGTCAGCCCATACCGTAGCAATATCCTGCTTAACCTTTGCGCGGATGATCTGGACGGCAACCATATCAAGTGGATCCGCCATGGCAATCACAACGGTACCATCATCCTTGACATCAATGGGAACAATTTGATGAAATTGACAAACTTCTTCTGAGATTTTGAGGGCCATACCAGTCGCAAAAGAGGCTATACCTTTTAAGCTGGTCATTTTCAGACCAAAGGTACCATAGATTTCTGAAATTCCTTCAGCCTGTATGGCGCCCAGGCTTGGGGAGGTTTCTTCTTTAACTAGTTCCATCTACTTTCTCAGTTGCTACGCTTGCAATTAATTAATCATAAGCTATGTAATGTAAACAACATTGAGCGAATGTAAAAAGGGGAATATGTTGCTATTGTGTTACCTGCAGCAGAAAAATCAATATAAATATCAGTTCTGGATGCCCAGTTTTTTTAGCTTCAAGTGCAGATGTTGACGACTTAAACCTGCAGATTGGGCGGCCTTACTGATATTTAACTCGGCTTGCTGTAGAAGCGCCTGAAAATATATCCTTTCAAACTCCTCTTTCGCATCAGCATAATTATCAACCATATTATTCTGGTTGAGAACCATGGAGCTACCGCCGCTTAATAGATGTGCAGGCAAATCCGAAACTGAGATGGAATCACCTTTACACATTATCATTGCATTTTCTAACACATTCACCAATTCACGGATATTACCTGGCCAATCGTGGGTATTGAATACTTGAAATGCCTTAGGAGCAATTCGAGTGACATTTTTACCCATAGCACCGGACAGGCGTTTTAAGTGATACTCAATGATCACGGGTAGGTCTTCTCTTCGATCTCGCAGTGGGGGTATTTCTATATGAAAAACATTCAGACGAAAATATAAATCTTCGCGAAAACGCCCCATCTTTACTAAATCTGCAATATTTTGATTTGTAGCGGCTACCACACGTAGATTGAGGGGAATTTCGACACTCCCACCCACTCGACGAATAGTGCTGGTTTCCAGAACACGCAAAAGTTGAATTTGAAACTCTGGTGTAGTCTCGGTGATCTCATCCAGGAAAATGGTACCATTGTGAGATTCTTCAAAAACTCCTTTTTTGCGCTCATTGGCTCCTGTGAATGAGCCTTTCTCATGACCAAAGAGTGTACTCTCTAACAGGGTTCCTGGAATACTTCCACAGTTAATTGGGATAAAGGATCCCCGAACATTTCGACTCTGCTGATGCACCTGACGCGCGGCAACTTCCTTACCTGTACCTGATTCACCTGTGAGCAGAACCGTTGTATTGTAATCAGCCACGGTACTGATCTTTTCGAGAATTTTCTGCATGACTGCAGAATGAGCTTCTATTTCTAGAAAATCAGTATGACGCTTCAGTTCTTTCTTTAAAGCAATATTTTCACTACGGATCCGCTTTTCAGAGAGTCCACGTGAAATTCGAATCTGCAATTGGTTTAAATCAATAATCGGCTTAGCAAGATAATCATAGGCGCCATGCTGAATGCACTTGACGACGATGTCTGTATCCTGTATGGCACTTACCATAATGACAATAAGCTGTGGATTCGTCTGTTTAAATTGTTCCAATAACTTCAGACCACTGATACGTGGCATGTTGATATCAAGGACAGCTACATCAAAATCTTCTTTCTCGAAAAGTTCTATAGCCTCTTCAGGCTCAGTGGCTGTGGATATATCATATCCAAGATCACTTAAGAAATTCTCAAAAAGATGAGTGATGTCTGGCTCATCATCTACGATGAGTACTTTGGCGTGATTTTTTTGCTTACTGTTCATATCTCGCTTCTTACCATGTGCAGATTTTTAAGTCACTTTTTCTAAATATCCCATCATTTGTTGAGGGAAGGATTTAATATAGGCTAAAAATGTAAATTGTGTAGCATAAATGCGACAATTGTAATATTTTATTTCCAGGGCTAGATTTGTCACATTTAGGATGTCAAATCAATGTAGTGGGTGGTATAAACCGTTAATAAATATTAAGATGAGTCTTGTGACAAAAGTGGGTTTGCCGTCAAACAAGTCTCCCACCAACCCAATCCAGTTGGGTCCATAAGATGCTTCAAAGTGGTTTGACTGAGTACATGGTCGAGGACAGATTGGATAGCGCACCAGAAAGATCTGACAGTACAGTGGTCGAAATGAGCACAAACATTTCCGGTTCCTGCATAGTGATCACAGAAGCCTTCACCAAATAATTTTCCACCCAACACCTCAAAAACTTCGCTGAGTAAAATATCTTCAGGTGCCTTCGCCAAGGTATAACCACCATCTTTTCCACGGCTGCTTTCCACAACTCCATTCATGCGCAGCATGCGAACCAGTTTAGCTGTATTGCTGGGGGTGATTTTTTCTGCCTTGCTTAT
>JABMQQ010000011.1 GCA_013202495.1 Fidelibacterota bacterium | reverse complement strand
CCGCAACAGACTGCACAGCTTCGGTCTTGGATTTTTTCTTGGAAGCCAGCCGGGCACGGTCAAGCATGTTCAGAAAGTCCGTATTGCCACCGGTATTCAACTGGTAAGTCCGTTCCAGCTTAACACCCCGTTTGTTAAACAGATCAGTGAGAGTTCGGTGAACTATGGTAGCGCCAAGCTGCGACTTAATATCATCACCGATAAGCGGGAGATTCTTTTCTTCAAACCGTTGTGCCCATACCGGATCGCTGGCGATGAACACCGGGATATTGTTCACAAAGGCAATACCTGCTTCCAGTGCGCAATCAACATAGAACCGGGTTGCCTCTTCGGAGCCGACAGGAAGGTAATTCAACAGAATCTCAGCGCCTGAATCTTGCAGGACTTTGACGATTTCTTCCTCTGTTGGTTCAGGTTCATCTGCGAGAACAAAGGTGTTCTGATCTGGATAGTCTTTCATATGTTCCGAGAAACCATCCAGGATTTTACCCATCCGCACTTTTACGCCAGATTGCGGAATATCCTCACAGAATATGGTCGTACAGTTGGGTTTGGAAAAGATGGCTTCATTAACATCAATCCCAATTTTGCGTTTGTCTACATCAAATGCAGCTACCACTTCAATATCAAAAGGCTGGTAACCACCAATTTCCCAATGCATCAAACCGATGGCATCATCAGGGACTTTGCTACGGTAGTAGTTAATTCCCTGAATTAGGGAACTTGCACAATTTCCTATACCAATGATTGCTACTTTAATATTGCTCATAATTTTGTTTGCCTCCGTGGTTATAAGTGGGATTGATAATGTTATCACAACTGAATGTTCCTCGTCACTAAAACGAGGGATTTATTCTCCGTAGATTTGAAATCGACTATCCTCAACCATGGGCTCGCCTTCCTACTCTTCGATATACTTCTGGATCAATTCATCCGTGATGTTTGCCTGAGGTTACGGCCAAATATCCGCGAGCCCACAAGCGCCTTCCCAAAAGATCTTGCGCAAATGGTTGTACTCACTTAGTAAAATTCGCGAGCAGTACAGGGTTGGAAGGATCGGATATATAGGCGACTATAAAGGTAGGTCTACATATTGGAAAGCGGAGAATCAGGCTGAAAAGTTACGTGCCGCGAATGAATGCGAGAATATGTGAAATATAGTTGGAATACTTCCTGTTGACAATTACTCAAATCCAGTCATCCTGTAACATTGATGAGTTGAAGGTGGATTACAAATGGCAAAAACAGCTGACCTGCCTCCCAAAATTTGGACCGGACGGCTCATTTTGAGGTTTTAATTTCCAGGGCTCATCCAAAATAATCACTTTATTGACGCTGCATCTCAGCAAACCCTTTCAGAGCATTAATAACTATGTACGTATCATCTGCACATTTCGGGGATACCGGCGGGATACGGACTGTTTCACTATCCTGTAGCCACATGACCCATAACGCATGTCAACACGTCCAGGCATATATTGTCGGGAAAGTAATTAGATGAGCGTCACCGGCTAATTGTGGCAAATATCCTACTCACATATGACCATGGAAAAGCTATTCGTGAAATGCAAAAGTAGCCATTCGGGATAGTTTTTGGGATACCGCTGACTCGTACTTAGCTGATAGTGTTGTAGAGCAAAAGTTTTAGATCAGAGGGCAATTGATCCGCAATCAACTGGTTGATACTAAAAATCACTAATTGCCCCATATCACATCACAACCCAATCTTCTGAAACATCCTAAAAACACTCCATTTGTTCCATGTGAGTTAGGATTCGTTCCCTGTGTGTTAGTCAATCTCCTATAAAATTCATATAATAATGCGAAATAGCAGGAATATTTGCCAACAGACAATAAGTGCCTTAAATTAACCACTCGCAAAACTAATTCTCAGGCAGCACTATTTCCTTCTGATTCTCAGGGCTGATTAAAATCTTAGCTAAAGGGGAAAATCATGCAGAACAGACTACTTTCAGTAATTTCAACTATAGGATTAATCCTTCCATTTGGCTTCTATGAGCTTGATTCTCATCAGCAATCTGAAGTAGTTTCAATTACAGTTACAGATATTTATTTACCATAATAATACGAAGTGATGGAAGTTTCTCATGAAAAAGCTGATTGTCTTGATGATTTTATTCCTACCAGTAAGTCTCGTGTATGGTCAATTTTCACACATGTTTACACAAATAGCCAGAAATTTACAGTATGGCTATGCTGTTAATGTCGCTGTGGGTCCTAATGGGACCATATTTCTGGCAAATGATAATGATGGTTTAAGAGCCTACAGTTATGATGGTTCTGTCTTTACCAATACGGCCCATATT
>JABMQQ010000148.1 GCA_013202495.1 Fidelibacterota bacterium | reverse complement strand
TGGGTTCCCTTAGAATATTCTTGGAAAGCCTTAATCGCTCGTCTAAATTTTCCGACGATAATGATAATTGATATCTCTAATATTATTAAAAGGTTAATGAAATGAACTCTCGCTTTACTACGACCCTCTTTTCGCTGGGTCTGCTTATGCTGGTCTTTGCATGCTCAAACATGGATAATGACACGCTCGCCACTATAGATGGAAAAGCTATCTCTCTGGAAGACTTTACTTCCAAAAACCCGGCCTCTCGCTTTGCTGAAAAGGATCACGACTTCATGGATTCCAAGGTGGATGAACATGTAAGAAAGGCTCTGTTTTCACGTGCTGCTGTAGATCAGGGATTAGGTGAGACCGATGATATTCAAGACAAGAAAATGAAGGCCGAAAAAAGACAGATGCTTCAGTATGTCTATACTAAGGTTATTCTTGATGCTGTAATCAGCGATGAGTATGTCCGGGAAGTCTATGAGCGCTCCGGCACTGAATTGAACGCGCGACATATTTTGCTGCAGTTCCAGGGCACCTCTCGCTCTCGCTCAGAACGAACCAAGGTTGAGGCTCTGGCGCTTATGGGTCAGATCAATAACCGCCTTTCAAAGGGTGAGACCTTCGAGGAGCTGGCCAGTGAATTCACTGATGATCCTTCCGGTAAAGAGAATGGTGGAGATCTTGGTTGGTTTGGCTGGGGAAAAATGGTTGGTCCTTTTCAGGAAACAGCCTTTAAGCTGGAGCCCGGAGAAGTCTCTGATGTCGTTGAAACAGATTTTGGTTTTCACATCATCAAGCTAGAGGCAAAGCGAGAGCTTGAACGAGGTGATTTCGAAACCGAAAAGAACTCACTCAAACAACAGGCAAGTCGCGAAAAAAGCGCCGAGCTTGGTCAGATGGCAAACCAGTTTCTGGAAGAGCAGAAAAAAGCTGCTGGGTTCGAAATTATTACTGGAAACGTTCATGAGTTTTTCATGCTTTTTGATGGCTCCTCGGTAAAAAAAGACGCCATGGATGAAATGCTCATAAAGCTCAATTTTCAAGCCCCCCTGTTTAAGCTAAAGGGTGAAGAGCTCGGGAGTGATTGGTTGGTCGGAGAGATCAAAATGCTCGATGATGGTCAAAAGCCACGCTTTGTTACCGAAAATCAATTCCTGGGAATTATAGATCAGATTATTACTCAAAACCTTATTATCAGTTATGGTTATGACAATAAGTTTGAGCAGGACGAAGACTTTGCCGGAAAAATCAACGATCTCGTTGAGCGATATGCTTATGACGCTTTCGTAGCGCAAGAAATCAATTCAGACCTCACCCCCAGCGAAGAGGAGCTGCTTGCTTTTTATGATGCAAACAAGGCTGATAAGTATATGGATAAAAAGAAGGTGCTCGTGAGAGAGGTTTTTGTAAAAGACAGCCTCTTCGCCGTAGCCCTGAAAAAGCGCGTTGATGCAGGTGAACTCGTTGAAAAGCTGGCTTTACGTTATACTGAAAGAAAAGCCACCAAAGAAGGTGGCGGATTATTGCCCGCTTTTCAAGAGGGTCGTTATGGCGCCATGGGAAAAGCTGCCTTCTCTATGGAGATTGGAGATATCGCAGGCCCTTTAAAGCTCGGAAATGGTTATTCAGTCATCCAGCTGGATGATATCATTCCTGAAGGACCAAAACCTTACAGCAAGGTCAAGGGGCGCGTTAGAACGGAAATCCTGAGTGAATTGCGAGCCTCGCGTACCGAAAATGTCTACAAGCGACTCCAAAAGGATTATTCTGTTAAGGTTAATTATTCAGCCGCCCATGTTTTTTATGATAATCTGGCAGGCGAAAAATAGTCCTTATAAATGAATAAATTGTATATCGTTCTGGTCATCTCCCTCCTGGCGGGGTTGGCTTCTTGCTCTGATGGCCAGGATGATAACCTTATTGCCAAGGTCAACCATGAGCAGCTCTCTCTGGATGAGTTAGTCTTGATGTACCCTGGCTTCATGTCTTTAGATAGTCTTCAAAAATCCCTGCTGGTCGAAAACTGGATCAGAGAGACTCTTTTAGCACAGGAAGCAGAGAAGAATCTGATTCATCGGGACCCCATGTTTAACTATAGGGTGGAAACCTATCGTCGCCGCTTGCTGGCCGATAAACAACTGGATGTGATTTTAAAGGATCAGGGTGATGTTGCCCGTGATGAAATAGAGGCCTATTACCAGAAAAATCTGGAGTCGTTCAAGCGCCAGAGTAATGAATTTTTTGGTTTTCATGTCCTTTTACCCTCTCGTGACGATGCCCGTGAACTTGAAAAAGCCATAGAAAAGGGTGATCTCGAAAAGAAACAGTCTCTGGTAGCAATGCACCCCAAGGAAACCGGCTTGTTTAAAGTGGAAAACCTGTTTCCTGAAGTCAAAGAATACCTTCTTAAAAAGAAGCGTCCCGGGATTTTTGGTCCAATTAAGACCGATCTTGGATATCATCTTGTAGAGGTGAAAACCTGGCATGACCGTGGATCTCTCAAAAGCCTTGATGAGGTCTGGGAAGAAATTGCTGCCAGGCTCTCTATTAATCGTCAACGTCATATTGAAACACAGCTTGTAGACAGTCTCAGAAAGTCTGGAAGTATTCTCTTTAACAAGAGTGTTCTCTATAATAGTTCTACAGAATAGGTAATAATCAATGCGTCATTTTGTTTTCATTCTCACCACGCTCTTTGCTTTGAATGCCAGCGCCCAACAATTGATTGATGGCGTGGCAGCCATTGTTGGAGAAAAGGCCATTCTCTATTCTGAGGTGGACCAGGTGACCCAGCTCTTTGCCATGCAGGCTCAACTACCCTCTTACTCTTCTCCTGAAGTGCTTCAGCAGCTGCGCGTGCGTGCTCTGGATGAACTCCTTAACCAGCAGGTTTTGTTGGAATATGCTCGCCAGGAGACCATTGAGGTAGAAGACAGAAGTGTACAAATGCAGCTGGATCAATCCCTGCAAAATATAGAAATGCAGTATGGAAGTCTGAGGAAAGCTGCCGAAGCTTTTGGTGTAGACCATTACAAAATCAAATCCTACTATGAGGATCAGATACGCACAAACCTTCTGGTTGAGCAAGTTAAAATGGAGCTCTTTAGTGGTATCAAGGTCAGCCGTCGTGAGGTCGAAGATTTTTATGAAACCTGGCAGGACAGTTTTCCAGAAAAAAATCCCCAGGTTGATTTTTCCATACTCTCCGTGACGGTTGAAATGGGTGCGGATAAAATGGAAAAACTTCTTTCTCAATTACTATCCATTAAGAACGATATTGAGTCAGGTCGTATCAGTTTTGAAGATGCGGCTACACAATATTCTATGGATCCTGGATCTGCAGCCAATGGAGGTAGTCTCGGTCTCGTGGGTCGCGGAGTTTTTGTTAAACCTTTTGAAGAGGCTGCTTTCTCTCTTGATGTGGGTCAAATGAGTGGCATTGTTGAAACCCAGTTTGGGTTGCACCTCTTACGTCTTGATGACAGGCAAGGAGAGCAGGTCAATATCTCTCATGTTTTACTTATGCCTGTTGCAGATGATACTGATAAACAGTTTACCCATGACAAGCTCTCTGTAATTAGAGATGATATCCTTGCTGAAAAGACAACGATTGCTGCACAGGTCGAAATCTACGTAACTGATGAATTTATGAAGTCTCGCAAGGGTCGAATGGGTATGACGGACATATCTCTGCTGCCCGAGGATATACATGAGCTGCTCCTAAATATCCCTATTGAAAACCTATCAATGCCTATATACAGCTCAGATCAGTTTCACCTGATTATGGTGCACAAACGGTTGGCTGGTGGGAAGGTGAACCTATCTGACCATTGGTTCGATGTTGAGAACATGTCCTTGGAATACAAGAAGCGCGATAGATATCAATCCTGGGTAGACGATCAGCGAAATCGAATGTATATCCAAATAAAATAGCTTTGTCTAACGCCAACTTTTAAATCGACATAAGCCTTACTTTAAGTGAGGCTTTTTTATTCAGTATTAGAATGTCTCACTTTTTTCAATATTTAAAATTGGTTCATCGTTGTTATTTCGATATGTTATAAACAGGTGCTGCACTGATATTTCCCAAAAGATGACTTGTTTTTTAATTACTTATGTTTTTTTTCAAAAGTTGTACTAACTATCAACAAAACAGTTATCCACATTGACCATATTTGGACAGTCTCAGGAAGTCATGTTAACAAGGATGGGTCCGCTACCAGCAGAAGAACATCTCTCCACATTCCTATATCATATATCAACATAATTAATTGCATAATAATAATTGGTTATCTATTTTGTTTTATTAAGTTTAGTATCATGTAGTCTTAAAGTTATTAACAATTATGGATCACTATACTACCACTACTAAATATATTAAAAGAATAATACTATAGTATAATACCGACCTTTTGGTCGTAGATGATAAGACAATATTTCATCGTTTATATGCATGTTTGTGCATACAGATAGGGGGAAATAAGATTGTTCTTTGTTTGTCTGGTATAAATATCACCATTTGTGTAAATATTACATTTACATCGATATTGTACTTTTTCACTACTTTGAGAGTTAATTCAAATCACGAGAGCTCATTCTTTTGGTATAGCGGAGTTATTCGATGATTTTATGATTATAATTCAATTGATTTGAAGAGTCGCTAAATTACCTTGCTGATAATGACAGTGGGTAATATTGTCATTATCTTTGACTTGCTCCATTAGGTATTCATACTCTATGAGGGATATTTTGAACCCGGAAACACGCCAAAAGATAATTAAGATATTAACTGTTATTGTTACCATATATCTATTCCTCCTTGCAATTAAACTTCTTGGTCACAGCTTCAAACTTTTTGGTAAAGAATTCGCTGAGGCTATGCTTCAAACGACTTCAAATCCATTTACGGGGCTTATCATTGGAATCGTCGCCACCTCGCTTATTCAGAGTTCCTCGACCACGACATCCATAGTTGTAGGTTTAGTGGCAGGTGGTGTCGTGAACTTAGAAAATGCCATTCCAATTATCATGGGAGCAAATATTGGAACGACTGTGACAAATACTATTGTGTCCCTGGGGCATGTTGGTAGAAAAGCGGAGTTTAAAAGAGCCTTTGCTGCTGGTGTGGTCCATGACTTTTTTAATATTAGTGCAGTGATTGTAATATTCCCCTTAGAACTAAAATTTCACTTCGTTCAGAAAGTGGCAATATTTTTAAATAAGAGTTTCGAGGGTGTAGGTGGTATGAAAATGTTTAACCCCCTTAAAGCAATTTTAAATCCTGTAATACATTTAATAGATTCTCTAATGTCTAACGTACCTTACAATGAAATAGTACTAATGATCTTATCCATCATTGGAATGTTTGCTGCTTTAGGTTTACTTATTAAAACAATTCGATCTTTGGTTGTTGATAAAATTGAGATAATTATAAATAAATATCTTTTTAAAAATGATCTTTTAGGGATGACCTGGGGAATGGGAATGACCTTTATTGTACAGAGCAGCTCTGTAACCACTTCCCTGATTGTACCTCTTGCTGGCGCAGGGATAGTCAGTTTAAGAAAAATATTCCCCTATACAATGGGAGCTAATATAGGTACCACTGGCACAGCGCTCCTGGCTGCCCTGGCTACTGGGAATCCAGTGGCTGTGACCGCCTCTTTTGCACACCTCGCATTTAATATTTTTGGAATACTCATTTTTTATCCACTTAAATTTATCCCAATCACTCTGGCTGAGAAAGTCAGTGCGTATGTATCCATATCAAAAAAGAATTTGATCACATTCCTATTTTTATATTCAATGATATATTTTGTGCCAATTCTGTTTATAGTATTTGGTTAATTAAAACTAAAGGTTAAAGATTATGTGGAAAGAAATAAGAAACTTATGGACCAGCGATAATTTATTGAACGAAGCTTGGGATCTAACATATGAAGCTATAAACATCGACGCTGAGATGTTTGATGATGCAACCGATGCTTTATGGGGAGACAATCGTAAAACTGTTCAAAAGTTAATATTTAAAAAAGACAAACTCATCAATAAATACGAAAGAGACATACGGCGAAAGGTCATTACTCACCTCACGGTGCAGGGTAATGATAGTCTTGCTGCAGGATTAGTTTTATCGACAGTTATCGTCGACGTTGAGCGGATTGGTGACTATATAAAAAACATAGTTGATCTCACGGAAATGCATCCTGATGAAATACAGGGAAAGAAAACTAAAGACCAACTCCACGAAATCGAAAGCTCTATAAAGAAAATGTTTAAAGAAGCGCCCGAATGTATAGAAATAGGTGACGAGGACCAGGCGCTTCAAATTTATTCTGAGACCAAAGAAATTGGTCGGACTTGTGATAAGTATATTCAAAAACTTGTAATGAAAAATGAAGAAGACTTAGATACTTCAAGTGTAGCTATTCTGGTTTTGTATTTCAGATATCTCAAGCGCATTAATGCTCATCTCCGTAATATTATCTCAAGCGTGATAAACCCTTACGATCGGATAGGCTTTAAGCCAAAAAAGAATCGATAATGGCAACTCCAATCATCCGTAGGGCCACCAGAGACGATATTCTGACCATCGTTGGCTTCAATCAGGCCATGGCGCTGGAAACTGAAGACATTTCACTAGATACTTCAATATTACTCCCTGGGGTTGAGGCTATCTTCGAAAATCCCGAACATGGATTCTACATCGTCTGTGAAATAGAAGGGTTAGTAAAAGCATGTCTCATGATCACATATGAGTGGAGTGATTGGCGAAATGGTATATTTTGGTGGATCCAAAGTGTCTTTGTTAAAAAGGAATATAGAAAGCGCGGTTTATATAAACTTATGTATGAGTTTATTAAAACACAGATTGACAAGGATAGTGAAATTATTGGTCTAAGACTTTATGTTGATGATGACAATGTGAAAGCACAAAATGTCTATACAAAATTAGGAATGAAAAAATCAAACTACCAACTTTTTGAATACACCAAGCCAAAAACAATTGTGTTAAACACCTAAATATCCCTGTCTCATTCAGATTCAAATATATTCTAGGATCTCAATTCTGAGTTTAAAGTATTAACAAATAAAATTATTCCCCGTCCTAATTAAGCGCTAACGCAAACATATGCAGCTATAATATCCAACAAAAGGTCGCATTAAGGCGTGAAAAAGAGAACTTATTGTAGTCACCTGGAGACAGAATATGGTCTTAACGCTTGAGAATATTTCCGAGAAATATACCAAAAACCAATTTAGTCATGGATGATAACGTAGTTATACAGCAGATAAACTGGATACGGAATATTTACTAAAAACCAGGGACTGTTTTATAAAACTAAATGGTGTTGTTAGTTTTTGGAGAACCACTCCTCAACCTGTTTTCGCGAAGGCACCCCACCACGATGCACCACAGTTTCCTCAATAACAACACCAGGTGTAGACATGACATCATAAGCCATTATATCCTGTATGTCTTCCACCTTTTCCAGATCAACTTCAGTACCTTTTTCACGAGCAACATCTTCGATCAACTTATATGTGACCTTGCAGTTTGCACATCCACCCCCTAAAACTTTTACCTTTAGCATTTAAACTTGCTCCTATAAAACCAAATTAAAGATTAAACCAACGAACAGAATACCTGTGGCGACAATACTAATAAAGATACTTATTAGCCTAATGGTTAAGACCTTGCGTAAAATGATCATCTCTGGTAGTGATAGTGCCACAACACTCATCATAAACGCCAGGGCTGTTCCCATTGCAGCACCCTTGGCCAACAGAGCCTGAACCACAGGAATAATCCCAGCGGCACTGCTATACATGGGAATCCCAATGATTACAGCCAGGGGCACAGACCACCACGCATCTTTTCCCATGAAAGAAGCCATAAAATTTTCAGGGACATAGCCATGTATAAATGCACCCACACCAATTCCCAATAAAATGTAGACCCAGACTTTACCAACCACATCTTTTACTGCCACCGAACCAGCTTCAAGCCTCTGTGAAAAAGAAATCCTCTCAGATTCAAACGAAAGTTGCTTTGTGGGTATGTCTTGAACCCATTGTTCCAGATACTTTTCAAGCTTCAGACGTCCTAACACCAACCCGCCAAAGATGGCCACCATCAACCCCAGGCATAGATAAAGCAGAGCTATTTTCCAGCCGAACAACCCGAAAAGTAATGTCAGGGCAATCTCATTTACCATGGGAGCTGCGATCAAAAATGAAAAGGTAACACCCAGAGGTACACCGGCTTGAACAAAACCGATAAACAGGGGGACCGCAGAACAAGAACAGAAGGGGGTGACAACTCCGAGTGATGCAGCCAGGATATTGGCGAGACCCAGAGAGCGTCCGGCTAAAAGGGCTCGGGTCCGCTCCGGGGTGAACCAGGTGTTGATAATTCCCATCACAAAGACAACGGCAGCAAGGAGTAAAAGGACTTTGGGCGCATCATAAACAAAGAAAGCCATCGCTTCACCCAGATGACTCGTGGGTTCAACTGGTAGCAATGAAACAAAAAAATCAGCGAAGGCTGCCAGGTTAGAATAGAGTACAACCCAAACGATCAACAATATTAAAAAAAGAAGTCGCCGATATTTACTTAACATTTTTCACTTTTCACTTTTCACGATAACATCGCGTATCCAAAATACACCCCACCCATAAATACCAGTAACCCCAGAATTCTTTTTGCATAAACAGGACCACGACTATTCCCAGACCAATTAATATAGCGCACGATGAGTGACGCCAATCCTCCTCCGGCGACATAGACAAGACTGTGACCAGTTCCAAAAGACAGGATGAGAATAATGGCCTTAAAAAAAGAATCTTGAGCCATTGGGATCACAACACTTAAGACGGGAGCGAGAAAGGCAAAAGTACAAGGGCCAAGTCCGACACCAAAGACGAGCCCCAATAGTAAAGCTCCTGAATATCCAGCTCGTTCTATCTTTGGCATCTTCCACCCAATCCACCCCAGGTTGATGATATCCATAAGATATAAGCCAAAGACAAGAAGGAGAATAGCACTCAACCACATACCCCACATACCGACATCGCCCAACAGTCGTCCCATGGAGGCCGTGATAATTCCGATCAAGGTGATGGAGGTCAGAATACCCAGGGCAAAGGTCAGGGCCAACAAGGCGCTATGCTTTCCCTTTGCCTCATTCTGTCTGGAAATGTAGCCGATAACCAGTGGTACGCTGGTCAGATGGCAAGGACTTAACAGAATACTCAAGACTCCCCATGCAAACGATGCAGCGACAGCCAGTCCGAACTGGCCTGAAACAGCCTGTGTGAGAGTATCGAAAAGACTGTTCATTTTATCCAGTTATCGGTTTAGCGATCAAACCATAATGGACGAGGAGGGAATCTATCTCAGCTTCAGGAAAATAGCCCTCGTGTCGCATTAACTCTGTACCCGTTGAGTCAAGAAAGATCTGTGTGGGGATAAGTTTAATACCATACTGCGAAGCATATTCTTTTTGATCTGCCTCCCAGATATCATAGAAAATAACTTCGACCTGACCGCCATATTTCCTTTCAATAGATGTCATCACGGGCTGCATTTTCTTGCATGGTATACATCTGACAGAACCCAACTCAATAAATGTGATACGTGGGTCAACAGGTGGTTTTGGTAATTTGGTTTCCATTGTCTCAACTGAGCAAGCAACCAGAATTAGCCCAAAGATCAAGCCAACTATATTTAAAAGCCCCCGACTCATGCGATTTCCCCTCAAATTTGTTTTTCCGAAAACAACGTGATTGCTTTAATCCGTGACTGTCAAACCAGCCGGTGCGCAAATGACATAACGATCAACAGCCCTGACTTTTTTGTTGTCACTGGCAACCTGCTCATCCCGATCAAGCATTTTGTCAAGATGGGCAAGAACGATTTCAATATCTGGTGATTCTTCCGAGGTCGATATACGATAGTTCACCCAACGGCCACTTTTAGAATCCATGACCAGGTTGGCATTGCGTAAAATGGACAAGTGTTTTGATACAGTAGAATTTGCCAACTCAAGAATATCCACGATCTCACACACACACAGAGGTTTATTTCTTAGCATCATAAGAATCCGCAACCGGTTCGCGTCAGATAAGGCTTTATAAATATTTGTGGCAGCTCTCATATATATCCATTTCGTTATATGGCGAAATGTAAGGCGTGTTGTGTGATTCCCAATGTTTTTCTTCCACCGAAATGAATTGACGACAAGAATCTTCGGGACACGCCACCCGTTCAGCAACAAAGGGAAAATTAACCTGTGCTTTAGCGCGGGGATAATCGGAACAATTAAAGCAGGGGCTTTAGCCCAACCGGTCAGGGTTAAAACCCTTTTTGTTTAGTGGTAACACCCCGGCATAAATGCCGGGGTAATAAATGGGATGACAAGAGAAGAAACCCCCAAAACAAAAAAGGAGTACAGCACGAGACACCCCTTTAATTACAGCAATCTTTCGACCGGAAATTACATGGAATCCAGAATACGATTCAATGTTTGACTGGGACGCATAGCCCTGCTGGTTTTATCAACATCCGGTAGATAATATCCACCAATGTCTACAGCCTCACCCTGGTCAGAGAGCAACTCCCGGGCAATCATAGCCTCACTTTCAGACATCGCTGTGGAAATCTCGGCAAAACGAGCCCTGAGTTCAGCATCTTTATCTTGAGCCGCCAGAGCTCTTGCCCAATATAACGCCAGATAAAAAGTGCTACCGCGGTTGTCCAGCTCGTTCACTTTCCGAGAAGGCGACTTAGCATTTTCAAGATAGGTACTGATGGCTTCATCTAAAGATTCAGCGAGGATCGTTGCCTTGGCGTTTCCGCTGGTTCTGGCGACCTGTTCAAAAGATGGAACGAGAGCACAGTATTCACCCAGGGAATCCCAACGCAAATGACCCTCTTGCAAGAATTGCTGGACATGTTTTGGTGCGGAACCACCGGCGCCTGTTTCAAATAAACCACCACCCTTCATGAGGGGAACGATAGAGAGCATGCGGGCACTGGTCCCCAACTCTAGAATTGGGAACAGGTCAGTGAGATAATCCCTGAGCACATTACCGGTAACAGAGATAGTATCTTCTCCGCGGCGTACCCGCTTGAGTGAGAACTTCATGGCATCCACAGGTTTTGACATCTGGATATCAAGGCCTGCAATATCATGATCCTGGAGGTATAGATTCACTTTTTTGATGATCTCAGCATCATGACCACGATTTTCATCCAGCCAGAAAATGGCGGGTGAACCACTTGCCTTGGCTCTGGTGACAGCCAGCTTCACCCAATCCTGGATAGGCGCATCCTTGGCTTGACACATTCTAAAAATATCACCTGTTTCAACATCCTGTTCCAGAAGTGAATTTCCAACAGCATTAACCACCCGAATAACACCATCACCTGGGGCCTCAAAAGTTTTATCATGGGAACCATATTCTTCGGCCTTTTGGGCCATGAGTCCGACGTTTGAAACACTTCCCATTGTGGATGGATCAAGCTGTCCATTGACTTTGCAATCTTCAATTATTTCATAGTACATCGTGGCGTAACTGCGATCGGGGATCATGGCAATCGTATCCTGAAGCGCATCATCGTTATTCCACATCTTACCGCCGTCGCGAACCACATTGGGCATGGAGGCATCAATGATCACGTTGTTGGGGACGTGCAGATTGGTAATGCCCTTCCGTGAATCGACCATAGCCAGAGCAGGTTGCTCGTTATATACAGCAGCAATGTCTGATTCAATCTCAACCTTCTTATCCAGAGGGAGTCGATCAAGTTTTTCTTCCACATCAGCGAGACCGTTATTGATGTTGGCTCCGATCTCCTTCAGTTCAGCAGAGTATTTATCCAGTGCCTTACCATAATAAACGGAGACAGCATGTCCGAACATGATGGGGTCCGAGATCTTCATCATGGTAGCCTTTAGGTGTAGCGAAAGCAGAGAACCTTCATTTCTAGCTTCATCAATGGTTTTAGCATAAAAAGCCTTCAAGGCTTTCACATTCATGACGGAAGTATCTATGACTTCTCCTTTTTGCAGAGAGAGATCCTTTTTTAGAGTCGTTTTGGCGCCACTCGCATCAGCAAACTCAATGGAAACCACATCAGGGTCATCCATGGTTATGGATTTTTCTGTTCCGTAAAAATCTTTCTCGGCCATGTGAGCAACACGAGTTCGGGATCCACTCTTTGGCCAGGGTTTCATCATGCGATGGGGATTGCTCTTGGCAAAACGTTTAACCGAGGTCGCTGCTCGACGGTCAGAGTTGCCCTCACGTAATACGGGATTCACAGCCGAACCAAGTACCTTGGTAAAGCGTAACTGCAGCGCTTTTTCGGCTTCATCTTTGGGCTCCTCAGGGTAATTGGGAATATCATAACCCTTTTTCTGAAGTTCTTTGATAGCAGCCTGCAGCTGTGGAATAGAAGCGCTGATATTGGGGAGCTTAACAATATTGGCATCCTGAGATTGGGTGAGTTCACCTAGGGCGGCCAGCGCATCAACCTGTTTTTGCGCTTCAGAAAGATTATCGGGGAAGAGCGCGATGATCCGACCCGCTAAAGAGATATCGCTGATTTCAATATCAATTCCAGTGTTTTTTGTGTAGGCCTGAACAACGGGCAGTAATGCATATGTGGCCAGGGCTGGCGCTTCGTCAATTTTGGTCCAGATAATCTTTGCTGAGGGCATGGTAATCCTTTGTTTAGAGCGTTTCCGCCTGGAACTATTAAAAAAAACAAAAATCTGTGCGTGAAAATAAATGGTAAAGACCCAATGCAAAATTATTTCAATGCAATAAAGGATAAAAAGGAACTAATATTTTTGACCTTTGTGTTTTGTCAAAGATCAAGACGCCCTTAGGTTAAGACGCTCAACAGGATTGAATAGATTTTCATTTAACGACATTAAAAAGGAGAGTTAATGGCCAAGCCAAATTACGCTTTTGCAAAACACCAGAGAGACCTTGCGAAAAAGAAGAAGAAAGAAGAGAAAAAGAAACTCAAAGAAGAAGCCAAGTTACAGCAAAAGCTCGATGGTGAATCGCCAGAGACAAACGAAGAAGACTCTTCAGAAGAGCCCTCTGATAGTTAGACAGGAGTTTTTACTCCCCAAATGACCTTTTCCCCACCAATACCCATTACCGGGAAGCGCACGGCGTTGGCAGATCATCCCTTAGCCCACACCCACACAAATGCAAGCCTCACAGGACCATAAACCACACGGAAATCTTCCGGACACACATCGAGACTTTATTGAGAAAGCGGTCCCGAGGTTAAAAGCTGATCCACGCATCCTTGGTGTGGCCGTTGGCGGTTCCTATTTGCTGGATGAGATAGATGAATTTAGTGATTTAGACCTGGTGGTTTATATCGATCCCCAGCACTATCAGGCAGTATTGACTGAGCGCTCCAGTATTGTTAAAAAGATCGGAGCTCTCCTCGAAAGCTTTACAGGAGAACATGTTGGTGAACCACGTTTGCTTATTTGTCTTTTTGGGCCACCCCTGCTTCACATTGATTTTAAGTTTGTCTCCATGGACGATATTGGAGATAAGGTTGAGAACCCGATTGTCCTATGGGAACGCGAGGACGTGATTAGCCATCAGGTCAATCTAACCCAAGCAGAATTTCCCCAGCCAGATCCTGCATGGATCGAAAAGCGGTTTTGGATCTGGGTCCACTATACTGCCACAAAAATTGGACGTGGTGAAATATTTGAGGCAGTTGATGCCATTGGATTTTTACGGGTCAACGTATTGGGTCCCATAATATTGAAGAAAAGTGGAGCCCGACCGCAGGGTCTTCGAAAAATTGAGCGTCATGTCAGCCAGGAAGAATTAAAAAGACTACGTGCTACCTTGCCCTCCTATGATGCCCGGGATTGCCTGCAGGCCCTTCGCGAGACCGCGGAGCTTTATAACTCAATAAGGGAAACCACGGGAAACCAGAGCCTGGAAAAAGAGGTTGATGATTACCTCCATCAAATCGAAGATCAACTGAGTTGATTCACCAGACAAAAAAAGGAACCAATCATGAATAAAACATATCCAAGCATTCTTTTTGCCATCACAATTCTGCTAAGCGCTGGCTTTATCCTGCCCCAGTCAGCACAGGCCCATTGTCAGATTCCCTGTGGAATATATGATGATTATGCCAGACTTCTGTCCATGCTGGAAGATGCGGCCACTGTAGAGAAGTCCGTCAACAAGATGATTGAGCTGACTGGAAAAATGGATGTTCAATCACAAAACCAAATGATCCGTTGGGTTATGAACAAGGAAGATCACGCCCAGAAAGTCATCGATACAATTAGCGACTATTACTTAACACAGCGAGTGAAACCATCTCAAAAAGATTATGCAGAGAGACTGAAACATCATCATGCTGTGATTTTGGCAGCCATGAAGGCCAAACAAAACGCAGATTTAAAATCAGTTAAGGCTCTCAAGAAAAGCATATCAGCCCTGGCGGCCTATTATCCAGAGCATAAACATTAAAAGACCACAGGCGCAGTTGGGTTTACGGCACTGCCTGAGAAGGAAGTGAAATGACCAAAAACGACATCCTGAGAAGAATCAGATACACCTTTGATTTTAGTGATGATAAGATGATCGCAATTTTTGCCCTGGCTAACCACAAGGTCACCCGTACAGAAATTAGCGACTGGATGAAAAGAGAAGAAGACCCTGCCTATAAAATTCTTTATGATGATGAGTTGGCTGTCTTTTTAAACGGTCTCATTATTGAAAAGCGCGGCAGAAAAGAAGGTCCTGTTCCAAAACCAGAAAAAAAACTCACCAATAATGTGATATTGAAAAAACTACAGATCGCCTTGAATTTGCGAGCCGAGGAACTGCTGGATGTTCTGATGCTGGCTGACCTGAAGGTCAGCAAATACGAACTCAGCGCTTTTTTCCGCAAACCAGACCACAAACACTACCGGCCCTTGCGAGATCAAATCCTGCGCAATTTTCTCAATGGTATGCAGGTAAAATATCGAAAGGTTGATCCGGACAAAGAGTGACCGTGTTGTTATATATATCTAATTCCACCGACAATTAAGTAACAGTAAGAGTTAGATCTAACTCCAATTCACCGACTACTTTAAACAGAAACAAATATTTCCAGACGCAAATTTCCTGCTTGCAATGGATAGTGACCAAAATTATCATCAATGGTCTACGTAGTAAGTATGAGTTTATTTTGACTGGGGTGAACATGCTAATCAAACACTTAATAATAATAAGCCTTATATCATTCTCTTTCGCAATAGCCGAGGAGGGTATATCTCAACCTGAAGTTGGTATCGATGATAGCTTTTTAGGGCAAAAAGTTGATCTGGATTTGAGCTTTTTTGATGAAACCGGCCAACCCATTACCCTGGCAACAGCCAGTGAAGGTCGTCCCATTGTCCTGGCGCTGGTATATTACAACTGTACTTCTATCTGTAACCCCTTTCTCAACGCCATTGTAGATGTTATAAATCAATCTCCCTCAGCATTTCTGCCTGGAGATAAATACAATGTGGTGGCTGTTAGTTTTGATCCCAACGAGGACCATGAGATCGCCGCCCTCAAAAAGCAATCCTACCTCAATCTGTTTGAGGGTAAAACCCAAATACCGGAATCTTCTTTCAGATTTTTGACAGCCGACTCTGCCACCATACGAACGTTAACAGAATCAGTTGGGTTTAAATATGCCCCAGATGAAGCAGAGGGATTTATGCATGCCTCGTCACTAATCATTTTATCACCAAGCGGTATTATTTCCCGCTATATCCGCGGACTATACTTCCTTCCAGTCGAAGTGATGGTTTCAGTAACCAATGCCATGGAGGGTAAGTGGGCACCCACACTCCGTAAAATCGTAAACTTTTGTTTTGTTGAAGAGCCAGAAGGCCGAGGTTACTATTTTAACTTCCTAAAAGTTACCGGGGTTTTGATCCTTGCATCAATCCTGATAACAGTGCTGGTTTTAACGTTTGCCTTCCACAATAAACCAGCCATATCAAACGAAAATGAGGACAGCTAATTATGGAAACAGCTAGCAGCACCAGCTACTTGAATAGTCACACCGGTAGTCGGTGGACCACTGGTTTTATGAGCTGGATAACATCGACAGATCACAAAAGAATCGGTGTTATGTACGGTTTCACAATGTTCTCCTTCTTCTTTTTGGCTGTTTGCCTTGGGTTTTTAATCAAACTCCAGAAATTTTATCCAGCCGCCAGTGGCTGGGAAATCATTCCCGTAGAGTGGTATGGCTCTTTTTTCACGCTTCACTCAGTGATTATGATTTTTCTTTTTATTGTTCCAGGTGCACCTGCAGTTCTTGGTAATTTCTTTCTGCCTCTACAGATCGGAGCCAAGGATGTTGCTTTTCCCCGTGTCAACCTACTCTCGTACTGGCTGTATTTGTTTGGTGCAATTATGGCCGTAGTTGGAATTCTTTTGGGTGGGGCTGACACGGGCTGGACCTTTACACCGCCCTACTCTGTGACAACCAGAACCATTTCCATGTTTGGGACACAATTTGACTCCGTTTCCTGGATGTTGACGGCAGCTTTTATTTTGGGCTGGGGAACTATCCTGACGGGAATAAACTTTATTATTACTATTCACAGGATGCGCGCAAAAGGCATGAGCTATTTTAAAATGCCTCTGTTTTCCTGGTCAATTTATGCAGCCTCTTGGATACAGGTGCTGGCGACTCCTGTTGTGGGTATTACTTTATTGATGATTGTTCTTGAAAGGATGATGCCTGTTGGGTTTTTTGACCCCAACAAAGGGGGCGATCCCATCTTGTTTCAACATCTCTTCTGGATTTACTCCCACCCCGCGGTTTATGTGATGATCTTGCCCTCAATGGGTCTGGTCAGTGAGATTATCCCTACCAACAGTCAGAAACCAATTTTTGGATATAAGAGTATTGCCATTGCGTCATGCAGTATTGCTGGTGTAGGTTATTTAATCTGGGCTCATCATATGTTTGCCACAGGAATGTCTGATGTAGCCTCTATTATCTTCTCTTTTTTGACTTTCTTTGTGGCTATTCCAACGGCCATCAAGGTCTTTAATTGGATAGCTACCCTTTACAAGGCTTCTATTGCATTGACCCCGCCCATGCTGTTTGCCCTGGGTTTTGTCTTCAATTTTAGTATTGGCGGCCTTACCGGCATGTTCCTGGGGTCTTTGTCCACTGATATCCACCTCCATGACACCGATTTTATTGTGGCTCACTTTCACTATACAATGTTTGGCGGAGCGGCGTTTGGAATTATTGGTGGCATCTTCCACTACTTCCCAAAAATGTTTGGTAAAATGTATTCTAAAAAACTGGCTACTGCGACGTTTGGGTTCATGTTTACAGGTTTTAACGCCCTATTTATACCCATGTTTATTCTCGGGTTTTATGGCATGCCCAGGCGCTATCACACCTACCCAGACATTCCCCTCTTTACCAATCTGCAACAAGCATCAACCATTGGATCCTGGATCTTGGTTGTGGGTGTCATCCTGATGTTTATCACATGGATTCACGGCCTGCGTAAAGGACAAATAAGCAGCGAGGAAAACCCCTGGAATTCATCAACCCTGGAATGGCAGACAGCATCACCCCCGACACTCTATAATTTTGATGAAGACCCGATTGTCACTAGACATCCCTATGACTATGATGCTTTCAGGGCTGAAGTGAAAGCGGGAACGTCTAAGGGAGCAAGAGATGAGTGAGCAAGCCGTGACAGTAGAGGCTTTTCATCATCACGATGAAGAGGGAACCCGTTTAGGTTTCTGGCTATTCCTTTTTACAGAACTCCTTCTTTTTGGAGCCTTCTTTATCGTTTATGGCGTGTATAGGTCTGCCCATTTGAATGATTTCAAAATTGCGGCCGAAAGCTTGAACACGGGTATTGGTACTACGAATACGATTATCCTCTTGGCCAGCAGCCTTACCATGGTATTGTCTTTAAATGCCATGAAGGCAGGACGGGTAAAGTTGGCGAAATCCATGCTCCTGATTACCATGGGTCTGGGAACCACATTTTTAATCATTAAAGGTTTTGAGTGGAATGCTAAATTTGCCCACCACCTGTTTTTGCAGACCAGTGCTGCAATTGCTGAAGGCAAGGGGTCGCCACTTTTGACACCAGGACCTGAAATGTTGCCTGATGGACAAGTCCTCTTTTATGGCCTTTACTTCATAATGACGGGTACACACGCATTGCATATCATCATTGGTGCTGTCTGGATGGGCATTGTCTACTTCTGGATCTCTAAAGGAAGTATTAACCCGGACAATGCAGGTGTTCTCGAGCGTTGTGGCCTTTATTGGCATTTGGTTGATGTGATCTGGATTTTCCTCTTTCCACTTTACTATCTGGTAGCATAGGGGGTATGAATATGAATACAAAAGAGCAGTCTTTTAGTCCTCGCGGATCCATCATCGTTTTTTCTGCCCTCATTTTTCTGACAATTGCCACGGTGTTGTTGTCCGGTCTTGATATTGGAAATGCTGGAGCCTTGATTATAGCCATGTCAGTTGCGGCTGTAAAAGCAGGGCTGGTGCTTTATTTCTTTATGCACCTGAATCATGAACCGCTGATCTTCAAACTCTTTGTCGCCCTGGCTATTATTACTCTGGCGACCCTATTTTTGCTCACCTTTTCAGACTACGCCTTCAGGGGGATAGCATGAATGTAAATTATAACCCTGCCTCAGTTTTTCAACAAGATGTAGACTTTGCCTTTTGGTTTATTCTGTGGGTAAGTCTGTTCTTCCTGATCTTTATTACCGGCTTCATCATCTTCAGTATCATTAAGTACAATCGTAAGAATAATCCGGTTCCATCAAACCTACACGGCAATACTGCTCTTGAGATTGTTTGGACGATTATCCCCACAATTCTAGTCATGCTTTTCTTCTATTTTGGCCTTCAGGGTTTTCTAAAGATGAGAAATGTACCCAAAGACGCCATGGAAATTAAGGTAGATGCTGGTATGTGGTGGTGGAAATTCACCTACCCCAACGGTCTCGAGCAAAACACAGCTCAGGGTCTTACGGTTCCAGCTGACACACCGATTTATCTGCCCCTGCATTCAAATGATGTGGTTCATTCTTTTTATGTCCCCGCCTTCCGCGTGAAAATGGATGTGGTTCCCAAAGCCGCCGGGGCGAAAGACAACTACACCTGGTTTGAGGCCAGCCAGATTGGTGATTTTGACCTGTTCTGCGCTGAATATTGCGGTTTAAACCACGCCCAAATGATTACCAAGGTTCACGTACTGACCAAGCCTGATTATCAAGCCTGGCTGGATGAACAATCCGCGGGCTTTATAAAACAACAGGCCGAAAATCCAGGGCTATCTTTGATTACTTCAAAGGGCTGCTTTGCCTGCCACAGCAGCGACGGAACCAAATTGATTGGCCCTTCATTTAAGGGGTTATATGGAAAAACAGAAGTGGTGGTCACAAATGGCGAGGAACGTGAAATCACAGTGGATGATGCCTATTTGAAGATCTCAATTCTGGAGCCATCAAAGGATATTGTGAAGGGTTATCAGCCCCTCATGCCTCCCTTACCCATGACAGCCGATGAAGTCCAGGCCATCATTGATCATATCAAGGAATTGTCGGAGTAATGTTTTGTTGTGTCATGCTGAGCCTGTCGAAGCACGACACAATCAAGTTGTCGCCCTTCGAGAGCCTCAGGGTGACACAGAAACCGTCATCCCAAGCGGAGTCGAGGGATAAATATCTATCCTGAAAACCAGAACCTCTCGACGGAGTTTATACTGAGCGAGGCCGAAGTGCTCGAGTTGACAAAAGAAGAAAGCCGCATTAAGGACAGTACTACTTAATTAAAGACCGAAACAATGTTAAAAGCCTACATACAACTCTTTCGCCTGAAACCCATTCCCATGATTATGCTCATGGTGGTTTTCGCGCATATGTATGCTTTGAATGAAACGGGATTGCCGTTTCAGTGGACCTCTCTCATCATTCTGGTTCTAACCACAGGCATGGCTAACGGAGCCACCTTTGCCCTCAATCAATACTATGAGCGCCATGGAGATGCAAAAATGACCCGAACCCAGGGTCGTCCCATTCCATCTGGTCAAATATCCCCAGGGACTGCCCTGATAGCAGGCCTAGCCTTCTTTGTCCTGGGAATCGCGTTGCAATATGTACTGATCAACCCCACTACAGCACTGGCCACATTTCTGTGCGGCGGGCTTTATGTCTGGACCTACACACCCTTGAAATCGCGTTCAACCATGAGCACTCCTGTTGGATCACTACCAGGCGCATTGCTTCCTTTTATCGGGTGGTATTCTGTGACCCAGGGAGTGGATTTGATGATTTTGTGGATGTCGCTCATGATTTTTTTGTGGCAGATTCCACATACCTTTGTGATCTGTTATCGCTATAAAGATCAATACTTGGCTGCAGGAGGTAAACAATTACCCTTTGTCGCTGGTGAGGACGCTTCTTTCCGCCAGAGTTTGTGGTACACCCTGGTCAATGTACCCCTGATCTTTGTGCCATTTATTTTTAAAGTTTCCGGTGTAATCTATCTGGGAATTGCAACCCTGGTGACCATGGGAGCCATTGTGATGGTCACCCGTTTTTATAGCAATCGTGAACTGGCCACAGCCAAACAGTTTTTCCGCTATATGTTGATTTATCTACCCGTCCTGTTTGTGAGCATGGCTGCCAACCGTATGGATTTCTAAAAAAAACCAACTTACCCCATACCGCTAGGGATTAAGCATTTTTTGCATGATAAAATCATGCTCATTTTCTTTCACAACAAGAAAACCCAAACGATCATATAGGGCTTTAGCCGGATTATTTCGGTCTACGCTCAAAGAGATGGCCGAGAGTTTACAGACCTGATATTGTGCTGATATTGTATTGATAAGTTCAGTACCGACGCCTTGATTTCGAAACGCAGGAAAAACTGCCACGCCAATCTCAGGGATATCAATGCCAACAAAACCATAGCCCTCTCGTGGGGGTTGGTGAGCCCTACCCCAGACAGCACCAACCAACTGTCCACTCTCCTCAGCCACTACGGCTAAATCATGGGGAATTGATCCCCAATCCTCATAGTACTTTAATAATTCTGGTAACTCCAGAACCGAGCGAGGATATGATTTCTTACCCTCTGGAACAAAAAGAGATTCATACAACATCTCTTTTAAAAACCGGGCTTCCGAAGCCAGTATTTCTCGGAAGATCATGAAGTTAGATCCATTCGCTTAAGTCTTTTACGCTCCAACAAATAGATCAGCAGCCCTATGAGAACAAATCCATACTCTCCGATATAGGCCACAACTTCATAACGCCACAGTCCCAGCCCGATCGTCTGGGCGACATCAAAGAAAATGGGAATGCCTGTGTCTGCAGCATAGAAGGCAGTTTTGGGCGAGGCGATGACATCTAGAAAGGTGTGACTAAATACGAGAAACCCGATAAGTAAAGCAGTTTTCCGGTTTTTACTCATCCAAAGCACAAAACATCCAGCAAGGACGGACCAGAAAACACCCATGACAACACTGTGTGAAAATGGTGAGTATGACCCGGTCTGATCTGTGGGAATAGTTTCGACACCGACAGCCCATAAAATCATAAAGATGACTTCTATAAACTCTGAAGCCAGGATGAGCCACCCCACGTTGATTTTTGGAGTAATTCTTTTAGATGCGAGGCCCACGCCAATGTGTGCTATAGCAGGCATACTCTCCCCGTTGTCCAGTCAGTTAGAAATAAGAGCAGAAATTAATCGAAATAGGCAGCACAAGCTGAAAATATTCGTTATAAAGCCAATGTGCTCTGATGTTTGTATGGGGTGTTAAACTTAAGAGAAGGCAGTGTATTGCAAAGTCTGTTCGACTTCAAGTTGACACTATTCTGAAGATGAGCTACTTTTTATCTAGATAACTTTCGATTTCACCCAAAAAGGTGTCGGGATTAATGGGTTTCTTTATATACCCAGTGCATCCAGCACTTAAGGCTTTTTCTTGATCGCCTGGCATGGCATAAGAGGTGATAGCCACAATGGGAACCGTTTTGAGAGCATCGTCTTTTCGAAGCTCTACAGCTACTTCATAGCCATTCATTTTGGGAAGTTGAATATCCAGCAAAATTAAATCAGGTTGCACTATTTTCGCAAGCTCAACTCCCTCCTGTCCATCATAAGCTTGATGAATTTCATGATTATTATTTTGAAGCAAAAATGAAATCAGGTACATGTTGTTTTCATTGTCTTCAATAATAAGTGTTTTAATCTTCATCTGATGATTTCTCCACCTGGAGGGGCAAGACAATAGAAAAAGTACTGCCGATGCCGGGTTCACTTACAACATTGATGGTGCCACTCAACAATTCTACTAATTTTTTACTGATAGCCAGCCCAAGACCGGAGCCTTCTTTCACGCGGTCAAGCCCGGTGTCGATCTGTCGGAAGGTTTCAAAAATGGTTTCCAAATCCTTTTCACCGATGCCAACACCAGTATCAATGACATCGATATTTAACAGATCTTCTTTATGGTAACAGTTAACAATTATTTCACCGGTTTCAGTAAACTTGATGGCGTTGTTGATCAAGTTAATCAAGACCTGTTCCAGACGTCTCTTGTCGGTGTAAAGTTTTGGGAGACCTGACTCGATTTTATGTCTCAAGCGTAACCCCTTTTTTTCAGCAAAGGGCCGCAGAGAACTCACAGCCATAACCAGCAACAGATCTATTTTAAAGGCTTCATCATAAACCTGTACACGACCGGATTCGATTTTTGAAATGTCAAGTATATCATTAATCAACTCTAATAGATGTGAAGCACTTCCCTTTACCATGCTGAGCTGCTTGGTTTGCTCTTCTGACAAAGGACCGGCCATACCCTGGAGGAGGATACCGGTAAATCCGATTATGGAGTTCAATGGAGTTCTTAACTCATGGGACATAGAAGCTAAAAATGCAGACTTCAAGTGGTCAGACTCTTCGGCTTTTGTTTTGGCCGCCTCCAACTCAACTGTTCTCTCAGCTACGAGCTTTTCAAGGTGTTGTTCATGGTCATGAATTTTTTCAAGCATGTCGTTAAAACTGCCCACAAGCAGACCGATCTCATCCCGGGAGCCTGATTTTACTCGAATGGTGTAGTCACCTGACTCTTTAATCTGTTTGGCCGTCTCAGCCAGCGTGCCAATGGAATCGGAAATCGGTCTTTGAGCACGGATTGACAAAAGTCCAGCTAGAATTATACCCGCAATAAAGAGCAAAAAGGACTGCCAGACCGCCTCAAGTAACTCTGACCGCCGATTACTTGAATCCAACCTTAAGGCTATCCATCCGACTTTTAAATCATCGAAAATAATTTTTTTTGTAAGAACAAAATGCCCAGCCACGGCCGTTTTTCTCTCGACATCCAAAAGACCAAAGCTGTAGCCGGCATAACCTTTTCGGTCAAAACGGGCAAAAGCGTCACCGTTGTGGTCATAAACCACTGCATTGAGAACATCGGTTTGGGTTTCTAGAGATTCCAGCACATCAGTTGCCGCATCATTGTCAAAAAACAATAGAGCCGAAATGCTATTCGAGCCTAAAATTTCCGCCAGAGTTGACATGCGGGTAAATGCACGGACTTCATATTGGTGATACTGGCTATACAGATAGATACCTACAAAGAAAACCAGGATAAATAGGGTCGTGAAAAGTTGAATTGAAATCAGCTTTAATTTGATTGACAGATCTTGAAATTTAATCACGGAAAGGGGCTTCCTCTTCACCAACTAAAATTGCCAGCTTTAACAAATGAGAACTAGCCGTCAGATTTGCCGCCTGGAGCGCCTTGCGATTGATTTCCAGTTTTATTTTTCCATCACGCTTTATGAAGTTAATGGCGCCATCGCTGGTGGCAAAGCCAAGCGATTCTCCAACCAACAGAATGTTTTGAGGTGGGATCTTGGGACGCAATTCGTGAAAAGCATCGGTTTGATTGATGGGGACAAAAAGAATATCGCAAACTTCAATTTCTTCAACACTTTCTACGCGCTCAACCTCAATTTTTTGACCCTCAGAAGCGCGTTCTTTTGACATTTGCCTTAAGGGGAGTAGAATATCATCTAACCCATAAACACCTATTGTGAAATTTTTAACCGTATCCAGGGTTGTCCAGCTTATGTATTTGGTGAAATTAATTAAAAAGACAGCCTTCATCCGCGTATCGGGATTCACACGAATCCTTTGGGCTTGAATAGAAAGCAGCGGCACAAGGAGCAGCAAGACACCACGTATCAAGAGCGGGCGCAATATAAAAAATCGGTTAAACATGTATGCCGAAACAAACTCCTTTAGTTTAGCCCGCAAGCTAAGTGGAGAGCGGGTTGTTTCCAAAATAGAAGCGAGCCGAAAAGGGCTGTTGTGATAAAGTTAACATATGATCTAATCAGCGTTTTTTGAGTGGAGTAGAAAAAAGATACCAGCTTAAAATTATGCTTGCTGCGCTTTATCCGCCAATACTGGCAATGACCCCAAACCCATTGAAAACTTCGACAATTTCCAACTGACGTTTTTGGTCAGGTTCATCCATCAGGGTTGTGTCATAACTTTGACCCAGTTTTTCATGTTTTTTAGCAGCCGAATTGTGGAAGGGCAGGAGGTTGACCTCTCTCGTCTTTCCTGGCAAAGCGGCAATAAATTTCGCTGAGGCCTGAATGTTTTGATCATCATCATTTACATCTTTGATTAGCGGTATTCTGATGATGATATCTACATCGGTTTTAGCCAGGAGCTGCAAATTGTTCAGAATGGTTGTATTGTTGACACCGGTATATCTGAGGTGCTTTTCCGAGTCCATCATTTTCAAATCGAACAAAAACAACTCAGTCTTGGCTGCAATCTGAATCAGCAATTCAGTGCTGGCAAGCCCAGTTGTATCGACGCATCGATGAATTCCCCGGCTTCCACACTCATCCAGAAGAGGGATCAAGAGATCGGGGTGCATAAGTGGTTCGCCTCCAGAAAAAGTAACCCCACCTCCAGATTCATCCATAAGCGACTTTTCGCTAGAGATAACCGCCATGATGTCTTTTATCATGAGCTGCTCTCCCGACATTTCTGTTGCCTTGGTGGGGCAAACCTCTGCACACTTGCCACACAGAATACAAAGGTCCTGATTTGTGACAATACCGCCAGCAGTAAGAATGCAGGCGTTTTGCTCACAAGCCTCTATACAAGCTTCGCAGCCAATACATTTTTCCCGGCTATACATTTTTTGTATCGACTTGGAATGACTTTCTGGATTGTGACACCACACACAGGACAACGGACAGCCCTTGAAAAAGACAGTGACTCGGATACCAGGGCCATCATTAATAGCATAGCGCTTGATATCAAAAATGAGGCTGGAACTCGTTTGGTCTTTGGCTTGAAGAGTGGTGGTTATCAAGAGAAGCGGCTTTAAAAAGATTCGTTTTCTGTGCGGTCAATTACTTCTTGCTGTAGATCAGCATTCATGTCATTGAAATAATCACTGTAGCCAGCCATGCGGACCAACAAGTCTTTATAATCTTCAGGATTTTTTTGCGCAGCTCTCAGGGTTGCTGTATCAACCACATTGAATTGGATATGGTGTCCCCCGCGCTTGAAATAATTCCGAATCAAACTCCCCAGCTTTTTAATGTCTGCATCTCTCTTTAACAAACTAGGCAAGAACCTCTGATTCAAGAGGGTACCTCCTGAGCGTGTATGGTCCAACTTTGTCAGGGAGCTTATAACAGCACTGGGTCCGTTGATATCACACCCATGCGAGGGTGAAGTCCCGTCCGATATGGATTTCCCAGCAAGACGTCCATTGGGTGTGGCTCCCAGAACTTTACCAAAATAGATATGGCAGGTTGTTGAAAGCATGTTGAGATGAAAGACATCGCCCTTGGTGTTGGGTTTGCCATCGATGACCTTGAGCAGATCTTCATAAACCTGTACAGCGATACCATCAGCTCTATCGTCATCATTTCCAAAAAAGGGAGTCCAGTTTACTATAGTCTGTCGTAGTTTTTCTTCACCGCTAAAGTTTTTTGATACAGCCTCAAGGAGAGCCTTCATGCTCAAACTCTGTTTTTCAAAAACATGGGTTTTGATGGTGGAAAGACTATCTGTAACCGTTGCCAGTCCGGTACACTGAATATAGTTGGTGTTATAACGGGGACCGCCATTGTAATAGTCACGACCCTTTAAGATGCAATCATCTATCAACACGGAAAGAAAGGGAGCGGGAGCATATTTGGCAAACATGGTATCGATATAATTGCTCACCCGGATTTTCTGATCCACGATATAGCTGAGTTGTTCAAGAAAGGCGCTATAAAGCGCTTTATATGAACCGAAAGATTCTGGGTTCCCAGTTTGAATACCTACCGTCTTGCCCGTGAGGGGGTCTATTCCATTATTGAGAGTTACTTCAAGAATTTTAGGCACATTTAGGTATCCAGTTAACAGAAAGGCCTCTTTGCCAAAAGCGCCGACTTCGATACACCCGCTGCAGCCACCTTCCCGAGCATCCCTGAGAGATTTACCCATATCAACCATTTCCTGGATGTAGGTTTCAGGATTAAAGACAGAGGGATAACCGTGACCTTGCCGGATCACCTTTGCAGCAGAATGGAGAAACTCATCAGGAGTTTTGGGGCTGATGTGAACAGAGGTTCCAGGTTGCAGCAAATGGAGGTCTTCTATAACCTCCAACATGATGTAAGATACCTCACTGACGCCATCGCTACCATCTTGAGTCAAGCCACCGATATTGATATTGGTAAAATCGTTATAGGTGCCACTTTCTTTTGCTGTAATACCGACTTTTGGCGGAGCCGTCTGATTGTTCACTTTGATCCAGGAGCAGCAGAGCAGTTCCTTAGCCTCTTCTCGAGTCAGACTGCCTTCGGCGACCTCTTTTTCATAAAAAGGGGCGAGATGTTGGTCGAAATGACCAGGGTTCATGGCATCCCAGCCATTGAGCTCTGTAATGGTTCCAAGATGAACAAACCAGTACATCTGTAAGGCCTCCCAGAAAGTCTGGGGTGTATGGGCGGGAACCCTGCGACAGACCTGAGCAATTTTCAATAGCTCCGTTTTACGCTGTGCATTGGTCTCCTCCTGAGCTTTTTCCTCCGCAAGATCAGCATGACGATTGGCAAAAAGAATCACGGCATCACAGGAAATATCCATTGCCTTTAGCTGTTCAAGCTTGTCTGTAGCTTCAGGATCATTCAAGAAGTCGAGCGAGTCAATATGTGCTTGAATATCACGCTTAAAATCCAACATACCTTTTTTATATATCTTACCATCTAAAGCAGTGTGGCCTGGCGCTCTCTGCTCCATGAACTCTGTAAATAAGCCGGCTTCATAGGCTTGACGCCAGGTATCAGGGACATGATTAAATATTCGTTCTCTCTGGGTTCTGCCTTTCCAATAAGGAATTATTTCTTTTTCATAGGTATCAATGTCAGCCTGACTGATGGTATAGCGTTGTTGATCTCGGGTGTTTAACACATGAAAATCTTCAACGGAATGACAGGTTAATTCAGGAAATGTAGGGACGGCCTTTGGAAAAGGTCCGCGCTCGCCTACAATAAGTTCATCATCACCAAGATAGAGGGTCTTTTTTTTGCAATGGTCCAGAAAGGTTAGGGCTCGGAAGACAGGGGTAGAGTGTTTTCCGAAATGCGCCTTATAAAAGGCAGTCTGATGCAGGGCTCGTTCAATGGACAAGCTGGGCTCTGCCTCAAAACTCATTTTCCGCAGTCGTTGAATCCTGGTGTTCATACCAGGACCAATAACATCCATCCCCAGTTCGTCATAGAAATTACCCTCTGCCGAGGCGGGACGCTCAGGAGTCTGGTTAGATTCCAGGTGACCGTTTAATTCTTTTATCGATTTCAGTTTTACCACCCTCTAAGATAAAACCCCCGTGAAGCAGCATTATAAAGACGGGCCACCCTCGCGTCAATGCCAATAACACGAAGCCGCAAGATTGAAGAGGCTTGGAAACCGTATCAAACACAACCATTTTAGCGTCACGAAGCACACAAGACAGGAGACTTCATGGAGATCACGCGTCACTTTACAGCCACCACCTTTGTTGTTTATAAAGGTAAAACCCTATTACATCTCCACAGAAGTTTGAAAATGTGGTTGCCGCCTGGCGGGCATATCGATAGGGATGAGCTACCTCATGTTGCCGCTATACGAGAAGTCAAAGAAGAAACAGGTCTCGATGTGGAGCTGGTTCACTCCGCTCCAACCATTCATTCTGATAATGCCCAGGAAATACCGGGACCACGACACCTGCTTTTAGAAAACATCAATCCCTATCACCAACATATTGATATGATCTATTTTGCTCTAGCAGACTCATTTGAAGTAACGCCAGATGCCGGAGAGTCTATTGAATTGAGATGGTTTGACACAGAAGAATTGGAAGGTAGAGAGATTGAAAATGATATCCGACTGCTTGGAAAAGAGGCTCTTGGCGTCATGTCAAATACAGACAATTAAAGCTGTGATATCAGTTGAGTTCAATCTCAAGGCTGGGATTCGAATCCCAGCCTAGTATCTTGCCACAATGAATCAAGATAACTCCCAACACAACTTTAGAGCCTTTGTATGGCATGCCTCCTGGCTTGGGTTTACCGTTACCTTTACCGAGGTAAATACGGTTTTGCCTGGTTTGATTGTTGAGGTTGGTGGCAGTCAGATTCATGTGGGTATTTTAACTGCCATCATGGTTGGCGCTCCCATGCTGACCCAGTTGCTCTTTGCCGGATATCTGACCCCTAAGCCCCGTAAAAAACCATTCTTACTGCTCGGAATCTATCTTAGAGTCGCAGCCTTGGCTGGTGTAGCCTGGACCCTTTCCCGCCTAACCAGCATTAATCCTGCCTTCATGATCTTTCTGGTTTATGCCTGGATGCTGGTGTTTACCACATCAGGCTCTTTTGCCGGTGTTTCATATACGGACATTTTAGGCAAGAGTATTGTGGGCGATCAAAGGAAGCGATTTTTTGTACTGCGTCAGTTTCTCTCCAGTATCGGTGTGTTGATTTCTGCCTTGATCGCCAGAGAGCTGCTCAAACGATTCGCCTACCCCATGAATTATGAAATTTTGTTTATTGCTGCAGCGGGTTGTTTGTTTCTGGCATCTCTAGGGTTTGTCGTTCTGCGGGAAAAGCCAGTGGCCAGCCGCTATGAAAGCAGCTCCATTCTGGAAATATTCAAATTCATCCCTGGTTATCTGCGGGAAGATGCAAACCTGAGAAACTTCATTATCGTGAACAACCTGGCTGGTTTTGCCACCACCCTGACACCTTTTTACGTGGTGCTGGCTAAAGACACGTATTCTTTGACCGCTGATGACATTGGCAACTTTTTACTCATCGGTATTTCAGGCATGGTTCTTTCAAATTTATTATGGTCGCGTATTGTAAAAAACCATGCCTTTAAAGGCGTTATGATGGTCTGGATTTTTATCGGTGCCAGCCTGCCTGTTTTGGCCTTAATCCTATCCACTTGGGCGCCCTACGCACTCTTTCAAACCATCTTCTTTCTTAGTGGTGTGGCTATTTCTGCTCAAAAAATCTCTTTGGGTGGTGTGCTTATCGAAATCTCTGAAAACGATAATCGAGCCCTGTATTCAGGAATCAATGGTGCCTTCAATCTCACCATCGCCCTCTTCCCTCTCATTTCTGGATTTGTCATTGTCTGGCTGGGCTACACCCCTGTATTCATTTTGGGATCAGTGGCAATGATTTCAGCCCTGTTCTTTGTCCACCGACTCAATTGTGAGGTTTCTGATAAATGATAGAAAAAGCAGAAGCCATTGTTCTCAAAACTTTGAACCATGGAGATACCAGCAAAATAATCACACTGTATTCTCGTGAAGTCGGGCGCCTCAAGCTCATCGCCAAAGGGGTACGCTCCCCAAAAAGCAAGGCCATGGGCCTGTTTCAACCAACGCGCCACATTCAGGTGATTTACTATTCCAAAGTGACTTCTGATTTACAACTGTTTAAATCTGGAGAATTGATCGATGGATTTTTTGGACTAGAAGAGGATTTTGATCGCCTAACTCTGGCCCAGGTGATGGTAGAGTTGATGGATCGTTCTGTTGAGGACGAAGAGAGCCACCCCCACTTATTTCAACTTCTGGTTGATAGTCTCTCACGGCTCAGCAATCGGGAGGTTAGTTCAGCTGAGGCGTACTGGTATTATCACACCCATCTCCTTCGCGAACTCGGCTTTCGACCACATGTTGGCCACTGCTCAATCTGTAGAGAAGCACTGGAAGAGGGAGCCTCCCTGGGTCCTGGTAGCCCACAACTGGAATGTGTGAAATGCCATCAACCCGGCAATGATTCTATTCATGTCAGTGGTGAAGTTCTGCTAGCTGTCCAAAATCTGCTGGATACGAATTGGGATAACCTTGAAAAAACCGCGCTGAATGCCCGGGAACGAAGAACCCTGTGGGATTTTCTCTGGCAATTTACCTTCCACCATATCGAATCATCCAGAGGCATGAAATCCCTGAAAGTGCTGCGACAACTCTATGGGTAATTCCGTTAAACCTTGATTTTCCAGGACGACACAATCAAATTTTAATTAGTGAAAAAAGAGATGGGCTAGCTTTTTTTAACGCTGGAGCTACCATCCAACATGGCAGAAAGCCACTGAGTTTCGTCAAAACTTGAGAGACCAATTTTCATGGTCATGGTCAAGGGAACAGAAAGAATCATACCTACCGGTCCAAGCACCCAACCCCAGAACAAGAGGGACAGAAATACTACCAGGGTAGAAAGCCCCAGACCCCTGCCCATGAGTCGCGGTTCAAGAAAACTGCCTATAGACATGTTGACAGCCAGATAACCCAGGGCGACCGCAAGAGCCGTCCATGGTCCCAGGAGAACCAGAGCTAGCAGGGTCGGTGGAACAGCAGCCATAATGGAACCAATATTGGGAATATAATTTAACAAGAAGGTCAACAAGCCCCAGAGAAGTGCGTAGTCTACCCGCCAGATGCTCAACCATATGGTCACAATGGCACCCGTTCCGAGACTGGTCCAGGTTTTTATCACCATATAACGATTGATATTCTGGAGAAAGATATTCAAGCGATCCGTCTCAGGTGATCCTGCTGGAATGGCCTTCTCAATTTTCTGGCTGAAAGTAGCAGTTTCAAGCAGCATGAACACCACAACCAAAAGAATGAGGAAGGTATCTCCCAGGAGGTTTCCCATACCAGTAAGCACTCTGGATGTCATGCGCATGGCTGCGCCGGGGTCAATGAATTCCATAAAGGTCTGATCTACAATCTTGAAGCCCTTGTCCTCAAAAAAGGTCAGAAGATCAGTGAGCTTCTGTTGTAAACCCTTTTGATAGGCTGGGAGAGAGTTGGAAAAATCTGTGAGTGACGAGCCAACCAGCACAGCAATGAGAAAACCAATGATAAGGATAGCCAGGATAATCACAAGAATGGCTGCCCAGGTTGGCATGCCTTTACTGCGCAACCAATTCAATAAGGGGGTTACAATAATGGCAATGAAAAGCGACAGGAGAAAGGGAATTAGGATGTCTTGAGAAGCCCGCATTCCTGCAACCACCACGACAAAAGCTGCCATGGTCAGTAGGAACCGCTGTACCCGGTTAAAGCCGATATGAACATTTCCTGACATGCTTGGAATCTAGCAGAGTATTTATGTTTTATTTACTACGAAATGAACGAAGACTGCGAATAGCAATATGTGCAGGGAGCTTGTAAAAAATTGAGGCTAACTCGCCCTATTGAGTCATGCGACGTATCACACGATAGGTAAAAGAGGCAGAGAAAATTGATACCCCCATAGAGATGAGTGTTCCAGCCAACAAGCCAGTATGTTGATAGGCAAAATGAGCCACAACGGCATAAACGCCAACATTGATCATTCCACTCAACATAAGTGTCTTCGCCACTGCTCGGGAAAATTCGGGTCCGCCTGTACGGTAGGTGATATACAGGGTTGACATAAAAATAACGGGGAAGGTTGAAAAGATGCCGCCAATAATGGGACCGGCGAGACGACTCACCAGCACAGCCATGGAAATGATAAACCCGCTCTCCATGCCCCGGATAAGCATTTGCTGCAGGGTATAGGGAACCCGAATGCCTCCCTTGGAAGCAATGACCATGACATGTTCTGTAATGTAGTAACTGATACCGAGAAGGATCAGCCACCCCGCGATTGAAATCCAGAGCCCTTCAATTCCACCCAATACAATCGATCCATTTGCAATAAACCAGAAGAAGAGGGCGATGGCCAAAGCCTTGATCAAACCACGATGTACTGTTGCCAGGTAGATCATGATAAAAATGCCATTTACCCCCATAACCAGAGGAATCATCACCGCAGCCCGGGAGGCATCAGTAGTAGACTGAGTGAGACCAATAAACAGCAGGGCAATCACGATAGTCGAAGGCAGTCCGCCGATAAACCCACCGATTTTACTGCCATAGCGTTCAGCGATGACAGTTACAGTGGTAACCCAGATCGAGCCAACAAGAAAGCTTAAGGCAAGATTAATAAGAAAGGTTTGATCGAGGTTCGCCATGGGGACAGCTTAATGAATAAGCGTTACAGGAAAAGGACAGAAAGCACTCAGGATGATAAGTTTCAAGTTTTAAGTTTCGTTCAATTGCTTATAATGGATCAATGCTTCAATATATTCTAAATCGCTTTGCGCAGCTCGTGCCAGTGATTCTTGGCATCATTCTCTTGACATTTATACTTATGTATATAGTCCCTGGCGATCCTGTGCTTTCCATGGTGGGTGAACGCTATGAAGAAGAAGCGCTGGAGCGATTGCGTGAACAGTTTCACTTGAATGACCCCCTCTGGAAACAATTTGGTCATTATCTCTGGGGTCTGGCCCATGGTGATCTGGGGGTTTCATTTATTTCACAAAAACCAGTCACTGAAATGATAATGGAACGCTTCCCCGCCACCATGCTTTTGGCTACGGGAGCCATGTTTGTTTCGATTTTACTGGGAATTTCTGTGGGAGTGGTCTCAGCCATAAAACCACATTCATGGTTGGATCGAACAACCATGGGGATAGCACTATTGGGAGTTTCGGCGCCAGTCTTTTGGGTGGGATTGCTCATGGTAATTGGAGCTAGGGCTGTGGGGTGGCCATACCTTACGGGCTATGGGTGTTTACCCTACCTTATTTTGCCAGCTATCACACTTGGAACTCGTAGCGCAGCATTTCTGGCCCGCGTCACCCGAGCGAATATGCTGGAAGTCCTTTCCCAGGACTATGTCCGGACAGCCAAAGCCAAGGGGCTTTCAACTTTTATCGTTGTAGTGAAACACGCCCTTAAGAACACCCTGATTCCAGTCATTACCATTATTGGTGTAGATTTTGGATCCTACCTCTCTGGAGCTGTTTTAACCGAATCGATTTTTAACTGGCCCGGTATTGGACGTCTCGCCTTGAATGCCATTTTGAAGCGTGACTTTCCTGTCATCCAGGGAGCGGTCCTGGTCACAGCCCTGATTTTTGTGACGGCCAATTTCATTGTCGACATTCTGTATGGTGTCATTGATCCGCGCATACGATTGGGGGGTAAGAAATGATCCGGGTGCACGACCAGGCCGGGATTCGAATCCCGGCGTTGATGAACCATAAAGATGGTGTTCTCCATGCGCGGTAGTATCACCACAGAAACCATTCGGCAGATTCGTAAAAACAAGGTTGCCCTATTCGGCCTTTTCCTTGTGATTCTCCTGGTTTTTGTCGGTGTCTTTGCCCATTGGGTCGCCCCTTATGATCCTTACGATGCAGATCTGGATATTAGCCTGCAACCCCCCTCCACACAACATTGGCTGGGGACAGATGAAGAAGGTCGGGATGTCCTTTCCCGCATTATTTACGGTGCACGCATCTCCTTGAAAGTCGGTATTATAGCCAGCTCCATATCTTTATTTATCGGCGCCATTTTGGGTCTGATTGCTGGTTACTTCCGAGGCTGGACCGAAACCATTATTATGCGCTTTACCGACGTAATGTTCGGGTTTCCAGCCCTACTTTTTATGATCGGAATTACCGCCGCCGTACCGCGACCTAGCATTGAGGTGGCTATGCTGGCTATTGGCCTGGTGAGTTGGCCGGGAATGGCCAGAATCATGCGCTCTCAAGTATTGACCATCGTGGAACAGGAATATGTAACGGCAGCGCGATCCCTGGGCTATTCACAAATACGCATCATCATGCGTCACGTGTTACCCAATAGTCTAGCGCCTGTGATTGTAGCTTTTACCATGAGTATTGCCGGCGCTGTCATGGCGGAAGCCTCGCTCTCATTTATCGGTTTAGGGGCTCAACCACCAGAACCCAGTTGGGGTTCCATGATAGCCTTTGGCCGTATGCACCTCCGTGGTGAATGGTGGATATCCGTTTTTCCTGGTCTGGCAGTGGCTGTTATGGTCATTGGTTTCAATCTTTTTGGTGAAGGACTTCGAGACGCCCTGGATCCCACCATGCGGGGACGAGGGAAAACCTAAAGGGTCAACCTGTTTATTGCCATAGAAGGGCGCTAGTCCTGGAGCCGGCTGAGACTATGACGGCGTATTGCTCAAAAGCTCTTGCAGTTCTGATTTAAAGCTGACAGGTGAGCAACGCTGTAATTGAAGATGCTCACAATCATTAAACTTCATAAAAGATTTCAACTCTATAGATAAGGCGCGAGCAAAGTCATTTATCTTTTTAAGGCCGGACTCTAGGATCAAATGATGAATATGCAGGAGTTCTTTTTTTCGGTCAGCCTTGCAATCCATTCGCGCAACCAGCTTACCGTCCCACAAAACGGGTAGAGAGAAATAGCCGTACTGACGTTTTGTCTCAGGCAGATAACATTCAAGTTGATAGTCAAAACCGAACAACGCCTGCATGCGCTTGCGCTGGATAAGCAGATTATCAAAGGGTGAGAGTATTTTGAGTTTGTTGAGAGCCAGAGGTTTACTCAAAAGCTCCAATGAAGCTGGCAGAGCATAATAAATATTCCCGTTATCCCCCCCAACATTGATCTGATGCAACTCACCACTCGAAACCATTTCTTCAACGGTAACAGACACTGTCGCTTTAGTGTTTCTCCGTAAATAGGCGATTTCTGAGGACTGGCCCAGTCCATTTGCCTGCAGATATCGGATAATTAGAAACCTGACGTGTTCCTCCGGGGTAGGCGGAGTAGTGTCAATCGCTGCAGGTAATACTCTCTCAGCCAGATCATATACTTTGTGGAAATTTACGCGGTAGGGTGACATAAGCTCACCCTGCATAAATAGATATTCCAGAGCCCGCTTGGCTGGCTTGCTTTCCCAGGCCCCCATCTTTTTACCGGTATACTCGAAGTCTTTGGCCATCAAAGGACCTTCAGCAGCAATGCGTTGGCGTACTGTATCCATGAGCTTTTCATCGCGCCCCCACCAATGACCTTGATTCCCCGAGGCTATGGCCAGTTTGCGAGGCAGACTGTAGCGAAAGTCATGCATGGGCAGATAGGAGGCTGCATGGGACCAGTATTCAAAAATATGTTTATCCCGGACCAGTTCATCTAGGTGAGAAATTTTATAGCGGGGATTTCTGTTCCATAAGGTGTGATGATGAGCTCGCTGAATGGCGGAGATAGTGTCGATCTGTATATAGCCGAGATGTTCAATAGATGACAGGGTCGCTGAAACTGCACTACCGTTTTGATTTACCGGAGGTAATCCTTGTGACAGCAAGACCAGTTTTCTAGCCTGTTCAAGGGAGAGTGACTCTATCATTCTATTGCCGATGTACCTATTTCTTGGTCTTTTGAATTAGGAGTGATTCTTGTGCCCAGGACATCAATTCTTCCGGATTCTCCAGAATATCCGGGGGGATTTCATAATATGACATCATTGCTGGTTTATCTGGATAAGGCTGGAAGGGTGATGACCCGGCGGCTAAAAACTTGTCTTTGTTCGTTTCGTTTACCTTCAAATAGGCAACATCATCCGATACTAGAGCAAACATTTTACCATCACGGTAGAGTCCGGCACCACCAAACATTTTTCGAGAAGTAACTTCTCCCCACATCGAGAGTTGATCTGAAAGGTATTCAAGAAAATCGTCTGATACAGCCATCGTTCATTACTCCTGGTTTCCGCGTTCTGGGCATTATTCAATAAAAAATAGACGTAGCCTATAATGAGAGATGTTTTTAATTCTCCTAGAGATTTCATGTACGTATTTTTCCTTAAAAATATTTGTTAATAACAGGTTTCAAGAACTTTATGGTGATATTATTTATCCCGATTTCTAGTGCCTTGAAATTGATAAACTACTTGTCATTATTTTGACAGGATTGTATCATGCTGGCCGTTAAAAGGCGGGGAAAAAACAGAGAAAGATCGGCGTAATACCGATGAATATTTTAACCCCTAAAAAACCCAAACTTTGGAAAAGAAATAAAGGGATAAATCTTGGCTCAGATATTCCCCAAATGGACGAATAAAGCCCCGTTGTATACCG
>JABMQQ010000147.1 GCA_013202495.1 Fidelibacterota bacterium | reverse complement strand
CTGCAACATGATTAGACATGCATACCTCCTAAAAGTTGGATTTCAGTTCTCCTACTGCTCTCCTGATGCCGCATGTCAATAAATGCGAGCGAGACGCCAGTTACTGAATAATCCGATGTTTGTGCCATATTTTTCATTGTCCTGTTAGTGAGACAAATCTTGTGCCATTTATGTGAAATTTTGCAAAAATTGACAACGGGCGGATAATAATCTCATTCGGATGAAATTCATCACATTTATTCTGAGATGCACACCAGATACAGAATAATTGTAACGTATTTAAATTATTGCTTTCTTCAGCAGATGACGCCTAGCAATTAATTTGGAAGTCAAGATCAACGTCCCTATGTTGAGGGCTAAACGAGAAGGAAATTTCGGTGAAATATTCACTACATGACCTGTTGGACAATGTGGATAAGGATTCACTTGAACAAGAATCTATCCTGGTTCAATATTTCAAAGATTTGGAATCTCACCCTCCCGATGATCTGGGTATATGGTCCCGTGACCTCCTCAAATTCGGTGAAAACATCCTGGCCACAGGAAGTCGTAAAAGTCTAACCTTTCTCTTGGAGCAGGGCTGGAATCCTTCCTTCACATCACTTATTAAAGCATCCCATATTCAGGATGAATGGTTTAAACTCGAAATGGAGTTAGTACGCAAGCTTAACTACACACCAGGTTATCTTTTTAACCGCAAGGCTGAACAGCTGGGAAATAAATCTTTATTTAGTTTCAAACAGGGTCGACAGTGGCAACAACAATCATGGTCTGCTGTTCAGCAGTCAGTCAACCATCTGGCAGCTGCCCTCATAGATCTCATGGGTAGCACAAGTCCCCGTATTGCCATCCTTTCCGAAAATCGTCTTGAAGTTGCAATAACAGATATCGCTTGTCTTACACATGGATTTGTGAATGTTCCAATCCAACCTGCCGCCCCCCCTGCTCAAATCGAATATATCCTGACCCATGCTGAAATTGAGGGGATCTTTATTTCCGATTCCCAGCATTTGCGCTCTATTGAAAGCATCTTACCCAATCTTCCCGCGATTAAACATATCATTACATACAACAGTGTCGCTACAACCAATCCACTGGTGAAATCTTATAAGCGACTGCTCGATGAAGGTGGTTCAGCCGATGCCCTGGATTGGCTGGAGGGTATTCGACTATCCGTCACGCTCTCAAATATCGCAAGTATTATGTATACCTCGGGTACTACCGGATATCCTAAGGGCATTGTTTTCACTTATGAGAATATTATTTCTAAACGGTTTGCACGAAGTCTTGCGCTCAATCTGGGTACCAATGACCGTTTTCTTTGCTTCCTGCCCCTGTTCCACACATTTGGTAGATTTCTGGAGATGTGGGGTTCCATATTCTGGGGTGCTGAATACACCTTTTCCAGTGGGAAAGGGGTTCAATCTCTCCTCAGTGATCTCAAAGCAATCAAACCTACTGTACTGATCAGTATACCGAAACGCTGGCAGGATATCTATGACAACATTGGTTCAAAGGTAGACCTCATCAACGATGAATCCACGACCATTGCCCCTGCAGTGAGGGAAGTAACAGGGGGATCGCTACGATGGGGGCTTTCTGCTGCTGGCTATCTGCCCCCCGAGGTTTTCAAATTCTTTCAAACCTATGATCTACATCTGCATAGTGGTTATGGTATGACGGAAGCCACAGGTGGAATCACCATGACGCCCACAGATGGATATATCGAAAACTCAGTGGGTATTCCCCTGCCCGGGATGGAGATAAAACTGGCAGATGATGGAGAGCTCTTGATTCGAGGCGCCTATGTATCAGGTAGTTACTGGAATCCAGTTGAGCCCGATAATCGCCCAGACGGGTGGTTCACGACAGGTGATATTTTTCAATCACTGGACAATGGTCAGATCGAAATCATTGATCGAAAAAAGGAAATCTACAAGAACGCTAAGGGTCAAACCATTGCCCCTCAGAAAATTGAAAATATGTTCAGGGATTTTGACAGTATTCATCAACTGTTTATTGTGGGTGACCACATGCCCTACAACACAGCCCTTGTGAGGTTGAATAAGAAGCACAAAGATCTCAGGGATATTTGGTCAGATCGGCAGAGAGTCCGCGACTATGTGGCCAATGTCATTCACTCCGTGAACTCCTTTTTGGCTCCTTTTGAGAGAATTGTCGATTTTCGACAAGTCGATCGAGATTTTAATAAAGATTTGGGTGAACTCACTGAAAAGGGAACCTTTAAGCGTGCCTCAATCCTGGAGCATTTCAAGGATACGGTAGAATCCCTTTATGAGAGATCTTATAAATCCTTCTTTATGGAGGACCTTGAAATCCAAATCCCCAATTGGGTCTTTTTGCAGCGAGGTTGGACACAAAATGATCTGGTTTTTAAAGACCAGATTCTCAAGCATAGGAATAAACGGCATGCGTTGAGAATAGAACCAGGTAAGGATGAGATTAGAATCGGTGCTTTTTTCTATCAATTCCAGGGAAAGATACTCCAATTTGAAGATTTCGTAAGACAACCTGCCTATTGCATAGGGAACCAGGAATTAGAGGAGTTTCTGGATTACTCCCACTTGAGAATAAAACCCATCAACTTTAAGCCCCATCTCCTTCCCGGCACCTGGACAGATATTGATTTTTCTGAGGAAGTCAAGTTACAGGCCGAGGCTGAAGTCGAGAAGGCATTGAAACATTCAGATTATTCACTGGAAGCATTAAAACCGGTCATCATGTTGGTCTACTCTCAAACTCTCCACCCCTCTCAATCAGCATATCGCCTGCTGAATCGAATTTATTCCAACTCAAGTGAAAGTATCAGACATATAGTTAGATATGCTTTCCTGCGTCTGGTTCGTTCTGATGATCTGGTGCAGGCTCAATTTGCAGTTGAGCAGGTTGTTGCTCTCTTCCCGGCCAATGATCTTGAAAGAATAGTCACTTATGCCCTGGGCAGAAAGGTGCTCTTTAACCTGGACACCGGAAGTTCATCCTGGTCCAACATCAATATCCACAAGGTCAAGCTGGCTGCCAATTATCTGAAATGGTTGTCAAATCAAGAGGCCCAGGCAGAAAAATCCTCTGTCCTGTTTGAAAATGTCTTGGGAATTCTTTATTCCTGGTCAAAACAGTTCCCTCAATATTTTGCCACAATCAGAACGGCCATGATCAGCTCTAGTGTCAACCTACCGGTAGAAAGTAAAATCTCAGTGGAAATCCTCAAAACCTATGAAGCATTGAATGAGAATTTTTCCAAATCAATGCAGGATATGGATCCAGAGACTACCACAATTCAACACGAGCAGACCCTGGATTGGGATGATGTCCTACTGTTTGATAAGCCGGTCTCAAACAAGCACCGTGAACGTATCACCTCAGCATTTGTCAACACTTCAATCCTGAATGAATCAATGTATCTATTCTTTGAGGGCAAGCAGCTATCCCTCGATAAAATTCCACCCCAGGGTATCTGGATCAATTTATTGGGGAGTGCCCATGGGAAAACAGTCTATCGCGTGACTATCCAAAGCAGTGAGGGTCGCTTTAAATTTGTCTTCAACTTGAATGACGATCTGAGCTCAGATCAAGTCAATACCGAATTATTCTGGTTAATGGCTTGCGCCCGGGACAGCCAATTCAATCAATTGGTTGAGATACTGGGATCTTATAAACCTGAGCAAGATCTCTGGTCTGAAGAGTTTATTTCAGGTTTGACGGTCAGGCAATATTTGAAGCAGGCAGAGTGGGCTGGATCTTCGGATGAGATGCCTTCACCCGAGTATATATGGCCGCATTTCGTTTGGACCGCTGTACTTACCTATACGAGTTTCTGGAAGAGAACCCGGTTCAAGAAGATCATTTCCGTCCCGAGTCCTGGAAAAATCGTGGTTCCAATTCATGACTACTATGTTGGTGGTAGACTGGTATCTATTTCCGGCATCACCGAAGTTTCATCCGAACTCGAATTTATTGAGAATCTTGAAAAACTATTTGTACGGGCTACTGAAAAGGAATTTCCAAAATTCAAACTCAACGTAGGTACGGATATCGTATACCACGCCATGCGGGAAGCCCTGGGACAAAAACATTCTCCTGCGTTTTTCGAGGCAATACTCGCTGATAAGGCGATTTCTCCACTCCGGAAGAAAGATATCCTCAGTTTTCTTTCAAATGTTGAGGAAGAAGGGTTCCAAACCAAAACAGTCTATTTTGCCATCCGCAGGTATCACCGTTGGCTCTTGATAAATCAGGATGCGACCCTAAATGCAAAAGCTCATTTCCTGAAGGGCCTATATAAAGACTATAATATCCAGGACAGCGAACCTGAATACCCTGATGCTCGCGTCCAATTATTTATGGATACCGTATTTTCTGAGTCTGATTCAAAGTTGAAAGAATATCTGGCACTACTGGGTCGTAACCTACGTCAGCGCTCCCTGGATGGTGGAACCCTCCAAAGTGAAATCAGCCAGTATATTGGATCAAATGAACTGGATGAATACTGTTCATTTTTTCTCAAAAGACTAGCCTTTCCTGAATTACCTCCTAGCGAAGACATTGAACTCATTGCTACACGCTCCACTGCTATGGATGAAATAGAAATTATGATCTCGCGACATGATAGCAAGGGAACCACTTTTCGAATTAGACGAGCGATGCATCCAAAAGAAATCATTCAGCTGCAGCAGCATTTTGTAAAGGCTCGCATGGATGTCAATTTCACCCATGAACACAAATTCCTGGTGGCTTTAAATAAGAAAGGTAGTGTCATTGGGGGTCTTTTCTATCTAGATCAAGGAGAAGAAGTTATTTACATGGATAAGGTTGTGGTCTCGGACAATCATCGAGGTGGTGGGGTCAGCAGGGGTCTTCTGAATGAATTTGTTAACCGAATGCGAAATGCTAAGAAAAAGATGATTACCACAGGATTTCTCCATCCTGGATATTTCTATAAATTTGGTTTTATAATTGAAAAAGACCAGGGAGGCCTGGTCAAATATTTATAAGGTGCAGTGGCTGATAAAGAGTTTAGTCCTCCATTTCACCCTCAGCATTATCTGCATCGTCTTTTCTCTTATCTTCAGCTTCAAGGTAATTCGTCATCACTTTTGAGATGGTCGCCTGTTGAATCGCAACCATTAATTCATCATCACTAAATGGTTTTGTGAAAATCCCATGCGAGCTTGCTTCGCGAGCTGAATCAAGCGTAGGCGTATCCGTATGGGCTGTAATGAAGATTACGGGGATATCGGTTTCTCGGCTGATCTCCCGTGTGGCATCGAGACCATTCATCTTGCCCTTAAGGGTAATATCCATGAGGATGATGTCAGGGTAATGTTCATTGGCTTCAGCGATGGCATCTCGGCCATTATTCACAATCCCTATAACTTGAAAACCCAGCGCTTCAAGCCTCAGTTTGATTTCACTGGCGACAACTATCTCATCTTCAACAATGAGTACCCGTGTATCTATTAACTGCATTTGCTATATTTTTCCAAGTTGATCACACATGAGTCCTATGCACAAAATTTGCTGACATTAATCGTCAAATTTATTATTGGCTGGAGATCAACCTACTAATATTTACCCAAATGTTCTTGGGTGATGGTATTAAACATAAAAGCCCCGGTTTTACCCAGGGCTTTGTATCGGTCTGATCCCCGCTTTTTTAAAGTATAGACTTGATGTATTCTGTCGTCAGTGATTTTGGTCGTTCAAGAGGCAGACCAATTGCCCTATCCCAAACAGTGGATGCCAACACACCCATGGCACGGGAAACACCAAATAACACTGTATAAAAATCATACTCATGCATTCCATTATGAACCAGTAGGACACCAGAATGAGCGTCTACATTTGGCCATGGATTTTTAGCTTTGCCCTGCTCCAGCAAAATGGGTGGAACAACCTCATACAGCATACTCACTACCTGAAAGAGTTCATCATCAGGCATATGCTTTAGAGCAAATTCACGTTGGGCAGAGTAGCGTGGGTCCGTCTTGCGCAGTACAGCATGACCATAACCAGGAACTACATTACCGGAAGCAAGTGTATCCCAGACAAATTTCTTTAAGTCCTCCATGGTGGGAACACCACCACCCAGTTGATCTTTTACGTCCATGATCCAACGTAATACTTCTTGATTTGCCAGACCATGTAGTGGACCTGCCAAACCATTCATACCGGCTGATAATGCATAATAGACATCAGACAAAGTAGATCCGACAAGATGTGTTGTGTGAGCTGATACGTTTCCACCCTCATGATCTGCATGAATGGTCAGGTATATTCTCATGAGCTCTCTAAACATCTTAGTATCAAAACCCATCATGTGAGCAAAGTTTCCGCCCCAATCAAGTGATGGATCAGCAGGGATAACTTTGCCATCTTTGTAGGAGCGAAGATAAATATAGGATGCCAGGGCTGGGAGACGGGCTAGAAGATTCATGGTATCCTCATAGACAGGTTTCCAGTAATCCATCTTGTTGATGCCCTTGCGATATTCTGCGGCAAAAATAGATTCAGTCTGCTGTGCAACAATACCCACTGAGAACTGTGTCATGGGATGTGTATCTTTTGGAAGTGCATCAATAGCTTTGTAGACATGGTCAGGAAGCGCTCCCCTATCTTGCCATTCCTTGGTAATCTCAGCAATATTTTCTTCGGTTGGCAGCTCTCCGGTCATGAGAAGATAGAATAGTCCTTCGGGTAATGGTTCTTCACCTTCAGCAGCGTGAGGGAGTTTCTCCTGGAGCTCTGGGATAGTGAATCCGCGAAAGCGGATACCTTCATCTGGATCCAAAGCAGAGGTTTCGGTAATCATAACTTTTACTCCACGCATACCACCGTATGCCTGAGCAACAGTTACATCACATAATTTTTTATCCCCATGATTCTTTCTTATCTCCCCTACTTCCTCGCGAAATTTCGGGATGATCTCCTCTAACTTGCTTTTTAACAATGACATATTCAAATCTCCTTAATAAATTTTGATCTCAAAACAAGGATGCCTAAAACAAATGATTCCCTAAATATTAATGCTGTTTGGCAATTATTACTCTAAGCGAATACTGCTGCAAATATAATGCCTGTTAATAGATATGGAGGAAATATTTTATTGCAAATATGAAGCTATCAAATCCTGTTTATCGAATCCCTTATTGATTTCTTTTTATTATTCTGTTCTTAGTTTCCACAATGACTGATCCTTCTATCAAGCTCCCTTCTAACCTGGAAAATAGACTCCGAAAACAACTTGGCGAAGAATACGAACATTTTTACGCTGCTCTGAGAGAACCGCCACCAATATCCATACGAATGAATCCAGGAAAGCCAACGAATCAATATTCCAGTGCAGCACCCATCGCCTGGTCCGAGCAGGGGAAGTATTTGGAATCTAGACCTAGATTTACCAATGATCCTTTATTCCATGCCGGCACATACTATGTCCAGGAAGCTTCATCCATGTTCCTGGAGCATGTTCTCAAGGGTGTTATCGATCTCGAACAGAACCATCGTGTCCTGGATCTTAGCGCAGCACCTGGGGGGAAAGCTACACACCTCCAGGCTCTCTTTACAAAAGACTCCCTTCTCATAGCTAATGAGATTATTGCTTCCCGAAATAAAACACTTCGTCAAAATCTTGCCCGTTGGGGTGGTGACAATCATATCGTAACCCAGAGCGATCCAAAATTTTTCAAAAAACTGCCCGATTTTTTTGACCTCATCCTGGTGGATGCACCCTGCTCAGGCGAAGGTCTGATGCGAAAAGATTCAGGAGCCATTGAGGAGTGGTCTGAAGACAATGTGTTACTTTGTTCGCGACGGCAAAAACGAATCCTGGCTGATATTTTGCCTTCCCTGGCCCCAGGAGGTATCCTGATTTACAGTACTTGTACCTTTTCCGAATTGGAGAATGAAGCCAATATGGAGTGGCTAGAGCAGGATTCTGGTTTGACGCCTCTATCTCTAGATATTCCTGAATCATGGGGCATTGTCCATAGTGGACCGGACCAGGCCAGCTATAGGTTTTACCCCCACCATACCAGAGGTGAAGGATTCTTCATCGCCGCTTTCAGGAAAGCTGATTCACCTTCCACGCCGGGAAAATCAAGACGTAAACCCATCCGTTATCCTGAATGTGCAACACCGGAAGATCAGAAATGGTTGCAAACTCCAGACCGATATACTTTCCTGACACGGGAGGAACACCGACATGCCATTCCCAAATCAATTTATGAGGATTATCTGACAATTAGTCGGTCTCTCCGAATTACAAGTTCAGGTCTCTACATGGGAAAGGTGTATCATGGTCACCTCAAGCCATCTCCAGAATTGGCACTCAATCAATCATTATCCCAGGATATCCAATGCATTGAACTTTCAGCTGATGAGGCTCTTGATTATCTGGCACACATAAATAAGAGTCATGGAAAAGATTATCCATCAGGGTATAATCTGGTTGTTCATAAAGGTTATGGGTTGGGTTGGCAGCACATCCTGAAAACCGGACAAATTCGCAATAAGTATCCAGTAGCCTGGCGTATCCTACAGCGTCATGCTAAACATTAAACATAACAGTAACTATTACTATTAACTTGAATTTTGCAGTACTTGGCTTACTTTTATATGAATATGGAACCAATTAAACAAAGATATAGCCGTCAGCGAGAAACTATCCTTCAGGTCGTACAGAGTACGCTCGTACACCCTAATGCAGATTGGGTCTACAAAGAAACCAGAAAAATCATTCCAAATATTAGTCTGGGTACGGTTTATCGCAATTTGAACCAGCTGGTTGAGAGTGGACGGATTCTCAAGCTCAAAGATGAAGCCATGGTACGTTATGATGGAAATACAGGGCAACACGATCATTTCAGGTGTTCCAAATGTGGCAAGTGGTATGATGTTGAACTAATTGATCAATCCATCTTTAAATCATTTGCTGAGAAACATGATTTTCAGATTGAGTCTTTTAATCTTGAGTTGGAAGGTACCTGTAAGAATTGCCTTGATTCGTAATTACATGTAAATCTTGCACAAAAAAAGGAGAGTAAGCTCTCCTTTTTTTGTACCATTGAATGTTTTTATCTAAATTCGATATTGTAACCTTTACTGGCCCAACCCATAATTCCCATTCTCAAATTCATCACATCTTTATACCCCTGATCTAAAAGAATTTTAGAGGCTGTTGTACTACGATTGCCTGTAGCACAATAGATCAAGATAGGTTGATTCTCATACTGTACTAATTCGCCAGCTCTGGCTTGAAGTTCTTGGAGTGGAATCAACACCGCTCCCTTGATGTATCCTGTGCTGAATTCGTTCTTTGTGCGAACATCAAGAAGTAAGGGTGGATTCTTGATCACTAATTTCCAGGCTTCTTCAGCCCCCAATTCACGATAGTTGGATTGACGCAGCTCTACGACGTCGATTATACCGACCTTGTCACCGATTGTAAAAGCATAGCTTCCAGGCGTTTTCATCTTGAAAAAGGGCTGCTCAAGGGTGTTATCTTTCAACACTGCACCCACACTCAATTCTGGGATATTCAGGGGATATTCTACCTGGGCTTGCCCCTGATCATCAACATAGAACTTTACATAATCGCCACGATACACAACCAGTCTGGTTGTATCATCCTTCATACTTATGGGGAGATGGCGATAACCACCCTGAATTTTTCCAGAAACATCTACCGGTGTACTATCTCCTGCACCGAATTTATCACAACCCACAACCATGATCATGACACTCATCAATAATATACTTACAATTTTAAATTTCATGTTTCCTCCTGAAGCTATAGACGCTGTATATATGCAAAGGTGACAATATAAATACTAATTAAATATTTTATCCTAAGACTATTTAATAGATATCTAGTTTTCAGAGATCATATCATCCTTCGAAGTGCTACTGAATCCATTCTCTGTAGCATGTACGTTGGTATTGTATCGGAAGTATTTAGGTCCTGGGTAGAACTTGTTCTAGCCACATCTGGATATGTTCAAGCTCTGGCTGGGAAATTTCATGACCCATGGGATATTCATGATGTTCCAGATCAGCAATGGGATCCCAAAATGATACAATCTGACGACCATATTCTATTGGAATGACATTGTCATGGGTGCCATGACCAGCAAAAACGGGTAAATTTTTAAATCTTGAAGTATCGCCAGAAAGCTCAACCATATCTTCAGGCAATCTGCCACTCATGATGAGCAACGCTTGTAGAAGTTCAGGTTTTTCCAGGCTGATCAGATTTGAAATAGTAGCCCCCTGGCTAAATCCAGCTAGAATTATCCGTTTCGTGGGGATAATCCCATCCAGTTGCATTTGAGCAAGTATTTCAAACACACCCTGGGTACTCACTTTTGCCTGATCAATATTAAATCTAAGACTACCATCAGCGAGCATATCGATATCAAACCATGAGGCACCACCATAAGGAGTGAGACCACTGCCTCTAATGCTCAGCACCTGGATATCAGGATCAAAGTAAGATGCCAGACCCATAAGGTCATACTCGTCTGCACCATATCCATGCAATAACACTAGTGTGGCACTGACACTCTTCAAATCTCGGGCAGGTCGATGCAGGACACTTCTACCCTTGATATCAAGTTGTTCAATATTATTCATTATCGGCTTACAGTTTCAGTGATGTATGGTTTGAACCAAGCGGGGATGCGACTCCCCGCTTGAAAATTGGCTATCTACTCTTTCTCCATAAAAGGATATGGAAATTCTGTTGGTGGTAGGAAATTTTCTTTGATGGTTCGTTGGGATATCCACCGAATCAAATTAAAGATTGAACCTGCCTTATCGTTGGTTCCTGATGCACGACTTCCACCAAAAGGTTGTTGGCCAACGACCGCACCAGTGGGTTTGTCATTGATATAGAAATTACCTGCGCTATGACGCAATTTTTGAAGTGCGAGCTCTACTGCATCTCGATCTTTTGCCAAAACGGCCCCTGTTAGCGCATAGGGACTGGTTCCATCGACAATATCCAGGATATCCTCCCAACTTTCGTCATACACATAAATGGTAACTACAGGACCAAAGATTTCCTCTTCCATAGTCTTGAAATGAGGATCAGTCGTGACAATTGTAGTGGGCTCAATAAAAAAGCCTACAGAATCATCATAATTACCACCGGTAATGATTTCTGCATCCTTGTGTGAGCTCGCATAGTCAATGTATGCAGTGATATCGGAGAAGGCCCCCCTATCAATGACCGCATTCATGAAATTCCCGAAGTCTTCCACATCACCAACTTTTATCTTGGCAACTTCTGAGACATAACTTTCTTTGAAATCAGCCCATATGGAACGTGGGATATAAACTCTTGAAGCAGCCGAACATTTCTGTCCCTGATATTCGAAAGCTCCTCGAATCACAGCGGTTCTTAAAACTTCCATCTCTGTGGATTCATGAGCAACGATGAAATCTTTACCACCGGTCTCCCCCACAATGCGAGGATAGGTTTTATACTTGGAAATGTTGTTGCCAATGGTTTTCCACATATTCTGGAAAACGGCGGTAGAACCGGTAAAGTGAATTCCTGCGAGATGTTCACTCTCAATGACCTGGGGGCCTACAACCGAGCCCTTGCCAGGAATGAAGTTTATCACGCCATCTGGCAATCCAGCTTCCTCAAACATCTTCATCAGGAAATATCCAGAATAGACAGCGGATGAGGCTGGTTTCCAGAGTGCCACATTTCCCATGAGAGCAGGTGCTGTGGGTAAATTCCCAGCAATTGAAGTGAAATTAAAAGGCGTAACAGCGAATACAAATCCCTCCAGGGAACGATGTTCCACCTGATTCCACATTCCCTCAGGAGAAATACCAGGCTGTTGGGCATAGATTTCCTGTAAATATTCCGCATTGAAATTAAAGAAGTCAATTAGCTCGCAAGCTGAATCAATTTCAGCCTGAAAAGCATTTTTACTTTGTCCAAGCATTGTGGCTGCATTAAGAATGTGCCGATAGGGACCCGCCAATAAGACTGCCATTTTCTTGAAGATAGCCACTCGTGATTCCCAGGGCATAACAGACCAGGTTTTCCAGGCTTCCTGAGAGGCTTCTATGGCCTGAGCAATCTCTTTGCTTCCTGCCATATGGTATTTTGCCAGGACATGTTTATGATTGTGAGGCATCACGTTAGTTGATGTTTCACCTGTGAATATCTCTTTGCCACCAATGATGACTGGGATTTCCACAACTTCTGACTTCATTTTATTAAGTATGCTTAATAGATCTGCTTTTTCCTGGGACCCAGGTTTGTATTCTAATATTGGCTCGTTGACTGCCTTTGGGACTCGGACTATTTTATCAGCCATCTTGTACTCCTCATTACCTCGTACATTTAATTATTACCAAAAATATGATCACATATTTTGACTGGTTATCCGCAAAGCAAATTCCAAACCAATCGATGCATATATAATATCAGTCATCCTCTGATAAGTATATCTTGTAGTAAAAATCCAGGTCCGCTGGATCGGCAAAGATGCCAATGACCTCATCTGGATAACTCTGTCCCAGAGGTACGTTGGATCGGACAAATAATTCGCCTCTCTTATTCCGAAAAAGACCTGATCTTGACGTGTTTAATTCTTTTCGAAGTTCGGTATCGAAGGTTTTTATCAGCCTGGCAACATCACTCATAGATTCTGACATTAATCCGCGTCCTTATCATTTCGAGTGAGTATTTTCTTTAAATCTGATAGATGGGCATCAAGTTTTTCGGTATGACTCTGCCACTCACTTCTATCCCCACTATGTCCTGATTTGGCAGGATCACGAATTTCATCCTGGAGAATGTTGAGAAAACCACGCACTCGGTCTAGATTGAGTACAATTCTATCTCCCATTTCCTGTGGGGATGGGGGTATTGATTTTCTGCCTGGCACTGAAGGGTTTTTTAATTTAGTCTTGTGTAATACGTTTTCGCATACGGGCAATAATATCCTGGTCCTCTTCCTCTTGATCTTCGAAAGACTTCTCAGGTTCATCGTCACCCTCTGGAGCGTCTTCTTCAGCTGAGTCTGACTTTTCAGCGCTTTCTTCTGGAGCATCTTCTTCAAAGATTTTGCCAGCTGTGAGCTTTCCAATTAAACCGCTCACTTCACCGTTGAAGTCTTCAACCGTTTTTTCGAGACGTTTGAGGAGTTCGTCCATTAGATCTTGTCCATAGACATTGTTGATGCCATCTAGCATATCATTTAGTTGGCCTTTCAAAAACGTCATGCGACTTTCTGAATTATCAAAATCAACAGGCTCCTCGACGCTCTTAGCTTCTTGAGGTTTTTCGTCTTTTCCCGGCATTCTGCACTCCTGTGATATTATTCTTAATGAAATGTTACATCAAAATTAACTTATTGACGTAGGCTCTTAAACTAGAATGAATCCCCTCTTCAGGCAATTATTACATCTCAGGATATAATCAATTCCTGGGAGGTCTTCTCAGGTATACACCTTCTATTTCTATATGCCCTTCAACTGTCTCCATGCCTTCCTTGGAAGAAAGGAGTGAATAACGAAGATTGGTGATAGCATCAGCATTTTCCTGGAGGCAAAGATATAACATGGATCGCAGTAGATCTTCAGTGGTCGCCTGCTCATTTCCCACAATTTTGATGTAGCCGCTCTCGATAAAAGCCTGATTCGCTTTCGGAATATATAGAACGGGGAAATTATTTGATCTTCGAGCGGGTTTTGGCTTCCAGGGAGTGACCGTGTGATCGACAATAACGTCTTGAATTAACTTTGGCTCAAATTTGCGATTTTTTGTAATGAATTTCAGCAGAGGAATTTTTATGGGATTGGCATCGGGATTTTCAGCAGGAAATGCTGCCAGTCCTGCAGAACCAAATGAGGCACCAATATAGTAACTTAGACTATCACCATTCATATACGCCGCTGGGATATCGCAGTACCAGGCACCGCTTTCTTCGTAAAAAGTCAGTTCCTGATAGACCGTTTTACCCTGCTCTCGAATGAAGAGCTTGACAAAATCTGGTTCAGCAAGATAGTGAGGCAAAATGACTTCCAGCTGCCCAGGGACCCCCTGCAAGAAATGTTCAGGTGGGTTATGGTAAATCTCAAATGAGAACCCCGGAGTAAATGAACCAAGCAGGAATATGGCTGATACAATGATTTTAACTATCACTGAATTGAATTCCCGCAGTAGATAAATATTGATATAGCCGGAAGTTATAATCATCAACCAATTTCTCTATCCTGGCAGAACTAATCAGTGTCTGTAGATAATACTGTTCTCGCAGTGCTTGAATTTCAAACTGCCGACTCTCATAATAGCGGACTCCGCCAATCAAGATTGCAGCATAACCCGGTATTTGATATACCCACCCCTTACTCCAGATAATTGATAAATATGCAGCACCACCAAGAGAACTGACCATTGAGAAGACGCGTCTTGAGCGAAAGTCCTTCAAGAATCCAGCTTCCTTGGCAAGGTGTGCTTCATAATCGGCCAGGACGGTTTCCTGCCCGAGAAGATGCAATGATTGTGAAAAACTCAATGCTTCATTCCCTCGATACAGCTGCCAGGAGGAATCGGAAAACACTTCAAGTTTCAAGCTACTGCGCTGAAAAGCGTCAGGCACTTTTAGTTTCAACAGCTGACTATCAAATTCAGGATAAACTATGAGGCTATCAACCTGACCAAATCCGCAAGTCATAATGAATAGATACAAGATGAGATACTTCAGAGCTATTTTACTGGAAATTGTGCTGTTCATTTCGGGCTGAATTTAGTCAATTTTCACTGGGCTAATAATGCTTTTATGATCAATTAATCTCTGACAGTCTCATCTTCTCGGCAAAGAGAAAATAGCTTACTCGATGTCATGGTTTGTTTTACCTTGCTCCACGTAGCCCAACAAAACACAGCATATCTAAAGGAACGCCTCCATGGACCCTGTTACTCTAGGATTTATACTCTATCTCATGCTTATTCTGGGAGTCGGATTTTACACTGCCCACCTCACCAAATCCATGAAAGACTTTGCACTGGGTGGTCAACGTCTGGGACCCTGGGTCATCGCCTTTTCTGAAAGAGCTTCCGGGGAATCAGCCTGGTTAATTCTGGGACTGCCAGGAGCTGCACTGGTCGCAGGCTTGTTAGAACTGTGGACAGTCGTGGGCTGTATTTCCGGGATTATTTTTTCCTGGTTCTTTATTGCTAAACGCCTGAGAGAGGCTACTGAAGAATTTAACGCCTTAACCTTGCCTGAATTATTTGCTAAACGTTTTGGAGATGAGCAAGGTATTCTCAGAATTCTAGCATCACTTATCATAACCTTCTTTTTCACATTTTATGTCGCGGCTCAATTCTCCGGTGCCGGAAAAGTCTTGAACGTCACTTTTGGTATCACCCATATGCAAGGCATGCTCATTGGTGCTGTCATCATTGTTTTTTACACACTAATGGGTGGTTTTCTGGCGGTGGCCTGGACAGATATGGTACAAGGTATCATCATGATAGGCACCCTGGTCATATTGCCCCTGGTAGCATTTATTGAAATTAATGCTCTCCCTTCAGTTGATTTTCAATTTGATGGGGCCAGTCTGTTCGCTGGTAAGGCGGGCATGGCGGCGCTGGCAGCCGCTATTGGCGGGCTGAGCTGGGGATTAGGCTACATGGGGCAACCTCATCTTGTTACGAGGTTTATGGCTATTGATAAATCTGAGAATATCAAGATCAGCCGCCGCATAGCCATTTCATGGGCTGTGCCCGCCTTTTTTGGCAGCATGTTTATTGGACTTACCGGATATTTCCTGCTACAGGCTGGCAGTATGAATTTTGAAGGTCAACAGCTAACAGCAGTAGCCTCTCTGAGTGATCCCGAAAAATTGATGCCCATTATGGCTCAAAATCTTTTACATCCCTGGGTAGCGGGAATTTTTATATCCGGTGCGATTGCTGCCATGATGTCAACCGCCGATAGCCAGTTACTGGTCTCTACAACAGTCCTCACCGAGGATCTCATAGGCAACTATTTTCAGAAACTGAAAAATCGCTTTGATTTGCTGACGATTGGACGAATACTTACCATCCTGATTGGAATATTGGCTTTTTATCTAGCCTGGCAATCTACCGACCTCGTTTTTGAGACGGTAAGCTACGCCTGGGGTGGGCTTGGTGCATCCTTCGGACCTGCTTTACTCCTGACACTCTGGTGGAAGCGAATCAGTAGGGTTGGTGTTATTGCAGGTATGGTCACAGGTACACTATTTACAGTCATTGATCTGTTCGGGGACTGGGTAAGCGTTCGATTTTCAGCATTTATTATTGCCTTTATCGCCGTTTACCTCTTTTCAATTCTCAGACCAGATGAATCCTGAGAATATTTTCCGGTTAAATATTTAACGGGCATAAATCTTCAGTGAATTACTCAGAGAGTTAGCTAGATCTGTAGCAGCCTGACTCACCATCTCACCACCAACGGGGGCCACGGTTTCACCCTTCCTGGCGAGTCTTGCAGTTCTTGATTTGAGAGCCCGCGTGTCCCCTCTTACAACTGCCCACTCTGTAGAAAAATCTGATTTCCCTTCAAAAGCCTCACTTTTAATAACTTTTGAAGTACGTACATCCACAATCCTGTATGATCCTTTGATCACTGCTTTGGTAGTGCGGTTGTAGTGTTTGACCTTCGCTTCAACGTCAGCATAAATATTGCGAGTCTTGGTCTTACCCTCTTTATTCTTGTACTTTTCAGTTTTAACAACCACTCGCTTTTCTTCTATGTATTGTCTATTAACCGTCTGGACCGGTGTATAAATAATCTGTGTTATTTTTCCGGTTAATATTTCATGGACCCCCAATAACGCTCCAACTTCCATGGCGGTTTCTTCGTTAACCATGCCAGAGAGTCCCAATTTTTGTTCGGTAATTACACGATCTAATTGATCACGGCTGATAAGCTCCAGAAATTCCGTGGCAGAGGGATCTTTCATTACAGCGGTCACCATTTGATCCACGACGAGTTCTTCGATAGCTCCATACTTTTTATTCTTACCACTTAAGTCTTCAAAGGGAAATACGGCTATTCTTTTTACTCCAGCTTGCCTGGTGGCCTCATACCTTGATTCAGAATCCTTATATCCTGGCACGAAACTCAAAGCTTTTTTGAATTGCTTGGCCGCTGCTTTTTGCTGGGACAAATCAAGAGAGGTAGACAATGCTGCACCGGCTGCATAGTGGGATTCAGCTGCCATTTGTTTGGCATCTGCCAATTGATCTGAATAATCAATTATTTCAAGTTCAAGGAGTGCTCCGGTTTTGGGATGACGAACTGGGGGTAAATTTTTAACAGCATCGTGTAGATTCACTAAGCTCTGGTACTCACGAGATAAACCATCGTATCTGAAGTCATCTGAACTGGATTCCAACTCAGAGATTTTATTGTTATGAACACGATTTGCCATGAGAAAAGCATCTGCCATGAGAATCTGGCTTTTGTCATAATCCTGACTTATTTGTAGACTACGTGCCAACACAAATACTGCTGCATCATAATCGGCTCGGCCATATGAATCACGGGCACTTCTTTCCAGCTTCGCATATTCATTAAAATATGTACAGGAAATTGTGCTCAACAATACAACCAAAATTCCAAGTTTATAAAAACCCCGCCCTGCTCTCATAGCTAATCTCCTAACTGTGTCATGCCTACCTTACGAATCCTTATAGATAAACAATATAAATGAGTCACCCCAGATATATATGCACTATTGACAATTTTCCTTCAATTATTCCAATATAAATCATTGACATGAGCCCTATTGACTACTATTTTTATCATGATTTTACAGGGACATCGGTCTGGTCGTATTCCCCCGCTTCCGGATTTTAGTTGTCCCTGTTTCTTTTTGAAAAAAGAAACCAAAAAAAAAGCGACCGAGGTCGCTTTTTTTTATCCGCAAATTATTGCTCTTATTTTTTTAAAGCAGATTCTTCATCATCGACGATGGTGAAGACATCATCCAGCTTGGATATTTTGATGAGCGAGGCAATTTTTTGCTGTGGTTTAACCAGGAAACATTCCCCACCCTTAATCGTTGCCTGGCGTTTAGCAAATAGCAATCCGCCCAGACCTGTACTGTCAACCATTCTGACATTTTCCATGTTGATAATAATATTCTTGAAGTCAGATTCGGCAATCGCCATAAAAATATCGCGCTTAAATGCCTTCACTCCACGAATGTCAAAGGTTGTATTCTGAACTCTCACGATGAGAGTATCATTTTTAAATTCTGTCTCAAATTTCATTTGATGGGATTCCCAATTGCACAAAAATATTTAGTGCTTTTCACTCTATTAGACGTCTTAAATCCATCAAGACCAGTTCCGAGTTCAATAACCGCAAGCCCGAATATATTCGGTGTCCTTTATGAGGGCAAGGTCATATCAGCTATATTTTGAAATAAAATTCTGAGTTTTATTCTATATCAACGTTCTCGAAATTCTATTAAAATGTTCGCCATGGAAAATGGACTCAGAATATTGCGGAATTATTTGGGCTTGGTCATTAAATTGTCCATAATCCCCTGCTTTCTCTATATCTCACCAGAATTGATTCATGATCCAACTCCTGAACCTTTTAGTTCGCTCCTGGGTCTGCTATTTATTCTTCTTGGTTTATTTGGAATGATGAGCTCTGATCTTTTAATTCTTAGATTTGGAGATGGGAAACTCTACTTCTCTACAAAGACGTCTCGTCTGGTGGAGGTGGGTTTATATGCCCGAACGCGACAACCATTTTTTTGGTTTTTCTCGATCTACCAGTATGGAATACTATTAGTATTTGCGGGTTTCAGCTGGTGGGTGTTACTTCTCTCTCTCAGTATTTCTTTGATCTATCTCCTTTGGCTCTTCCTGGTTCAGGAATCGCTCCTATCCCGGACTTTGGGTAACTCCTATCTTCAATACAAAAAAAATGTTCCTTTCTGGTATTGGAAAATCAGGATAGCCGAAAATCTCAAAATTAGTTTTCGCTCACAGTTTGTATGGCTCATAGGCATGCTGATTATTCGCCCCTGGTATAGAGTTAAAGTTGAAGGAATTGATAATATTCCTCATAACAAACCATTCATAATCGTATCAAATCATGAATGCTATCTGGATCCATTCCTATTTGGAATATTTGTACCGTATGAAATTAAATTTGTGACAACAGCTGATATCTTCACTACACATTTGATGCGATTCTTACTCAAAGGAACAGGTAGCTTTCCCATGCGAAGACATCGGCAGGATTTAAAATCAATTCGCACGATGATTAGAATGATAAACAAGGGGCAGGTTGTATGCATTTTTCCTGAGGGAGGTCGAACCATCGATGGTTCTCCCCTACCAATCCTTAAAGAAACTTTGAAATTAATCCAACACTGCAAGGTACCCATATTGCCCGTTCATCTGGATGGAGCTTATGAGATATGGCCTAGATGGGCCCCAAATCGTAGACGAGGAAAGGTCACTGTCTCATTCAAGCCATTAATCCCTCTCGAAGCTCAATCGGACTTGAAAAAGCTAGAGCACCAAATCAAAGCCTATATCTTTGCAGAGGAAAAAATCTTCCGTCCCGTAAAAAGCAGAGCCATTACCAGAGGCATGGACCACTTACTCTGGGCATGTTACCAGTGTCATACCCGTAATTCAATCGAGGTCACTTCAGGCCATAGCCTCAAGTGCAACAATTGCGATACTGAATGGCAGGTGGCAAATGATTATACATTGCAAACTCCCTTGGAAAGAGGGTCTCTCTCCAGCATTCAATGGATAAAAAAGATCGAAGATGATATTTTAGAATATCCCCTTAATCTTGAGCTTCCATTTGAGCTGGAAAAAGATGAAATAGCTCATCTCCACACGCCAATATTGAGATATACTTCTGAGAACGCGGTGATTGAGGGAGGTGATCTGAGTTTGTCCCTCTCAAATCAGAGAGTGGTACTATCTGACAAGCAGACTTTGCTTCACTCCTGGTCCCTGGCAAACATCACGATATTCACCATGGATTATTTCAATGCTGTTTCTATAGGCGTTGGGGGTATCAGGCATACCTTTAAACTTCCCCCTCGTGATATCACATTAAAATGGCAGACCTATTTTGATATACTTATGGTTGAATATGTAAAGAACGATGACAATTCTGTTCAATAATCCCTTCAGTTTTCGAAATAATTAGCACTTTCCCCCTTTTTAATCTCCCTTATCTTTGCGGTCACATCAAGATAAGAAAGGGATATCGTGAGTAAGCCATTACCTGAAATCACCGTTAAAGCAGTTTTCCTTGGCATAATACTATCTATGGTCCTGGCTGGCGCCAATGCCTATCTGGGTCTGTTCGCTGGCATGACTGCCTCTGCATCAATACCAGCTGCTGTTATCAGTATGGGTGTTTTAAGTTTATTCAAGAAGCACAACATTCTTGAGGACAATATTGTTCAAACAGCTGCATCAGCTGGCGAGTCACTGGCTGCTGGTGTGATCTTTACCATTCCTGCCCTACTACTCATGGGATATTGGGAAACCTTTGATTATCTGGAAATTGCCAAGATCGCAAGTGTGGGTGGGTTAATTGGTGTCCTGTTCACCATCCCTCTGCGTCGTGCCCTAATCGTGGAGGCAAAGCTGACTTATCCAGAAGGAATCGCTACTGCGGCAGTATTGGAAGCCGGAAATGCTAAGAGTAGTGGTGCCGAGGATGAGGTTCAGGGTGGTTTGCGTCTGCTTACCCTGGCCAGTGTAACTGCAGCGCTGATGAAACTAGGGCAACAAGGATTTGCTCTCTGGCATTCTGCCATGGAAGGGGCAACTCATTTGGGCCGTTCCGTTTTTGGCTTTGGAATGGATTTATCACCCGCATTGATTTCTGTCGGCTATATAGTTGGTAGAAATATCAGTATTCTGGTATTTTCTGGTGGGCTTATCTCTTGGTTCATTGCTATCCCCATTTACACCGCCATTCATGGATACGAAGGAGATGCTCTGGATGCAGCCAACACCATCTGGGATACAAAAATCAGGTATTTGGGTGTGGGTGCCATGGTAGTAGGCGGTATTTGGTCATTAATTAAACTTTTCAAACCGCTCATGGTCGGGATACAGGCCAGCTTAAAAGCATACAGCAAAATTCAGAGTGGTGAAGAACTGAAACGTGAAGAAAATGACATTCCCATCAAGTATGTGGCTATTGCCCTGCTCGTTCTCATGATTCCAGTTTTTATGATTTACAATGATATCCTGCCGACACCCCAATTGGCCATTTTAATCACCATTATTATGATGGTCTTTGGCTTCTTCTTCTCAGCAGTAGCCGCATATATGGCTGGTGTTGTTGGCTCTTCAAACAACCCGATTTCAGGGGTCACTGTGGCCACTGTATTATTCGCTTCGCTGCTGCTCCTGGCCATTCTCGGATCCGGATCGTTGCAAGGTGCTGCTGCTGCCATCATGGTGGGTGCTGTAGTATGTAATGCGGCTGCCATTGGAGGTGACAACCTCCAGGATTTAAAAACGGGACATCTTGTTGGAGCAACACCCTGGAAACAGCAAGTCATGCAGGTGATTGGCGTATTAAGTGCAGCCATCGTGCTCGGACTTGTGCTTGATATTTTACACACAGCCTACACTATTGGTTCGCCCACATTATCCGCACCACAGGCAACATTAATGAAAGCCGTGGCAGAAGGTGTTTTTCAGGGGAACTTGCCGTGGGCTATGGTGATTACGGGCGCTATCATTGGTGTCATAATCATTGCCCTCGATATTCGTCAGGAACGCATTGGATCCGATTTTAGAATACCAATCCTGGCAGTGGCAGTGGGTATATACCTGCCCATTTCCCTGACTACTCCCATTTTTATTGGTGGAATGTTAGCTCATTTTGGGGACAAAATGGGTGCGACAGACTCTACCAGGAAGAAGGGTTTACTATTGGCAGCTGGAATGATTACTGGGGAAGCTATTATGGGGATCCTGGTGGCTCTGCCGATTTTCCTTACCGCAGATAAAGATTGGTGGCCCAACTATGATGGTTTTGGCTGGCTGGGACCTATTCTGGTCATAGCGATTGCCATCTGGTTCATTACCACATTGAAAGCTGATAGAACTCAAGTTGGAGAAAATTGATGAAACCGGTTCGAAGAGATTTTTTGATAGAGCTTCCCAAACCAGAACTTCACTGCCATTTAGATGGCTCCTTACGTCTAGAGACGATGTTGGATCTGGCTCAAAAGGAAAAGATTGAATTACCTGCCAAAGATGTAGATGGGCTCAGAAAGGTGGTCGTTGTTCAAAAACGAGTGAAAAGCCTGGAAGAATACATTGAAAAGTTTCAATTTACGCTGGCGGTTCTGCAAACTCCTGAGGCCCTGCAACGTGCTGCTTTTGAGTTGGCTGAAGATGCCGCAGCTGAAAATGTTCGACATCTGGAGGTCCGATACTCCCCTATTCTCCACAAGGACAAGGGTATGACTCCCATGGAATCGCTGGATGCGGTTATCAAAGGTCTTCGGGAAGCAGAACATGAATTCAATATCAGTACGGGGGTCATTATTTGTGGAATCCGTAATTTTTCCATTGAATCCTCCATTGAACTCGCTGAACTGGCCATCGCCTATAAGTACAGAGGCGTTGTTGGCTATGATCTGGCTGGGGCAGAAGAAAATTTTCCGGCAAAGGATCATTTAGAAGCCTTCTATCTCATCAGGAACAACAATGTCAATGTAACGCTGCATGCCGGAGAAGCCTATGGACCACAGTCTATTCATCAGGCTATACATTACTGTGGTGCAAACAGAATTGGACATGGAACCCGTCTGAGAGAAGATGGCGATCTCATGAATTACATCAATGATCACCGTATTTGTCTCGAAGTTTGTTTGACGTCAAATTCTCAAACTGGTACCATTGGCAAAATGAGCAATCATCCCCTTAAATTTTACCATGATTATGGATTGAGATTGAGTCTGAATACAGACAATAGACTCATCAGCGGGGTCACACTGGTTGATGAATATATGCTGGCCTATGAAACTTTTAATTTCAACATGCTTGATTTTAAGGATTTTATCATTAGCGGGTTCAAGAGTGCCTTCTTAGAGCATCGCGAACGCACAAAATTGATCAAAGAAGTAGCCCATCAGATAGATGACTATCTGGGTATGGGTGCTCATAAATACTGATCGACCCAGTTTTATTTTAGTTTTCTAAGCAATCCTAGCGACGGATTATCAGGTATATCGGTGTGGCAAGAGGAATTGCAGCCAGAGCAGCTAATGGACTCACCTTCAGGGGCTTTCCCCAAATTGTAGAAATACTTAATCGTATACCAGACGGCGAAGGCGACGACAAGGGTCACCAGCAGGATATCAATTAACTGAGCCAATTAAACATCCTCCCAAAGTAAGCTACACCAAAGGCTAATGTGTAAGCCAACCCAAGTGAATATGCAACTGAGAAAATCGTATAAGCCCAGGTGCCCGTTTCACGTTTAATAGCCGCAACAGTGGCCAAACAGGGTGTATAAAGTAAAGTGAATACCAGAAAGCTTAATGCAACGAGTGGTGTCATCCCAGAAGACCTTAATCCACTGATCACACCCTGACTTCCCTCATCAACATCCTCACCCACACCAAACAGGACACCATAGGTTGAGACAACAATTTCCTTCGCGACAAAACCTGTGATAAGTGCCACGCTTTCCCGCCATGTAAATCCCAGAGGTCTTACGATGGGCTCAAATATTTTCCCCACGCGTCCAATCCATTTTTGCTCCGTGATATCTCCTATCTCCTGCTGACGAAGACTATAGAGCTGCTTGCTCTTCTTGCTGGATAATTCTTCCTGCAATAATTGAAACTGCTCATGAAGTTCCAGATAGCTGGAGCTGGATTCATAGGCAATCATCTCTGAGTGGTACCCTGAACGATCTTGATCAACTGATTTTTTGAATTTTGATTCCAGGTCCGCTAATTGAGTGTCGTGATGCTGTGTCAGAGTGGTTCTTTCGCTTCCATAATCCCTGTCCAGTTCAACTTCTCTCGGGAAATAACCCAGAACCCAGATGATGACAGATCCAACAAGAATTACGGTTCCCATCTTCTGGATAAAAAGATATCCACGCTCCCAGGTGTGCAGGATAAGTGAGCGCAGAGTAGGACGCTGATATGGGGGCAACTCCAGAACAAATGGTTTAGACATACCCTTCAGAATGGTTCGACTGAAAAGTTTTCCACTCCCAATGGCTGCAATGATTCCAAGTATATACATTGAAAATATTACTGTCGCAGCATTATCAGGAAAAAAGGCACCGGCTACGAGGACGTATACAGGTAGACGGGCAGAACAACTCATAAATGGGTTGATGAGAACAGTGAGAATTCTATCTCGACGTGACTCTAAGATGCGAGTTCCCATTATCGCTGGTACATTGCAACCAAACCCCATAATCATGGGGATGAAGGCTTTACCATGAAGTCCAATATTGTGCATGACTCGGTCCATAATAAAGGCCACTCTGGCCATGTATCCTGAGTCTTCCAACACTGCAATAATTAAGAATAATATAAAGATATTGGGTAGGAAGACGGCAATGGCTCCCACGCCTCCGATAACACCATCCACCAATAAACTTGCAAACATGCTATTTGGTAATAAGTCGGAGATAAAATTCATGAGAGCGACAAGACCACTATCAATCCAATCCATGGGAATGGAGCCAATATCATAGGTCAGTTTGAACATAAGCCACATGAAAAGACCGAATATCGGCAAACCCAACCAGCGATTGGTAAGCACTCGATCTATCTGACGGCTATAATCCACAGAACCTACCAGACTTTCAACAACACATTCACGCATAGCACCTTGAATAAAACCGTACCTAGCACTGGATATGATGGCCCGACCCGTATCCTTGAATAATCCCTCAATCCTGTTAATGGAGACTTTTGCCTGGTCAAGAATGTCGGCTCCATTGTTGTGGAGCCGAACTTCATCACGAGTTTGCTGATCTGATTCTAACAGCTTGATACTCGTCCATCTGCTATGCTTGTCGGTAACATCATTCTCTTGAATGAGTTGATGGAGTTTCTCAATTTCTATTTCTATATCTCTGGGATAGCTAATATCAATTAAACGAGCTTTCATTGATATTTCGGTACTTACACGTAAAATCTTCTCCTTGAGAAGGTCAATACCCTCGCCGGTCCGTCCCACCACAGGCACCACAGGAGCACCTAAAAGGGTAGCCAGCGTGTCGACATCAATTTGCAGTCCCTTTTCATCGGCCATATCCATCATGTTGAGGACAAGGACCAGGGGTTTCCCCAATTCTATGAGTTGAGTTGTTAGAAAGAGGTTTCGCTCAAGGTTGGAGGCATCAATAATATTTACTACGACATCAGCTTCGTCATTTTCCAGGTATTGACGAACGATGGTTTCCTCGGCCGAAAAGGCAGCTAAAGAGTAAGTACCGGGGAGATCAATAACATCAAATTTGATGTCTGAATGATTGTAGTGTCCTGATTTTTTCTCAACTGTCACACCAGGCCAATTTCCGACCCGCTGCTTGGCCCCGGTTAATGCATTAAATATAGTGGTTTTACCACAATTGGGATTTCCAGCGACTGCAATATTAAAATTCATCTTAGGCTATGCGCTCCACAGCGATTTTTTGCGCATCCATGCCACGGAGAGACAGGTGGTAACCTTTCACAATAAGTTCCATTGGATCTCGGAGGGGGGCATATTTATCAACCCATATTTCAGCATCACGAGTAAGACCCATCTCAATGAGACGGTGACGAAAATTCTCACTTCCCCCAATTTCAACTATGCGCCCTTTTTCACCGGGTTTTAAATCACTGAGGCGCAAATCATTTTCATCAGATATATGAAGTTTATGACGTGGTTTTTTAAAATTAAACATCAGACATTTCCATCAGGTCTATAACTATCACTTTGAGATAAATCCGCATCTACGGGGTTTGCTTACAATCAGAACAGGTTCCAAAAATGTGCATGGTATGAGTTGAGGGTGTAAAATCATTTTCCTCACAAACAGATAGCTGTTGAGCTTCCATTTCCAGGTTAAAGAATTCAATGACCTTGCCACATTCCTCACAAATGAGATGGTCATGGTGCTCATCTTCACCCTTGCTTCGCTCAAAGCGCATCCGACCGTCTCCAAAATCCAATCGGGTAACCAGGTCCTGCTCAGCCAGAGCTTCAAGGGAGCGATATACAGTAGCCCGGCTCACATTTTTTTGCTTCTTGAGTAACTCCAGGTAAATCTCTTCGGCATCAAAATGCTCGTGGGTTGCATCTAATAATTTTAATAGAGCAATACGTTGAGTCGTTGCCTTAAGTTCATGCTCTCTGAGCACTTGTTTTAGTTGCTGATTTTCTGCTGCAGACATAATCTGTTCTCCTCTCATTTTAAAAATAAGAATGAATCTCATTTACGCAAGTGCAAATAAGTCTCATTTAGATTAAGAAGTTATAAGATGCTAATTCTCTAGGAGCAAGCTGCCTGGAAAATGGAAAAAAAGGGGGTGTGTTATTTACTTCAGGATATAAAAGTATTTACAAATCAATCGGTAACATCAAGATTGGCAAACTTGGCAATTAACTTCTTTTTAACGTTTCCCTGGAACATTACGGTGACTTTAGCTTCTGGACCAGCTCCCTCAACAGTGAGTATTTTGCCCTTTCCAAAAATCTTATGACTCACATGCATACCGGCTACATAAACTCCGGGCTCATGTTGATTGAGCGTACCCATCGCCCGACGCATGCCAGTTGTCTGTTTTGGCGCAGGCTTGGTGGGTTTGGTTCGAGTCACCTTTACTCCAGGTTTCTTGCGATAGTCCTCTCGGGTAAAATCGCCAATACTTCTTGTTGAATAGTCTAATAAATGAGCTGGTATTTCTTCGAGAAATCGTGAGGGACGACTATACATCGTCTCTCCATATCGTTGCCTCATTTGAGCACCACTTAAATATGCACGTTCCATGGCTCGTGTCAAGCCTACATAAAAAAGTCTTCGTTCTTCTTCAAGAGCTTCATTATCGTCGATTGAGCGCTGTAAAGGGAAGAGCCCATCTTCCATTCCAGTTAAAAATACGACAGGGAATTCAAGCCCTTTTGCACTGTGCAAAGTCATCAGTGTGACCTGTTGTTTATCCTGATTAAACTTGTCAATATCGGTGAGCAGAGCGACTTCTTCCATATAGCCAGTCAAATTAGGCTCTTCGGCTCTCTGGGCATATTCAGATACTGCTGAGAGCAATTCATAAATATTATCTACTCGGACTTCACTCTCTGCTGTTCCCTCTGCTTTATACTGGTTGACGAATCCGAGTTCGTCAACAAACACGCGAGCCCACTCCTCCAGATTCAATTCATTGAGTAAGCTTGAATATTTTCCAATCAACTGGACAAACTCAATAACTCGATTGAAAGCCCTGGAGGTTAAACCGTATTCCTGGGCACGGGTGGCGGCGCTAAAGAGGGAGATTCCCTGATCAATTGCAAAGGCGTTGATGGCATCCTGACTGGTCTTCCCTATTCCCCGAGTAGGCTTATTTATTATTCGCATGAAACTGACATTATCCAAGGGATTCACAATGAGTCTAAAATATCCCAGGATATCCTTTACTTCCATGCGATCATAAAATTTGGTGCCGCCGATAATCTGGTAAGGCACACCATTCCGACGCAATACATCTTCAAGCGGCCGGGATTGAGCATTGGTGCGATAGAGTAACGCCACATCCTGGAAACCATGTTTATTGCGACGACATACTGACTGGATCTCATCCACAATGAGTCGACCTTCGTCCAATTCGTTCCGCCCTTCCAGAACTTTGATAATATCGCCATCACCACTTTCGGTGAAGAGTTCCTTGGCAGCTCGCTTTTCATTAAGTTTGACTACAGCAGAAGCCGCAGCCAAAATGGTTTTAGTGGATCGGTAGTTTTGCTCAAGCTTAAATATCTTTGCCTCGGGAAAATGCTGCTGAAAATCAAGGATATTGCCAATATCAGCTCCTCGCCAACCATAAATGGATTGATCGTCATCTCCCACCACACACAAATTCTTATGCTCGTGGCTAAGTGCTTCCACAAACTGAAATTGAGCCTTGTTCGTATCCTGATACTCGTCCACCATGATAAATCTGAACTGATCTTGATATTTTTTCAGGATATGAGGGTTCTTTTCAAACAGCTCCAAGGGTTTCAAAAGGAGATCATCAAAATCCATGGCACTGCTATTTTTAAGCTCAGACTGGTATATCCCATAGATTTTAGCGACGGTATCATCAAAGGTCGACATAGCCAGATCAGTAGCCTCAGCCGGAAATATCATCTGAGACTTGAATTGCTTAATATTGTAGAACACTGAATTGGGTTTGATGACATCCGTTGATATTTGAAGATCCTTCATGATCTTTTTGACAACTTTTTGACCGTCCTCATCATCATAAATACTGAAACTCTGCTCATACCCGATATAGAGTGCTTCACGTCTAAGTATCCGGGCACAAATAGAATGGAAGGTTCCCATATTTACATGAGATCGCTCCGCTCCCAGCATACGCTTAATACGTTCACGCATTTCTCCAGCCGCTTTATTGGTGAAGGTGACGGACAGAATCTCATGGGGTTGGGCTGTCCCACTATAAATCATATTAGCTATCCGATGGGTTAGTACGCGGGTCTTTCCACTACCGGCACCGGCAAAAATAAGAACCGGTCCTTCCAGGGCTTCAACTGCAGCTTGTTGTTGAGGAT
>JABMQQ010000146.1 GCA_013202495.1 Fidelibacterota bacterium | reverse complement strand
TGCTCTATTCCGGCTTTTATTTCTTCATCGGTCCAATTCACTTCGCGTCTTCATACCCTTTACAAATAAACAAAGTGGGTCATTCAACCCACTTTGCGGGCGAAATATATTCGGGGAGAGCCCTGATTGCAAGTTCAATAAATGCAATTATTTCTCCAACACTTTGCCTTCTAAATATTTCACCTGTTCCAGGAATTTTCCTGTCGGTTTTTCATCTAAAAGTTCTTTCACAATTTTATCGGCGCTGGTGACGTTTCCATCAGCGATATATGCGTAGCCTGCCTGGAGCATGGCATACTCAGAGACGACACCTTCTTTCAAGGCACCAACCTCGCTATAAAGTGAGGCAGCATCGCCATAATTAGCTTCTTTTTCAAAGATATATGCCAACTTCAATGTTCCAGCCAGCTTGAGCTGTTTATCTGAACTATTTGCCAATGTTGTAAACGATTCTCTGGCACCATCTAAATCATTTGCTTGTAGTCTGGCAACACCAAGTTGGTAGGTAGCCTGAGATATAGCCGAGTTATCACCATATACATCGACGACACGTTCAAGTTCAGCGAGGACATTTTCATCCATTCCAACCACAGCAGCAATAGTAGCTTTTGTGCTTGCCAACATGGCTTCGCTACGAGTGGTTTCGAGATTATTCATCCAACCCCATGCTAATACAATAATAACAACTACAGCTGCAGCTCCCGTTAAGATCTGTTTGCTATTTTCTTCATAGAACTGTTGTCCTTTCTCAAGGGTATCCAGCAATGGATCATGCTTTAATTCTTTTTTAGTTAGTTTCTTTTTTGGTGTCAACATCGGATATCATATCCCTTCAAAATTACTATTGTCAATAATGAACCCCGGCTCCTGCCTCATGGGTTTCTTCGTACCCCTGAGGTGATTCGAACACCTGACCTACGCTTTAGGAAAGCGTTGCTCTATCCTGCTGAGCTACAGGGGCATTTTCCAAAGGTACACACGAGCACCCGCTCCTGGCAGGCATTTAGTACCGTGGTCCCATCTATAACCCGCCTGCGTGGCCGAAGCCACTTCGTCGTGGCGTAGGCTCGTCTTCGCCACACCCGCTGCTGTTAGCGGGTTCTTTGCTTCGCCGAGGTTATCCGCCAATTTTTCAGGGGTGATATCGCGACGAAGCAGAACTTTCGCAATCAATTCCGGGTAAACCCAGTTTATTCTGCGAAGGCGGATAAAAAAGCACGCCAATATAAACGAGCATGCAGGGGCACAAAAGGGATTTACTGGTAAAGATTAAACAGTTCAGAATAAACAAATAGGCTGGCTCAGATCCTGAGCCGGTCTCTTTTGGTAGACAGGGGTGTTTGGTTCAGAGATCTTTAAAATGTCACGAGGTCTATCGATGCAACTCAATTTTCATGATGTAAAAAGAAATTGGGTGTATAGGGGTCTAAGGGAGCCAGCTTTTCAAGCACTTTCACTATGCTTCACAACAACTTCATGAGATTGTGAGCAATGGCAAACAACACATTCTCTACAATTACTTTATTAAGCACTCAGAGCAGAAAAACTTTATTCTCATTTTTTTACAACGAAGTAAACGAAAAGAACGAATAGTCTTATTTACATTCGTGAGCTTCGTCAGATTCGTTGTAAGAGTGAAATAAATCAACGCTTTGGCCTAGCTCGAATGCTCAATGGCTAAATCTTTGAAGCTAACTATAGAGGGAGTTAACCCATTTGTATGCACTTATATCACTAACAGTCATATATGCAAGTAAACGCCCCCTATACCCCTATACCCAAAAAAAAGAGACCGCCCCTTTGGGACAGCCTCTTTGCTATTGATTCTATGCTGACCTGTGATTGTCAGGTTCTGATCTCTAAACCTCCAAAAGCGACCGTGCAGTTCAATGTAATGTTCACCGCACCCTCTGCTCCACCCTTGGATTTGTCCTCAACCCCGCCAAAAATAGGAGTTCCCGTGACAATGACATTCCAGTCTTCAGGTACTCGAATCTCTGCTCCACCAAACAAAGCGGTAACATTTACCACGCACCCAGTGTCAATGGCTTTTGCCTCTGTCAGGTCAATCTCAACCCCACCAAATAGGGCCATGATGTTGGCTCCTTTAAAGGCTTGGCTATGAATTTTCTTTTCTACTCCACCAAATATGGCAGTAGCATTGATAAAATCATCATCTTCTGTTGTAACTGTTGAAAAGGATAAACCGGGTTTCCCTTTTGATTTCAGTAGCATGGAGACACCAACATAAAGAATTGCCAATGGCCAGAGTTTAAAGATGCTACCCCAATTGATAAAGTCTAGAGTTGCAGATAGCAGAACGAGACCAATTATAAAGAGAATTGATCCATTGCGACGATCGTCACTCTTTAACTTTAAAAATCCCGCTACGATGAGGATGACGGGCCACCACTCGCTCAAAAAATGACCGAGATGCATAATATTCAGGCTTTGTAAAAGAAAGATGGCGCCGATGGCGATGATAACAATGGCAATCCATGATTGCTGGTTACTTTTTCCGGGTAACTTTTCAGTCATTTTATTCAACTCCTATATTCAAACATTTGATTAGTAATAATACGCTCAAAACCTGTTTTAGCCCAACGGTATTTTAAGTGAAATGACAAAATTTGAACCATTCCCCTGGCTTTGAAGCACGACACCACTCTGATTGTCGACTATTCCGAATCGTTTCAGCTCCGATCTGGTGATTGTCCAGGCAATCAATGATCCCGATATGGCCCCAGTCAGGATGTCGGTAAAATAGTGCATATCCCCTGCAACCCTCAAATACGCAGTCAGCCCTGCCGCTCCCAGGAGAGTTGACCATATTACAGATTCGTGTTGGGGGTAGGTGCGACTTAAAATCATGGAGTTTGCCACAGCCTGCGAAAAGGCGACACTACTATGGCCACTGTAAAAGGAGGTGAAATCTTTGGAGCCCTCTGATGTACGTGTCCCGTAATGATGGTAGGGTCGTTCCCTGGCAGCAGCTATTTTCACCAGATTGGTCATGATACTATTTGTAGCAAATACCTGGGCATTAATCAGTAAGGCGAGCTCAGTATCCTCGGCCAGCACAGGTCCCCAGAGGAGACTTGACAGGCTGATACCATAAATAAGTCTATCACTCCAGGTTCTGGCCCCATCCTGTTTGTTGACGCCAACCCATAATTGTTCACGCATGTATCTGTCAATGGAATTGGGAGAGCTAAATCGAGGCGTCTCTGGAATAAAATGTGCTTTCCCGTAAAGCTCAAGACCAAGAGCTATCCCAATCTCTGAACCTGAAATGAGCCAGTCTCTTCCAGAAATCTCTTGACCATAATTTCGATTGGTCTGCAGGAGTATGAAGCAAATGATAAGCAATATTCTTATTCGAGATTTGATACAAGGTCTCCGGTTCAATTGGTTAAATTCACTTATTTCAGCAGAACATCCATCATGATTTTATGTCCACCGACAAGCAGAGTAGGATCAAACATAAGCGCTCCATCCAAGCTGGAATGACATTCACATTTTTGCTGATGGTCATGATTTTGAATGGTGTGCTTGAGTAGTTCCAACGCACTTTCCAGGCTTTCACTATATCGTTTAAGTAACTGAGGTACAGCAACATGCTGGCTTGGATCGTCCATCCAGCAATCGTAGTCTGTGGGTATAGCCACAGTTGAGTAACACATCTGTGCTTCCCTGGCCAGGAAGGCTTCTGGGATATTGGTCATGCCTACTAAATCACATCCTGCTGCATCTCTTAAAAAGAAACTTTCAGCCCGTGTTCCCAGTCGAGGACCATCCACACAGCCATAGGTCAAATTATTATGAATAGGTATTTTTAGGGTCTGTCCAGAACTAAATATCTGATTGCGAAGTGAGCTGCAAACCGGTTCCGCTGAGGTTATGTGAGCTACCAGTCCCTCACCAAAGAAACTCTTTGGTCGTCCGTCCTTTACAAAATCAAAATATTGTGAGGGTAGAGCAAACTCGCCTGGTTTTATCGCTTCTCGAAGGCTTCCAGTTGCTGAAAAAGAGATAACTCTTTTGACTCCAACTGATTTGAGAGCCCACAAATTCGCCCGATAATTGACTTCAGAGGGTAAAAGCTGATGAGAATCACCATGACGTGGCAAAAATACAATCTCCTCATCACCTACCTTTCCAAATGAAAGCTTGGCAGATGGTTCTCCAAAGGGAGTTCCCACAATCCTGCTATCAAGAACTTCCATCCAATTGACCTTGTACAGACCTGTACCACCGATAATCCCCAGCATCAAATATTCTCCCATAATTCGGAACAGAAAGTTGAGATTAATTCACAGGTTTAATCTAATCTCGAAATGATTGAGTGGTATCCTTTTCCCCACCAGCGGGGCTTTACGCCTAGTTTATAGCTCGAGATGAAGACATTGAGGATAAACGAGAATGAAAGGTTTCTGCAGAGAAGGATCCCAGAAACCAAAGCTTATTATTGACCCAGATGGAAGGTGTAATCCCCCCAATTGTTTGACGGTTGTCGCCACTATCTGCAATATCCACTACTCTCAGGACCATTTCAGGATACAGCTCACGACTTTTCAGTAAGGATTTTAAAGTCTCATAACTGAAATTACAGCCATCACGGATAATGATTTCTACTCTGATTTGATCTGAATCAGTATTGATGTTTTCCATGCCTGAATCTAGACAACCCCTGAAAGTCGGACTGTCATATTGCAGACATGTATGTGGAAGAGAGTTATGACTCAGGATTCAAGTTGGTCAAGATCACCCTTAAGCTGAAGAAATCTACGGGAGAACTTAATAACATCCTGCTCAGCCAATTCGTTCAAGACCTGATTTACGGTCTGTCTGGCTGTGGCTGTGAGATCAGCAATCTCCTGATGAGTAAGAAATGGTCGCACCATCCACCCATCAACCATCTTTTTCCCAAAAGTTTCTACATAACGGTGCAGGAATGAGGTAATCCTCTGACTGGCATTTTTAAAAACTAAATCCTCAACATGAGCTTGAATCTTACGTAAACGCCATCCAATAAACTTGTTCACACTCAGGGTCAGTTTGGGACTTTTCTCCATGAGATCCTGAAAATCACGTTTGTCCATCGCACATACTACTGCATCTTCAACGACTTCAGCAATATTGTCATGGGTATCCTGACCAAGGATAGCGCTCTCCCCAAATATCTCACCTGGTCCCAAAAGTTGGAGCGTGGTAGTTTTGCCATCTTCGGATAGCCTATAAATCTTAATTTTTCCGGCTTTAAGAAAATAAATGGTGTTAGATGCATCCTCTGGAAAATAGATAATTTCCTTTTTTGAATTGTTTTGCATTGATGTATTCTGGGCCAGTTCCATCATCATCTTGGGACTCATGCCATCGAACATATTGAAATTCTGCAAATACCATAATTTGGTTTTTTCAGCCATGATCTATTTGTCTCCTATGTTCAATAAGGAATCAAGTCAAACAACAGTTACTATTCGTCACAGATTATCAACTTCAATAGTTTGATTCCTGGTTGGTGATATAATAGTTGAACGACCTATTTATTCAAACTGATAGTTGGGTATACAGAAACGACTCCGCTAAAGGAGTCGTTTCATTTACATGTTTTTTTTGAATCAGATTTAGCTAAGGGGTTCAAACCTGGCCTGGAAAAATCTGAGGTATTCAGGTTCATAGGTGAACTGAAGACCAGTTATCTCAGTCCTTCTTTCATAGACATCAGCAATAGATTCAGCAACAACATCCATGTGAGCCTGTGTATAGACACGACGAGGGATGGTGAGACGAACCAATTCCAGCTTGGGACGGTTATGGTCACTCGTCTCTTTATTCCTACCGGCGGAGATGATTCCTCGCTCCATACTTCTGACACCACTCTCGATATAGATTTCCGCTGCCAATGTCTGGGCTGGAAAAACATCCTGTGAAAGATGAGGCAAGAATTTCTTAGCATCTAGAAAGACACCATGGCTTCCAATGGGTTTCACTATGGGGATACCATAGGAAATGAGTTTATCTCCTAAATACTCAACCTGTCCAACGCGAGCACGCATATGGTCATCCTGTACAGATTCCCTGATACCGATGGCCAGGGCTTCCATGTCTCGTCCTGCCATACCACCGTATGTGTGTAAACCTTCATACACAACCACCATGTTCTGGGCTTGACGATAGACATCTTCGTTATTGGTTGCCATAAAACCACCGATATTAACGATGGGATCCTTTTTAGCACTCATGGTTGCGTGATCAGTTAGTGAGCATATTTCAAAGACGATTTCCTGGACACTTTTATCGGCATATCCGGCTTCACGTTCTTTGATAAACCAGGCGTTCTCTGCTACACGAGTCATGTCATGAACAATATCGATCCCATGTGTGGTTGTATATTCACGCAGCTCTTTAATATTCTGAAGTGAGATGGGTTGTCCCCCGGCCATATTGACTGCTGTAGCAATACAGATATAAGGAATTTTATCTGCACCGACCTTTTTAACCAGGTCATCCAATTTTTTCAGGTCAACATTGCCCTTAAAAGGATGTTCACTCTCAGTATCATGAGCTTCATCAATAATGACATCAACAAAGATTCCACCCGCCAGTTCTTGATGCAGACGAGTCGTGGTGAAATACATGTTGCCAGGTATATAGTCACCATCCTTGATGAGGATCTGTGACATCATATGTTCTGCCGCTCGTCCCTGGTGTGTTGGGATAATGTGTTTGTAGGAATAAAAGTCCTGGATTGCTTTTTCCAAGTTATAGAAATTGCGACTCCCTGCGTATGCTTCATCACCAAGCATCATACCTGCCCATTGACGATCACTCATTGCATTGGTGCCACTATCTGTGAGCAGATCGATGTAGACATCCTCTGATCTCAGTAGAAATGTGTTGTATCCAGCATTCTCGATAGCTTTGACGCGCTCTTCTCTAGTAGTCATCGTCAAGTGTTCGACCATTTTAATTTTCCAAGGTTCTGCCCAGGATTTTCTGTAGGTCATGGTAATTCTCCATCCATAAAACGTGTAAAACTTGTTGGTGTACGAAATGCCCTGGGACGACACAAAGTGGTAGCACCCACCATCTCGTAATCAGAACTGGATTAAGGGATAGTTTCTAAATCCAGCTCGATGAAATACCAAGCAAGAAGCATTCCACAATTATGAAAAGGAGTAGATATAGAAACACCCCTTGAAGCAATATCGTCGCCAGTGGTGTTTGTGGGGTTTGTGAAGTATTGTTATGGTTTAGAGTACAGCGTAATCCGGTTCAGCAACGGGAAATGGAATGCTGATGGTTCCATTGTCAATGTATAGCATATATATAGAATTCGCAGATATGGTCTCACGCCTCAAGGCTTTTCCGGTGAAGTACTGGACTTCCTTGCCCCCAATATCGAGAATGATACTTGGAATTCTGGTTCCATCATTGAGTTCAATGATATCAGTGAGTGATTCGGGATCCTTACCCTTTAATAAGGAAAGTAGATTAACGTCCATATTTGTCTCCATAATTTGGACCTGACTACGCTGGATAAGCTGGGTGGCATTACTTGTAGCATCTTGAATGTAAAAGTAACTCTCATCGGCTTGGACGAGTTCAACACTTCTGGATTCCTGATCTGGATCTATAATATTGATTGGAATGACTTTTTTTGAGCTGACATCAACATAGTCAAGATTATTTGAATTGGCTGAGACTGAGGAAGCAAGAAGTGCTATCATTGTGATCGTAGTGGTTATGTTCATTTCGCTTCCTTTCAAAAAGACCTTCTGGTCTCGATTGGAAGCATGTTAGTCCATGTGGTGATGCTAAGTAATCAGGCTTACCCTATTGTTTTAGGTAGATTTACCCTATTAGTGATAAATGATATCATGCAATTTTGGCTGGGAATGCTGGGGAATAACTATTCAATACGGTGAGTATTGGATACAACAATCCCCTTTCACAGTGCTCGCTGCATCATGGAAGGGGATTTGAATATGATTCGAATTTCTCTAGTTCATCAACTTACAGCGCTACCACCATATTGTGTATAGTACCGCCAGAATTGCAAAGATTCCAATTGCACCCACGTTGAAGATTGTATCTGTGTGAAAGAGATCCTTGTCAATTTTAATAGCCTTGGCAGAGACACCTTTCTTCTCAATCAAAGTAATGACCACAACAATAGCACTGAGAATTAAAAAGACCACCCCCATGCGATTCAAGAAAGGCAGGGCCGGAATGAAGAACTTTATTGCCAGGGATAAAGGAATAGTCAACACAGCAGCCCATACTGCTGAATTTGCCGTAGCCTTTTTCCAGAATAAGCCAAAAATGAATATGGCAAAGATACCGGGGCTAATAAATCCGGTGAATTCCTGAATGAATTGGAAAGCTTGCTCCAGGCTTGATAAAGAGGGAGCAATAGCAACTGCAACAAGAAGGGCAACTGCACTTGTCACACGACCGATAAACACGAGACGCTCTTCAGATGCATCCTTATTAATAATCTGCTTGTAAATATCCATTGAGAAGATGGTGGCAGTACTATTGACCATTGAGCTCAGGGATGAGACTATAGCTGCGATCAACGCTGCGAAGGCGAGACCTTTCAAACCAGTAGGAACAAAAGTACTGAGGAGCCATGGATAGGCTTCATCAGGTTTGGCTAAATCTGCACTTAATGCAAATGCAACAATTCCTGGAACCACAACAATAAGAGGGGTTAATATCTTGAGATATCCACCAAACATGAGTCCACGCTGAGCTTCTTTGATAGATTTGGCCGCCAGAGCCCTCTGAATGATGTACTGGTTACAGCCCCAGTAAAAGAAATGCGCCATCCACATACCACCCAACAAGACTCCAAGCCCGGGCAATTCTGCATAGTTTGGATTTGACTTATCCAGAATCATGTCAAATTTTTCAGGTACTTTTGCCATGAGGTCACTAAATCCAGCAAAGGCTCCATTGCCACCACTGACTTGATCGAGGGCGAAATATGTAGTAACCAGTCCACCTACAATTAGAATGAGTACCTGAACGACATCGGTCCACACAACTGCTTTTAAACCACCATAAATGGTATATAAGGCGGAGAACAATGCTAGGCCGGCAATACCCCAGATGAGTGGTACACCGAGAATGGTTCTAAGCGCAAGAGACCCCAGATAAAGTACTGATGTCAGGTTGACAAAGACATAGAGTAAAATCCAGAATACGGCCAGACCAGTCCTCACACGACTATCATATCTGATTTCCAGCAATTGAGGCATAGTGTAAATACCCTCTTTAAGAAAGATGGGTAAAAAGTATTTAGCCACAACGATAAGCGTGATGGCGGCAGTCCATTCATAAGTGGCTATACCCAACCCAATGACATAGCCTGAGCCGGACATTCCAATATACTGTTCAGCGGAAATATTGGCTGCGATGAGCGAAAAACCAATGGCCCACCAGGGCAAGGCTTTACTCGCCAGGAAATAGTCGCTTGAGTTCTTTTTGTGACCCTTTTTCTCTCTGGACACATACAGTCCCAAGCCGACAATGAAGATGATGTAACTGATAAAAACAACATAATCCAATGTTGAAAAATGCATGCATTAACCCTTTTCATTTTATTTAATACTTTAGTGACTGAGTTACTGAGTTTTCAGTCAGTACACATCAATAATCGAAATAATTAATTATTGATTTATAATTCTATCACTAGTTATGACAAATATCAGGCCACAACAATGATGGTAATATTTAAGCCTTTTGAACTGAATTAAGGTGAATTTATTATCATATTCATAAAATTGATTATCAATATGAATAGCTTCCTACCTGGTGCTCCAGATCAGCCTACAGGAAAATGAAAGTTGACCATATATACATGATACTTGCTGACTGAGAGCATGCCCATCTGTTAAGGTAAATCGATGTAGATTTTAAAATATTAAAATTTAGTCTGCGGTCACTCGTTCAACCACAGTCATCAAATCTTCGGTATTGAAGGGCTTGTTGATTGAATCATCTGCTCCAAGAATCATAGCTTCTTTGAGATAGGAATCAACATAGCCTGTCATGGCGATTATTTTGACAGTTTTGGATTGTTTCCTAATTTTTCTTATTGTTTCAATGCCTTCGACGCGTGGCATGACGATATCGGTGATAACAATATCTGTTGGATTACTTTGAAACATGGCAATTCCCTCCCGGCCATCGTTGGCTGTCAAGACATCATAACCCTGTTCAACAAAAAATGTGATTAAGACATCCCTGATGGATTTCTCATCATCAACAATAAGGATAGTTCTAGGATGATCACTCTGTAATGGCAACTCTGACACTCTCTCCTCTAATTTCAGCATTCTAAACCGTTCCATAATTACTCTGATTTGTGGAGCTTTGAAAGGACTTAATCATATCTCTAAGGACGGGTCTAATAATCAAATCACGTGCCAAACTTAATTTAGCTTGCATTATACTGGAATATGTCAAAGTTTGGCGCATGGTTTCCATCCATATCATTGACGATGACTCCGAGATCAGGGAGGTTCTTAAGGAACTCTTTGAATCGGACGACTATGAAGTCTCCACCTTCAACTCAGCTGAAGATGCACACCCATATATTCTACGTGAAAATCCGGACCTGATCCTATTGGATATTGGACTACCGGGTATGGATGGTCTCACCTATCTCGAGAAGCTGAAAAATGAATTTGAGGATGTGGAAGTCATCATGATAACGGGTCAAGCAGATCTTCGATCGGCAATCCGTGCCATTAAGCTGGGTGCCATGGATTACATCCGTAAACCCATTGATCCAGATGAGTTAAAGATCCAGGTTAATCATGCGATTGACCGTCGCAAAAAACGTGAACAACTGAACTACCTTCAGATTAAGAGTCATCATCAGTTCGGTGACATCGTTGGCACCAGTGAACCCATGCAAAAGGTATATCAGTTTATCTATCAGGTTGCGGAATCATCTAAGACCACCGTACTCATCCGTGGCGAGACTGGGACTGGCAAGGGACTGGTGGCGCGGTCCATACATTATCAGAGTCCCCGGGCAAAACACCCTTTTATCGAGGTGAATTGCTCAGCGATTCAACCCAGCCTCCTCGAATCAGAACTATTCGGCCATGAAGCCGGAGCCTTCACAGATGCAAAGAATAGAAAAAAGGGGCTGCTGGAACTAGCCCATGACGGAACTTTCTTCCTTGACGAGGTTGGCGACATGAACCTGGCCTCGCAGTCCAAGCTATTAAAGGTGCTGGAAGAGAAAACTTTTCGGCGTGTTGGTGGTATTAAAGAGATCAAAATTGATGCCCGCATCATTAGTGCGTCATCACGCGATCTGATGCAGTTGGTGGAGGAGAAAAAGTTTAGGGCCGATCTGTATTATCGCCTCAATGTGGCTTCTGTTCGGCTCCCTGCTCTGCGAGAGCGCGATGATGACATCCTGATCCTGGCTAATTATTTCCTGGATGTATTCAATAAAGAATTTAAACGTAATATCCGAAGCATCTCCCCTGACGCCCAGAAAATGCTGACGAGGCATCCCTGGGTTGGGAATGTCAGAGAGATTCGGAACGTTATTGAACGAGCAGTATTGTTCGAGCAGGATGATGTGCTCTCATCGCAAAACATCAGCCTCCAACAAATCAGCCCGAATGAAGGGACTCCTGTCATTATTGATGTGGATCTAAATCAGAATTTCCAGCTTCCTGAAGAAGGCATTTCGCTGGAGAAACTTGAACAGTATTTATTGAAACAAGCGCTTAATCGTTCGGGAGGCAATAAGACCAAGGCAGCCGCACTACTGGGTCTTAGCCGGGAGACCATAAAATACCGATTGAAAAAATTTAAACTTTCCTGAAAGAGTATTGTCAAGCGCGTTGACTGAATTGAAATGTGAATGGGTGGGATTATGGAAGATATTGAAAATAGCAGCCAACTAGACCAGATTGACATAAAGGCTTACGAAGAATTGATGGAGTTGGTCTTTGCCTATACTGCTACGGCCCATGATTTTGGCTTTACCCACAAGATGAACAATCGTTTCACTTCACTTTCAATGAACGCCTCCTTTTTAAAGCAGGCTCTGGAGAACAAAGACTACGAAAAGGCCATGGCAAAGGCCACTCAGGTCTCCGAGTCCATCAACAACCTGGTAAAATTTTCACAAGATCTTATGAGCACTGACCTGATAATTGCAGAAACCCAGCAGCTCGAGTTTCCAAATATGATTTCCAATGTGGTAGGAAGGCTCCTAAAACTTCCCACGTTCGTGGGTATTGAGATCAACCAAGACCTTGCCTTAGAAGTGATTAAAACCACTTCTAATCCAGGGGTCATTTGGATAGTTCTATACACCTTATTGAAGCACGCCAAGCGATATGAGATCAATGGTCCCATTCTTCTAAGTACTGCCTTCGACAAGGAGCAGGATAAGTATATTATTAAAACTGATGTGAGCCAGATTTTGAAAGCTCCCGCTACAAATTTAAAAGAATCAGGACTGGCATTCCCGTCTGCAGGTGAGATGCCTTTCCGCTATCTGGCCAGAGTGATCCGCAATGTTTCCACCAATTTCGAATTGATCCATCGGGTAGAACGTCCTCTGAGCCTGGAACTCAAGCTCAGTCTATAGTCTCATTAGTTACTGGTTGATATAAACCGGTTTTTTTCACCCTCTTTGGTTCATATGAACCCTGCACCTCTGGTTAAATAAACCCTCTTTTTCAGAAAAAGTACTCGATCAAATCTCATGAAGAAGATTTAATAAAATATTTATCCAAGATTCAATCAATTCATCGATAGATCACCTTAAAACATTAATTTACAGCCTTGTATAAAGAATACCCATTCACGAAGAGCTCATAAACCGATCATAAATCCCCTTGTTTAAGAACAACTATTCGCTCGAGTTGAAGCTACAAATGTCAAACTGGCATGAAAATTGGCCTTGAGATCCTAAGCTACCCCCTACCAAATGGCTCTATATCAACCTTCGAGAGGTCAACAGAAAATTGTTCCCCACTGGTTCACCATTTCGTGCATCTATTTCGACTGTTCTGCTTTGCACTTCCGACC
>JABMQQ010000145.1 GCA_013202495.1 Fidelibacterota bacterium | reverse complement strand
TGTATCCCGCCACATCATATTCGTTAACCCCTCCCTTGCGGGGCAGTCAGCTCTAAGCCTTTATTAGAGCACCCAGATTCAAGAAGTAAGGGGGGCATCTCATCTTAAGTAAAGCAGTTTAATTGTTTTGTTCTGCGAGTCAACCTGCAGACGACAGAAATAAATCCCGGTAGCCACTGAATTGCCCCATCGATCTAAACCCCTCCATTGTACTTCGTGTTTACCAGGAAGCTTCTCCGTGTTCTGGAGGGTGGCAACTTCTTGACCCAAAACATTATAGACCTTAAGGTTAACCACAGCCTGCTCAGTTATCTCATAGCTGATGGTAGTAGTTGGATTAAAGGGGTTGGGATAATTCTGGGATAATGTGACAGAGAGAGAAGACCTGAGATCAAATTCATCCTCTACACCCAGCGGAGTAATTGCGCCTGCGTTTGAAAGCATATCCTCCAGGTCTTCACCAAGCACAATTGCAAAAGAGAAATATGTTGTCTCACCTGAAGCTAGTGGAAAAGACTCCGAAATCATGAAGCTTCCCACATTCCCATCACCACTTGAGTTGGTGTCTATTTCACCACTGGTAAACACTTCCCAATTTTCCTCGTCATCTCTCAACTCATAATCATGTATGTGAAAGAATCGTACTGTATTGATGTCCATCTCATCAGATTCATCACGGTCAGTTTTATCAAAATTGGGCTCTCCAGAGGTTGGAATTCCATCCGCTTCACCGGGATCAAAGGTTCCAGCAACACCATCACTACCCATGTCATCTGTAGCCTGGATCCAATCATCATCATCGTCAAATCCGTTATCCCTTGATTCATCAACAAGACCATCACCATCGTTGTCGATCCCATCAGTATGATTCCCGGGCATTTCTAAAAACCTTATCCCCATATAACCCACAGGAGACCATCCCCCCGTCCCCAGTCCATCGCTATCGTGGAAGTAAACCATGTTTTCATCAGGGAGAACTGTACCAAGATCATCATTACCGTCTTCATAACCGCCAAGACCAATATCCAGATATAAACCCAGCACGACTCGTTCATAATAAGTGTCAGAAATATTGTGAATGGTATAGTGCCAGATTTGCAGGTCTTCATAGTTTGGATTATCCCAAGCGTAGCCCCGTACATCCACCTGTAATCCTAATCCACCACGATCTGGTTCAGCGGCCACGGGTGTATAATCCCACTCCTGGTCCTGGTAATCATCCATGGCGAAATAGGTTTCCTGGTCGGCCTTGAGCACCCCCTTACCCTCGAACCCATTCCAATATCCATTCCAACCGACATCTTTATCTGGCCAATGTGTGGGCCAGGTTTCAGGAATTGTGCTCATAGCGATAGCATTTGATATTGGATTGAAATAACCGGGCATGGGCTCCCAGCCCCAAGGTGTGTCATCAGGTCCTTTGTCAGTAAATTCCCGATACTGAGTTTCCATGGGATGGATGATGTTACCGATATTGTCCTCGGTTTCAGCCTGAATTATAAATGCGAGACCATCCAAGTAATTATGCCCACTTCCCTTGGGCCACTCGCAAGCCGGTGTATTGGGATAGTCTGTAATTTCCCCATAATTCTTGAACCTTGTAGCCAGCAACCCTGCATCGAGGGTTCCTATTCTTCTGAACACTTGCTGTCCGTGTGACTCAATGCCTTCAGCTTCAATCCAGACCCTTGAAGTATCGGTGTGGATTTGATCGGTTATCAGGAGCGCTATTTCACATGAATCATTGCCCAAAACCTGTGGAGTAATTGTGATGGGGAGTTCACTAACGATAGACGAGGAAAGATCAATGGGAAATTCAAAATCGATGGAACACATAGCATCATTTGAGAAGGCTAGAGCTGAAATTGTGAAGGGCTGTCTCGAAAGATTGTAAAATGTGAGCGGATATTCAAAATATGATTGCAGGACGATTTGACCTGCATCCATTTTGCCCAACTCTATAAAGAATCCAGATCCTCCAAGCATACCCATATCATTTGGGGTTCCGTCATGGTCGCTGAAAAGGAAGCTGGAATTTCCAGCATCAATACAGGGTGAGGAGGGAGCGAGTCTAAAATCATCATTTTCCGCATCAATGAATACAGGATCTTGGTCTAGGTTATCCTCACCAGACCAGCCACCCTGAATATTACTATTAAACACATTAATCGGATTACCTGCCATCTGAAAACCGACATCGTTATCCCAGATAACGGAGTTAATAATGACGCTATTCGGGGTATCGATATAAAGAATCCCGTCAAAGGCTACTAAAGCCTGGTTCCCATAAACAACACAGTTCACTATGCGGGTAGATGAGTGGAACATGTTGACACCACCACCCAGTCTAGATGACTCATTCTTGTAGATAGCCGTGTTCATCAGAAGAGGTGAAGAATTAATGATGGCAACACCTCCTCCTCCTGACCAATAATCGCCAGGATCTAGCTGTATGTTTGCAGTGTTATGGTGAATTTTACATTGATAAATGATGGGGTTGGAATATTCAGTACAGAGAATACCACCGTTACCACCTTCAATGGAAAAACCAATCAGCATTGCCCCAGGACCTTCACCGGATTCAAAGGTCACCACTCTCTGTGTGCTGTCGCCCTGGATAATCGTGCTATCCATGCCCGCTTCACTCATGACAATAATATTTTTACCTGAGAAATTGATACTTTCCGTATAGATACCGGAACTTACCAGGACAGTATCACCATCTGTGGATGCATTTATCCCTGCTTGAATGGCGCTATAGTCTGAAGGAATATTAATTGTGGAAGCAATGACCGTTGTTGCTAGAAGTAGTATAAATGATAAGGTTTTATACATATACACTCGATTCAAAGTAATTCTAAACGTTAATCTAAGCTTATTATGTGCTATATCGAATCATGGGTTTCTTTAATGTACCGCGCTTGAGCTGCTTCCTGAAACAGACTCGCTTTGT
>JABMQQ010000144.1 GCA_013202495.1 Fidelibacterota bacterium | reverse complement strand
ACCTGACCATTGGTAAACTGGTCAGCAAGAATTCCATAATCTACTGATGCAATCATTTCATCAAACTCGTGAGGACCACTACGCATATAGGTGTTACGCATGCGTGGCATTGGATAATGTTTGAACGACTCGCGACGTCCACTACCAGTGGGTTTCACACCATAATGTTTGGCTGAAATGCGATCATGGATATAGGTCCGAAGGACACCATCCTCTACCAGGACTGTCTCTTCTGATGGTATACCCTCATCATCCACATTGATAGAGCCACGAATATGGGGATTGGTTCCATTGTCCACGATGGTTACGAAAGGTGCAGCGATCTTTTTATTCATCTTTTCTGAATAAACCGAGATGCCCTGACGATTAAAGTCAGCTTCCATACCATGACCAATGGCTTCATGGAGGAGGATTCCTGCACTACCTGCAGATAGCACGACTGGGAATTCTCCAGCTGGAGGTGTCTGGGCTTCGAACAGTTTTACCGTACGAGCCACAGCCTCGCGGGGAAGTCTCTTCAGCTTTTCTTCAGTGAGAAAATTGATGTCATCACGGGCGGAGTAATCAAAATAATTATTCTCCCGGCGATCCTCTTCCTCGGCTGTGCAGCCGACAGAGATTCTCAGCATAGGCTGGTAATCTGAGGCAATACCACCTTCAGAATTCACAACCAGAATATATTTTTCGCTGTCACTGAAATTGACACTGGCTTTAACAACTCGGGGATCCTCCTTAAACACATCGTCATTGATAGATTGGAGCATGCTTACTTTGTCTTTCACGCCCACGTCTTCATAACTGACTTCCGTGTCGTAATAGTTCATCAACTTGGTGGCATTGAAAGATTTTGGAGCTGCTTTGGCAGAACCGGAAGCAATGCCTGCAGCTGTGCGAGCAGCAGCCTTCATACTGGCTAATGAAATATCCTCAGTAAACGAGTAACCCGTTTGATTCCCATTCAGGACCCGAATTCCAACACCTAAAGTGACGTTGGTGCTGGCTGAATTCACAATATTATCCTGGAGTCGGATGGAATTGCTCAATTCATTCTGAAAAAAGAGATCGCAGTAATCACCGCCATAATGGAGGGCTTCTGTCATCACCTTTCGAATCATATCTTCATCTATTCCAAAACGCTGGAAATAGAAATTGTAGGGATTATCACCTGCTCCGACGCCTGCAAAACCCGAGCGGATGAATCCGGGTAGGGTTGCCAGGGCCAGACCAGTACCTGTGACTTTTACGAAATCTCGTCTACTCATCAGTACCATTACCTTATTCCTTTCAAATCATGACCAATTTTATCCGCCTTCGCAACCTAATCCCAACAATCCTATCGGCTCGAGCATAAAACACCACTCTTACATGGCATTGAATGCTGGCTATCCGCTTCGGCGCGATGTTTACTAAAAATGACCTGGCGGATAACCTCGCCGTAGTGGGCTCAACCACGGAGGCGGGTTATGGATCGTCCCGAGGGGCTTATCCATAGGGTATTAACCTATCACTCATGACTGCATTCGCCAAATTTTTTCTAGAAGGATACACGTCCGTCGCCAAATGGTTATCTATGGGGATTAGTGGTGTTTAGGAGTTGGGGAGTTTGTGAGTGATACCTTACAACCGATCGCTGAGCTCGTCGAAGTGCTCTCGAAGGAGATGGGGCTTGGATTTAGCCAAATGAACACCACCTCCCGCTGACTAATAGTGTTTTATCATCACGTCACAGATATCTTAGGGAAACTCACGTTAAAAAATGGAAAAATTATGAAAATAGGTTCTGTATATACCTTGTTGGGCAGACTTTGAAAACACTTGCCGTAACATGACATCCGTGCTATACTTATACCGATGATACGTTCATTTACGGACAAAGCGACTGAAGATATCTTTAATGGTATTGATTCTAAGCTAGCTCGAAAAAAACTTCGTGTAAATCTAAGGAAAGTTGCTGTTCGAAAACTTGACCAGCTTGACTCAGTTGTTCAGCTTCCAGAACTTCGAATTCCACCTGGAAACAGGTTTGAAGCATTGCATGGTAATCGGGAAGGACAGTACAGTATTCGGATAAATGATCAGTATCGAATTTGTTTTAGTTGGACTGAACTCGGTCCAATAGATGTAGAAGTAGTGGATTACCACTAGAGGAGAATAAAATGGTCAGAATTCCAACAAACAGAATGCCAACACATCCAGGTGAAATGTTGCTTGAAGAATTCTTAATACCAATGGGGATAACCCAAAAGCATCTTTCAATGGCAATACATGTCCCCTTCCAACGAATTAATGAGCTCGTGAACGGCAAAAGAGGGATTACTCCCAGTACTGCTTTGCGATTCTCAAAATTTTTTGGCAACACTCCTGATTTCTGGATGAATCTCCAGCAAAGGTGGGATCTGTACCGGGCAAGTACAAGAGAAGCGGAAGATTTACAACGAATTCACCACTTCTCCTGAGTTAAAATGGCTGCCCAACAAACTGCTTGGAGCTGACTCATCGCGACACTCCGTGTTACCCTGCGGCGGGATCAAAGACACGCGGGGGAGTGCAAATCAAATATGCTGTGGACGGATACAATTGACATACAAAGCGAGTCTGTCTCACGAAGCAGCTCAATGCGGGACGTTATGCTCTGACAAGACCCTTTATGCAGGTGTTACGAGTGATCTGGATGAAAGATTGTACCAGCACCATGAAGGTTTTTTCCCAGGCTATACCCACACACGTCAGCCGCTAACCCTGCTGTGGAATTCTGAAGAAATGGATATTCAGGATGCTATTGTCCGTGAAAAGCAGCTTAAGGGTTGGAGTAAAGCAAAAAAGCTAGCATTTATTCGGGGTGGTATACCCGCCCTCATAAATTTGTCAACGGCCTATCGCGATAAAGGGAAATAGAAGGAGCTCTGTCTTTACCCTGCGAGAACCTCCAGCCTACGCATTCCTGCTTCGGCTTGGCAGGCAGGGAGACAGAGCTAGATAGTACTCCGAAGAGTCTATGCTCTGCTAGCTACGATTTAGTAGAGAGGATGACAATCTCAATGTCCAGGTTAGTGGTCTGAGCTATTTAAACTTAATCTCAGTAGTCAGCTCTATCTTAGCCCTGGTGTAGTCTCTACTACCTTCAATTTTATTAGTATATAGACGGTAAGTAGGCGCAAAGACCATTGAACCCCAATCGGACTTGTGTAAGGTGTAGGTATATGACAACCAGAGGTAGGAGAATTTGCTATCAACCGCATCAGTTACATCAGGTGTCGTGGTGGCCTGGTCATACCAGGCTACCAGGGTTCCAGGACCCAATTTCCCCACCATTTTCACACGGGCAATCCATCCGTTATAAGCTGTTAGGTTTGTAAGTGAATCCGAAACAGCTTGGCTGGTTAATCCCCCAAAAGCTGAAAGGCCAAATCCGGCTACTCTGGGGAGTTTGAATTCAAGACCATAAGTGATTGGTGCCGCTTTATTTTTATCTGATAGAGTTACCAACAAATGAGGGGTCATTTTAAAGCCAATAAGTGAAACAGGATATGATAGGTAAACGGTGTATTGATCTCTGGTGTTGGATGCAGAAGAAGCGGTCGAAGTTATGCTAGTATCTAATCTGATAGATCCACTGTCTTGATCAATGATGTAGACAATGGATGTATCACTCTGGGAAACGAAATTTGCATCTACAACTTTGCGACCATCATTATTATCTACCAGAATTTTTATATCCAATGGTTTACCAGCGAGCTTATAATTGAAATCAAAACCATGGGCTGCATTATTGTTATAAGTGTCCCAGGCCTTATCAAGGATGATATTGGGGTAATAATGAATGTCTAGAATGGGATTGTGAGGTATTGGAATGATTCCTCCTGACCAGCCAAATTTTTTGCCCTTGTGCCCAAAATAGAGCTCCATAAAATCAACGGACCCTCTACCAGCATTAGGATTACTCAAGCTACTGGGTGTGTCGCCCGATCCGAATTTGCCAATCCAATATGTAGCTCCATTGTGACCTAAGCGGGTATTGAAAAAATATCCATCACCAATATCTGCATTGACCATTAAACGGGCACGGTAATAATAGTAAAAATCTTCTGATTGAGTTCCATATTCACCATTGTCCTTTACATCAAAGCGCGGTCTAAGTCGTGCATCTCCTGAAAGCGTAATTTCAGCGTAGACGCTTGATACGATGAGAGTAATAAGTACAAACCAGAATGTTTTGTTGAGCATGATATTTTCACCTTTTCAATATGTCGACTTACATTTTAGTGCATGCAAATGTATTAATCATAATGAATCACTTCGCATGTTTGCTCAATATAGACGATTTCATTGCCGTGGGACTAACAATGTGCAGAAACGAATTGAATTTTACTTCGATGAAAGTGAGACTCTTTTATGAAATGTCAGTCCAATTATGGCACTATAGAAACCTTAAGCCCCTGCCCACCTATTCTTAAGTGAATACCACCAGGAGAGGCTTAGTAGATAGGCAAAAAGATAATTTCCAATGATGATAATGGTAAAGACCCGCACAATATCCCACCAAGATCCATTAAGGGTGAATTCGGGGACATAACCAAAGAGAAATGGGCCGATATATAGAAATTTGGCAAACTTGAAGGCTGAAAAGGCAGTCCGCCACATATTGGCCTTGGCAATGGCAGCTCCAGCAAAGGCTGCAATACAGACCGGTGGGGAAATATTCGAGTCTTGGGATAACCAGTATACGATCATATGCGCGGCTATCATATTAACACCAAGGTGTGTGAGTGCCGGGACAGCGATGACTGCAGTAATGAGATAAGCAGCTGTTACGGGGACACCCATCCCCAGGACCAGGGAAGCCAGAGCAATAAACAGAATGGTTAAAAAGAGACTCCCCCCTGCCAGCTGGATCACAATATTGGCAAAGGTGAGGATCAGACCACTAAAGGTTAGAACGGAAATAATGATACCGATGACCCCAACCGTTCCACCAATTTTCAGACTGTTTTCTGTACCTTTGGTGGCGGCATCAATAAAGCCCTTGAGACCCATTCTGGTGTCTGTGTTCACCCAGCCGATGGCAATACAGGAAAGGATGCCGGTCACGGCTGCAAATCCTGGTGAAAATCCTGAGAGCATGATGATGGTGATGAGCAGCAGCGGCGTAGCGTAATACCACTCCTTTTTGAATATCTCCCAGGCTGATGGACCTGATTTTGTACCCTTAATATTGTGAATCTTGGCTTCATAATGAATCATCACAAAAACTGAAAAAAAATACATGAGGGCAGGGAAGATTGCGATGATCATGATTTTTGGGTAGGGTATGCCTGTCAACTCTGCCATGATAAATCCACCTGCTCCCATGATGGGTGGCATAAACATACCACCGATGGATGCTGCAGGTTCGATACCACCGGCAATATGGGGTCTGAATCCGGCTTTTTTCATGAGTGGAATAGTAAATGCTCCAGTAGAAACGGTATTGGCGATAGCACTACCTGAGATGGATCCAAAGAGACCACTGGCCAGGACGGCCATTTTACCTGGTCCACCGAGACGATGCCCAACAGCTGCCAGGGGGAAATCAATAAAGAATCGTTGTGCACCGGAGCGCTCCATAAAGGCACCGAATATGACAAACAGAACGACATAAGTCGCCAGTACGTTGGCCATCAACCCAAACACACCATCCTCTTTGTAGAAAATAGTGGTGCAAAGCTCTGGAAAACTGGCACCTGGATGAGCGATGAGAATAGGGAAATACATGCCATAGATCCCATAGACCAATAACAGACCAGCCAGAATTACGAATATGGGACCGATCACTCTGCGGGCGACTTCAATCCCTAAAAGCACACCGGCAACTGCAACAGCTTCATCTAATTGTGTCTCAGCACCTGCGCGGTAGTTCAAAGCCTCATAATTGAATATCCAATAGGAGATGCTGATAACTGAAAGCAACATGAGCAGGTAGTCAAAAGGACGCAGAGACGGCCAGGATGATTTGTACAACATGAATACCAGGACATAGGTGATAAACACATAAATCCCTCTATGGAATTCAGTAGCTGCTGGTGCCACAGTAGCTGATAGTATATAGAACAGAACCAGACCCACAGAAAAGGTCTTAAAGACAATGGTTTCTAATCTATTCAGATCCTGGACCATATTATCCTATTCAATTAAAATTTGGCATCAGCCGAGTCTGGCGACTGTCCCCGGAGGCTGAGCCTGTCGAAGCCTTCTGTCCTTTTGGCGAGGATCGGTCATTTCGACAAGCTCAATGTCCTTGTTTTTCACAACGGCTGGGTATCACTCCAACAAGTCTCCTGCTATGTCTCACTGAGGGGACTCGAAGTGTGAAGGGAACTCAAAGCGTGACATACCACCGTTCTTCGTCTCGCTGCCTGCCAGTCGTAGCTCTGGGCGTAGACTGGAGGTTACTAGGAGCGTGAGTCATATGTGTATCGACATCCTTCGAGACTGCCCTCCGGGCACCTCAGGAAGACGTAATGGATAATGCCTTGAGTTCACTCAGCCATAGCTGGAAGAGTTAAACCTTTTTCCTGCCAGAATTTAAGTGCGCCGGGGTGAATCGGTGTTACGACACCCTTCAGCCCTGTTTCAACAGACATCGATTTGGCTGAATTATGAACTGAAACCAAATATTTCAGACCGTCCTGACTATACATTGATGTCAATATTTGATGGACCACATCATCTGAAACTTTTGCGTTCGCTACCAGCAGGGCGCCATCCTGAAATGAAGCGATATCTTGGGTTTGTCCCTTATACGTATTTGCCGGTACAGTAACTGCAGTGAAGAAAGGATTATTTTGGAACAGGCCAACTGCTTCACCTGCTGAATAGGTATCCAATAACTTGATTTCTGTCTGCATGGCAACCTCAATGATGGAGGCACTTGGATATCCAGTGAAGACCCAGAAAGCGTCGAGTTGACCATTCTGCATGGCGGTGGCAGCATTGCGATACCCCAGGAACTCGCGATCCATTTTATCCCAGATCCCCAGGCTGCTGAAATAGATTTCTGCGTTGGCGGCTGCTCCAGAGCCAGCGTTTCCAACTCCAACACTCTTACCAACCAGATCAAGCGGTTCGTCTATACCATCATTGGCCTTAACTACTAACTGGGCGGGAGCCCCGTAGAGATAGGCCATCACAAAAACATCGGTGTACTGGTTCTCATCATTTTTGAGGGTTCCATGAGCCCCGGCATAAACATGACCTGAATATGCCACTGCAAAGTCAGCCTTTTGGGAATTGACCAGTCGGATATTCTCTATTGATCCACCTGAAGAACGAGCCAATAATCGTTGCCCCTGCTTTTGTCCAATCGTTGCAATAGCACTGGCGTAGTATTGGAAAGTACCGCCAGAGGGACCCCCAGAGAATGTATACATATCTTTTAGCTTCGCTTTGGAAGCCCCTGAATCATCAGAACAGTTCAACAGTAACATAGATGTCAGGACCAATACTGAGAATAAAAGTGTTTGGTTAAATCTTTTCATCATCACGACCAATCTCCCCTTTCATGTAAACTGAATGAGGTAAAGCTATTAGTCCTGTACTTTATATCAAGGAATAACTCGTGTGGGTGATTGGTAAAGTGTGAGGTGGGAACCCACGATAACACCCGAATAAATTCGGGTGTTATTTATAGTTGAATAATAGAGAGGTCTTACTTAAAGGTAATTTGGGTAGTGAGCTCTATGTTTGTTCGCGGGAAATTCAGGCGCTAGTTATGCTTCTCTGCCAATAGGGGAAAGAGTATTTTTATGCAGTCTAGTCATGTTTTTTGGCCACAAGCTCAGACCAAATCCAACAAAATTATATTGTGTAAGCCCGATTGATGTGTATCACTATATATAATCCATATGGTTTTATCTTTGATTTCCATGCGGATGTAACAATTATTTGCATATATTGAAAGAAAATTTACAGAGGGCAAGGGGTATCATGTATCGTCAAATAAAGAATAATAAGGTAAAGGTAGCATTATTTCTATCAGTAGATGTAATAATCATCTTGCTGAGTTTACTGGGATCTTTATTACTGCGCTTTGATTTTGTCATTCCTCCAAATTTTATTGGTGAATACGCATACCTTCTTCCCATCATCATTGGTGTAAAATTAACTGTTTTCGCCTTTTATCGTTTATATAAAGGGATGTTCCGCTTCACTAGCCTATGGGATATCACAAACATCATGACGGCAAATGCCATCGCTTCCGTGGCAATAATCTTAGGCTTTGGCTTTTTTCATGGTTTTGCAGGTTTTCCCCGGTCCCTATTTTTGATTGATTTTGTACTTTCTACTCTGGGCATCTCTCTGAGTAGAGTATCTGTGAGAATCTATTTTTCTCATATTGTCCATAACTCAAAGCAAGATCGCTTTTATTCAGGGGGTTCTGCAAAGAAAACCCGACTAGTACTTATTGGAGCCGGAAGAACAGGCGAGAAAATTGCACGAGAAATTTTAACAACCCCACACATCGGGTACGAACTCCAGGGGTTTCTTGACGATGATAATAGGAAAAAAGGTGCAACGCTCCACGGGGTCAAAGTGTTTGGGCAAGTTTCTGACGCTAATGGCCTCCCCTTTGAATTTGATGAATTTCTGATTACTGCTCCCTCAGCTACTGGGCCTGAAATGCGTAGGATTGTCGAACAATGTAAAGCTGTGAACAGGCCCTACAAAACTGTCCCCGATCTCTCTGAGATCATTGATGACAACGTTAGCCTTAAAATGATTCGTGATGTTTCTTATGTGGATTTACTGGGACGTGAAGAAATCCAACTGGATTCTCGATCTATAACAGACTTCATGCGCGGAAAAAGAGTTCTGGTGACTGGGGCTGGAGGCTCAATCGGATCTGAACTGGTTCGCCAGTGTTTTCAGTTCAACCCGGCAATGGTTATTCTTTTTGATAATAGTGAATACAATCTGTTTCAAATTCAGCAAGAGTTATCAACAACTGATCACAAACCCTATACAAGTTGTGTCCTAGGTAGTGTTCGAGACAAGAACACCATTGATAATATGCTGCGAGATTATAAGCCCCATGTAATTCTCCACGCGGCCGCTTATAAACATGTCCCTCTCCAGGAAGATCACCCCTGGGAAGCAATCAATACCAATGTGTTAGGGACTAAAAACCTGATTGATTGTGCGGTTGAGCATAAAGTTGAGAAGTTCGTTCTAGTGAGTACCGACAAGGCAGTCCATCCCGTTAACGTGATGGGTGCCACAAAACGCCTGGCCGAAATAATGGTTCAAGTAGCCAATAGAATGGGCGAAACTTCCTTCATGGCAGTCCGCTTTGGCAATGTGTTGGGAAGTTCTGGCTCGGTAATTCCAATTTTTGAAAAACAGATCAAGGCAGGTGGTCCAGTAAAAATTACTCATCCCGATATGATTCGATACTTTATGTCTATCCCTGAGGCCGCCCAATTAATTTTACAAGCTAGTTCAATGCTCCAGGGGCGGGGGAAAATTTATGTCCTTGATATGGGACGACCCGTTAAAATCAAGGATATGGCTTTTGATTTAATCAGATTATCCGGGTTAGAGCCAGAAAAAGATATACCCATCGTTTACACAGGCGTACGTCCAGGTGAAAAACTTTACGAGGAATTGGCCTTTGATGGTGAGATTTTTTCCAAAACCAAACATGGAAAAATCATGATTCTGAATAATGGTGGATCGAATTATGATGATTGGAAACACCTTAGTACAGACTTAAATAGTCTGGGTGAACTGGGTAATACATTTGATGCAGCAAGAATCAAGCAGTCGCTCATGCGGATTATTCCAGAATATAAACCCACTGACAGCAGCATTCTTGAGCGACCAAAAATTCCCGAGGATCATACTTTTACAGCTTAATACTGCGATTTGATTCAATTTGAATTTTTAATCTCATTCCTGAATCAGAACCTGACCATCCCGAAATCCCAAGATATACTGGGTAGTTTTTCAATTTATACTCTAGGCCTAATGTAAGTCTTGAATCAGAATTTACCTTAAGGGCGTTGAGTTCAGCCCTACTGTTCATGAGAGCTGGCGCAAGCTGAGATATGTTCACCCACCGCTCATTATGACCAGCAATCAAAACTTTCCATCCTTTTTTCATCAAAGTCCTGCATTCAAAATATGCTAGATTCTTCATACCTGGTGTGTACTCAAAAAGGGGAAAGCTAGTAAATGTTGTTGTAGTGAATGGTCCTGGATGCTGCCCAAAATTTGGATTTGCAGCTGAAAACCCCCAGTTCAACAAACTCCTTTGCCCAAAAGCATTGATTTCATTCTCTACTGATAAGCTTAGCAGTATGGCATCACTATATACTTCTCTATCAAGAGCATCAATCTGGAATTCATCGATATACAAATTTATGGAGACCTTGTTAGATTGTTTCCCCCAGTTCAAAAATAGTTTGATCAGACTATTGTCGGAATCAGCTGAAAAACCTGGATAAAAATCAGCAACACTGTCATGAGAATTTAAGGAGTAGGGTAAAAATGGATTCAGTCGTTTTAGATCCAACTGAATACTTTCACCTGCCAAAATAAAATACTCACCAACACCCATTGTGAGGTGTTGAATAGTCTTGCTCAAATGATGATATGAAACACTACGCCGAAATATTTGATTAGAATGGCTCTCAGCTGGGAGGATTTGGAATACATGCTCAAAATTCCAACTTTGCCAGGAATAGTTCCATCCGATCCCATCAGCAAATATTGGATAGGTAAAGATATATGGTCTCAGCTCACTGCTGAGCATATCATCACGACCAATCTTGATTAACAATTTCTGTGTTGTGTAGCTAACCACACTTTGTTGGAATCGTCCAGTTGACAGAGGATAGTCGGGTCTAGAAAATTTTGTTCCGATTAGATCATGTGGCTGATCAGTCAATTCAAGAGCGCCAGAAAATGATACGTTCTCAGATATTTGAAATCCACCTGTGAACCAAATATCTGAATACAGTTTTTCTCGGTCAATTTCGAGCTTAGAATTAGTCTCTAAACTTGGCAATAATTGATTCATCCCATAGGAAAAGGAAGCATCCAAATAGTAATCTTCCTCCATCTGGGCAATAGCCATAGAAGAGATACCTACTTGGAAGACGAAATACATTAAGGATACAAATCGGTGCATTCGAGAATCAACCTATCGTGATTATAAAGTTTTAGGCTACTTCAATATAATGCAAACTAATCTGCAAGTGTAACGCGTACAATCAAATACTCGCCCTATTGGAATGGATTTCAGTGTCAAGCTCTTCCCGAGAAGGTGTCCTCACTAATCAGTCTTATCGAGCGTAGCACAGCGATCTCGACATTTCTGTTTATCAAGAAGACTGAGATTGCCGCGGATGCAATTGCAACCTCGCAAGGACAAATATGGAACAACTAGGATAACAAAATGGCTCTCGCCAACCAGTATCGGGGAAACCCGCTATGCAACGGAGGAGATTGAAAAAGCCAGGCCAGGATTCGAATCCTGGCCTGGTGAATATTCTGAAAAATAAATTGAAGCCTATTTAAAGGTAATCTGGGTGGTAAGCTCTATGTTTGTTCTTGCATAATCCAGACTTCCCTCAGTCTTCTGAGTATATAGACGGTAGGTTGGAGCCAGGGTAACCGCACCCTTGTCAGATTTGTGTAAGGCATAGGTGTAGGATATCCACATAAAAGTGGTCATTGTAGGTTCCAGACCATCAGCATCGGGTGTATAGGTGGCCATATCATACCAGGCAGTCAGGGCGCCCGGTCCCAACTTACCCGCAAGCTTTGCTCGGGCAATCCAACCAGTATAGGCCTCAGTCTCATCTGCATTCTGGTTTGTCATTCCAAAATAGGCAGAAGCACCAAATCCTGCGACCTTGGGTAATGCCATAGCAGCACCATAGGTCAAGGGAGCAGGATCCCCCTCATCAGCCATGGTCATGAGAAATTGAGGTGTCACTTTAACGCCTCCAACTGACATTGAGTAACTGGCATCCAAACTGTATTGATCCGTTGCGGTGAGACTATCGATGACATCTCCATCTGAAGAAACTTTCACACCATCGTTGTTGTCCACGAGTACCTTGATGTCAAATTTGCCCCCAGCCAGCATGTAATTGAAGTTAAAGCCAGACGCAGAAGCATTGTTATATAATAACCAGGGAATGTTAGCCATCTTTCCAGGGTAAAAATGCATATCGAGGAGCGGATTGTGCGGGACAGGAATGATTCCAGCCGCCCAGCCATAGGTCTTGCTCTGATGTCCGAAATAGACTTCCATAAAACTCAGGGGTGAGCGCCCGGCACTTGCCAGACTGATACTGGCAATCGGTTTTGTCCCAGTACCAAATTTGGCAAAGTTGGCAGCTCCGTTATAGCCCAGCTTGGTTTTGAAATAGTAGCCATCACCTATATCAGCGGCCACATTAAGTCGAGCTCTGTAGAAGTAATAGATATTGTCCGTTCGATTTCCATAGCTGCCCAAATCAACGATATCCAGTCGAGGACGCACGCGGGCATCTCCAGTCATGGTGATATCAGCAATAGCTCCCGTAATGATGGTTATGATTAGTATTGCGGTGGTAAAAAGTTGTTGCATGGCAAGCCTCCAGATCAATTTCTGAGATTCCCTTCCCCCTCACAGAGATTTGCATGGCATGTCGATTCGTGTGAGCAGGAATCAGATTGAGATGTGCAATGCCTGTGCCATGAATGGTATTATTCGTCCGCCCCGAAATAGATTCTCATTTTATTCGTAATATTCGATGTCCAAGTCCTTAGGGTCGCCGAGTGTTCCGACACGGGAGTGTCGGAATGTATCGAGGTGAACTTCCTTAACGTGAAACTCTAAATACTTTCTTAGATAATCCTGGTAAATCGTCCAGTTGACCCTCAATGAGTGCCTCTTTTTTCTTTCTACTCCACGATTGAATCTGTTTTTCTCGATAAAATGCAACATCTATTCTGTCAAATTCCTCAGCGTAAATAAGTTTCAACGGTCGACGCTGTTGGGTGTACTTGGCCCCCTCCCCTGCCTGATGTTGTTGAATGCGCCTTTCCAGATCCTTGGTGCTTCCTGTGTAATAGCTACCATCTGAACATTGCAAGATATAGACAAATCCTGATTCCATTCACACTCCCAATTTTATTTGTGATGATTGTAATCTAAATGATTATCTATTAATTGCAAGATTCTCGGGAAGGAGTAGGTCATCTCGATACATTCTTCGTTTCACTCAGAACCCTCGATGTCCAATT
>JABMQQ010000143.1 GCA_013202495.1 Fidelibacterota bacterium | reverse complement strand
TTTTTTTATCCTGGTAATTTTGGCTTTCATGTAAGAAACTTCCTTCCTTCTAGTGCTCGGTGAACAGTTTAATTAATTTTAATTGTGAGACATTTCGAATGCTGAAGGTCGTGGTTTGCTCCTCCTTAATTGAACTTGGTCTACCCAACTGACTAATGTTTGTCTACATTCTAAGAAATTTTAAAACTTCAATCAAGGTGAAATGTGTCCAATATTCAAGAAGACTATCTCCTGCGAATGATTCAGATGATGGGTGAGGTGATTACCGTTGCCTTGCAACTGAAATCAATAGGGCAAACATTAGAAGCAGACAAGAGTCTTACCAATGCCCTCCATACCATCATGCCAGAGCACGCCGATCTTGTTGAAATGGTGGATGAAAAGACTGCTCTAACCCTACTGGGTGATTCAAAATTGGTGGAGGCCTATGCGGAACTTCTACTTGTGCGTGCTGAAATGAAAATAGCTCTGGATAAATTCAGTGAAGGAGAAGTATTACAGACCAGGGCAATTCGAATCATGATCAGGTGTATTCAAAATGAGAGACATGTCAGTCCCAAGGGTCAATTAATCTGGGGGCGTCTCTCTGGATTAGATTTGAATTTACTACTGGAAAAGTCGGAATTTGAACAATGGGTGGATCTTGATAAAGCGATTCAAAAGGGGCTTATTATTGCCCGCTGATATAAGATTCGTAGTCCTCTTCGCGATTTAAATTCTTCAGAGGTGTCTCATCTTTCATAGGAAAGAAATATACGGGGCATCGCTTTAAGGCACGATGGATGGCATATTCTCCCTCATCCATGGCTGACCTGAAGATAGGAATGCAATTCTTACTGTAAAAAGCGAACAAGGGTTCTTGTCGCCCATCAATGCAGATCGGGATAACAGCCGATACATGATCCAGATGGGATCGCATTTTCTCCACCAGACTCATGTCAATAGTGGGAATATCTACTGCCACAACGAAATTATATTCGGTTCGTGAAGCATTCAGGACAGAGGTTAGACCTTCTAGCGGACCTCGCCCCTCGTTCTCATCTTTTACCACAGGTAAATTGAGATAGGCTAATTTTTCAGGATCATTGGCTGAGATGATGACATCTTCAAAATAATTCTTTAAGATTCGAACCTGTCGATCCAGGAGTTGTTCATTACCCACTTTTAGAAAGCGTTTATCTTTTCCCATGCGCTTGGCACTACCACCTGCAAGAATTATCGCAGTGCATGAATTACACGGAGAAGCATTCATCGTTTAATCTCGAATCGTTTCCCTGAGGGTTTTCTCCAGAGATGGTATATCAGTTGCAGGATATTGACAGGCATAGTCCTCGCAAATATAAACGGTCAATCCCCCATCGATAGCTTTTTGGTAAGATAAAAATCCTGATATATCCTCAATGAGATCAAAATCTTGATTGGGCCGGTATAGCGTGAGTTTAAAAGGATCATAAAACTTCCGGAGAACAGCACGAGCGTCGGCAAGATCCTTGAGGTCTCCTGCAATAACGATTTCTCGTGTACCATTCACCTGAGCCTGTGTACTCTGCAGTAGCGCCGAAAATCCACGTGGAGCTCGATTGACCTGCTCAGAGAAAGTCTCCCCGATCTTTCTGGATAACAGCTCCCATTCAGGATTCTCCGCGAGACGTCCCAGATAGTACAAATTTTCAGCGGCCACGGAATTTCCTGAGGGAATAGCTCCATCATAAATTTCCTTCTGGCGCATAAACAAATCGCTATCGCCAGCTTCAGTAAAGAAAAATCCACTACCATCTTGATCCCAGAATTTTGTGAGCTGCGTTTTCTGTAATTGGATAGCCAGTTTCAGATATTCGGCTTCAAATGTGGTTTCGTAATAGTTTCTGAATCCCTGTATGATAAAACTATAATCATCAAGAAATCCTTCAACTTTAACCTCGTGGGCTGCAGGCATATGCAATAGTTGGTCATCCCCCTGAATTATTTCATCTCTGAGATATTTGGCCAGGTCAGATGCCGCCTGGCGATACCGTTGTTCGCCGGTGGCAGAGGCGGCACGGGAAAGTGCCGATAGTGCCAATCCATTCCAGTCTGCCAGAATTTTATTGTCCAGACCAGGATGAATTCTATCCTCCCGTATTTGATATAATTTTTTACGCAGTTCAACCCACTCCGAGCTTTTTACAAGATGCTCATACTCTATATCCGAATCGATGTCAAAAATGTTCAATCCCGATGGTCGTCGGCTGGCTTCATCATCGAAATTGCCTTCATTACGAAGACCAAAAATGGGTGCAAAAGTAGCCAGTTCCTGCTCATTCATCACGTCCTGAAGTTCCTCCCAGGACCAGACATAAAACTTACCTTCCTCACCTTCACTATCTGCATCTTCAGCTGAGTAATAAGCTCCTGAGTCAGATTTTAGTTTGTCCGAGAGATACACAAAAATCTCTTCCACGGTTTGGAGAAATAATGGATCTCGGCTTAGCTCCCAGGCTTCCGTATAGGCCAGCATGAGGTTAACCTGATCATACAGCATTTTTTCGAAATGAGGGACGTGCCAATTTGCATCTGTACTATATCGATGAAAACCAAATCCGATATGATCGAAGATGCCCCCCAATCTCATCTGCTTGAGACTGTGAAGTGCCATATTGGAAATCGTTGAATCACCAGTCCGATACCCTTCTCTGAGTAAAAACACAAGATTATGGGGAGATGGGAATTTTGGGGCAGAACCGAACCCTCCCCTGGCGGAATCATAATTTCGATTGAAATCGGAACTGGCCTTGACCAGGACATCTTCATCTAGCAATTCACCTGCCTGATCTGGTCTCTTTTGCTGAAGTGAATTTATTATTTGATCAGCGGTATCTTCAATTTCTTCTCTCTGGGTCTTCCAGGCTTCGGTAATTCTGGGCAACAGATCTAACATACCGACTCGCCCGGGGGTTGACTCCTTGGGAAAATAGGTTCCTGCAAAAAAGGGTCGTTTATCAGGGCTCATCACAATGGTGAGGGGCCAACCACCTCGTCCGATCAACGTGCTGGCAGCGGCCATATATACTTGATCGATATCCGGTCGCTCCTCACGATCTACCTTAATGCAGACATAATTATCGTTCATGAGCTTGGCCACAGCCTCATCCTCGAAAGATTCATGAGCCATCACGTGGCACCAATGACACGTCGAATAGCCGATCGATAGAAAGATTGGTTTGTCTTCGAGACGCGCTTTTTCAAATGCCTCTTCACCCCAGGGGTACCAATCCACGGGATTATAGGCATGCTGGAGTAGATAGGGACTTGATGATTTGGCGAGTCTATTTGGAGAGGGATGGGATCCGTGCATTGAATCTCCTTGACAGGATAGGATAAGCATAAATATACTAATAAATAACATGGTGTTACGAGGTCGATGGAATCTAAACATTAGATCTATCATGTGAGCAATATATTCACAACCTCAATTAATGCGATTAATATTGTCATAATTGTCGGGGCTGAGATATTTAGGTGTGTTGGTACTGCTTTGTGAAGCTATTGAGAAACTGTGATAGCAATGCATTAATTACATCTCCAATTCAATACCAGCCACCCTTGCAACCCCATGTGTGTCAAACTATATTGGGCGGCTTTTTTTAAATCCAAAATTTT
>JABMQQ010000142.1 GCA_013202495.1 Fidelibacterota bacterium | reverse complement strand
CCTTGTAAGGCCGTAGCTCCAGTACTTGAAGAGCTTTCAAATGAGTATGACGGCAAAGTGAAAGTTTACAAAGTTGATACAGAAACTGAACAGGAACTTGCTGGTGTCTTTGGTATCCGCAGTATTCCATCACTTCTCTTTGTACCCCTTGGTGAAAAACCACAGATGGCTGCAGGCGCCTTGCCAAAAGAACAATTTGTTCAGGCCTTCCAGGATGTTCTTGGAGTAGCACCCGTCACCGCTTAAAGTTTTACATAGAAACCTCCTGAAAAGCGCCAATTCATCTTGGCGCTTTTTTTTATTTTTATTCTGAATTGATGGGTATGATAGGCCGGGATTCGAATCCCGGCGTGCATGTTTTGAGATTGTTGGAGAAGTGCTCGAATCCAGTAGCCGTCATCATCAATTCCCTTCCCAACTATCCAGGTACTTCTATATTGAGCGCAAATGGAAGCTGAAGAGAGTTGAATTCGAAAGTCATAGCAGGCGTAGACGAAGCCGGTCGGGGGCCTCTAGCTGGGCCTGTGGTGGCATCTGCAGTTATTCTGAATCCCCTGGATATTCCTGAAGGATTAAGAGATTCCAAAAAACTCAGTGAAAAGCGACGAAATGTTATGGCTACCAAGATTCGATCTAAGGCTCTGGCCATTGGTGTGGGTATCGTTCATGAACAGGATATAGATCGGAACAACATCCTCCAGGCAACTTTCGAAGCCATGCGTCAAGCTGTCTCAAATCTAAATTATGAATTCACGCAAGTGCAGGTGGATGGCAACCATAAGATACCGAGACTACAAATTGCCCAGGAATGCATTATTGGCGGAGATGATCTGGTACCCGAAATAAGTGCAGCCAGCATCATTGCCAAGACCACTCGAGATGCCATGATGATCTCCTACGACAAATTATTTCCCAAATATAATTTTAAGTCTCATAAGGGTTATGGGTCCAAAGCGCATATGGAAACCCTTAGAGAACATGGGCGAACGCCTGTTCACCGTCGCAGTTTTCGACCTGTTGATTCCTGTCCCAATAAAAATTACCAGTATTTCAAGCAGGAGTCCTCATATGGGCGCATGGGGGAGATCATTTCAGGGATGTTTTTGATACGGAATGGTTACCAGTTGCTGGAACATAGCTACCATGCTGGCAGAGAGGGTGAGATAGACCTGATTGCTACAAAAGCAGATGAAGTCATCTTTGTTGAAGTGAAGAGTTTTGCAGGAGAAACGGATGACATCATGGCACTTGAACGTGTGACCCCCGCAAAACAGAAGCAAATTGCCAGAATTGCTGAACTGTATCTGGAGAAGCACGAGATCGATCAACCCGAATGTAGATTCGATATCATCACTGTAAATTTCTCAGAACCCAAACCACAAATAAATCACTACACCGAAGCATTTTTACCCCTTTAAGGAAAGTCTCAATGAAAATTATATCTACTCTCTTCTTAACCCTCATCCTCAATGTAGCCGTACTGGCAACCCAGCCGAGCATCTACGGAGAGAACGGGGTAGTTGTTGCCCATGATCTCGAAGCTTGTGAAGCTGGAATTGAAATCCTCAAAAAGGGAGGTAACGCAGTGGATGCAGCTGTGGCAGTCAGTTATGCTCTGGCTGTAACTCATCCGCAGGCAGGCAATATAGGTGGAGGGGGTTTTATGCTCATCCACATGGCTGATGGCCAAAAAGTAGCCATTGACTATCGCGAAATGGCACCAGGACAGGCTTACAGGGACATGTTTCTGGATGATAGCGGGAAAGTGGTTCCACAATTGAGTGTTCGTGGTGGGCTGGCAGTAGGAGTTCCTGGAACGGTGGCCGGTTTACAGCTTGCTCTGGACAAATACGGCTCCATGGCTCGTAAAAAAGTGATGAAGCCTGCTATTAAACTGGCACGAAAAGGTTTTAGCATTCCTTACGATCTGGCTTATTCATTTGGTTGGTTAAATAAAGCAGCTGAAGATTTTGATGAAACCAGACGGATTTTTTGCAGAGAAGGTGAGATATATATGCCTGGAGAGACTTTCAGACAACCCGATTTGGCAAAAACATTGAAACTGATCCAGAAGAAGGGCAATGCTGGCTTCTATGCTGGGGCAGTAGCAGAAGCGTTGGTGAAAAGTAGTTCGAAATATGGCGGTAAGATCACAGCTCAAGATCTCACGAATTACAAAGCTAAAATACGCAAACCCGTTGTGGGTAACTATCGTGGTCTGGAAGTCATATCCATGCCACCACCCAGTTCTGGCGGTATTGCACTCATTTCCATGCTCAATATGATGGAGCCCATGGTTTTTGATTCAGTGGGTTGGCATTCAGCCCAGCATATTCAGATGTTGGCTGAGGTGGAGAAGCGGGCTTATGCGGACAGAAGTGTATGGCTAGGTGACTCAGATTATTTTGAAGTTCCACAAGAAAAGTTGCTTTCAAAGGAGTATGCAACCCTGCGTATGGCTGATTATGATAGTCTCTCAGTAACGCCAAGTGATTCTATTTATCCATTGAATGACAAGGACTTAGCAAGTATAGAACTGGCCGGTCATGAAAGCGAAGAGACCACTCATTTTTCTGTGGTGGATAAATGGGGTAATGCAGTCAGTGTTACCACCACCTTGAATTGGTCTTTCGGGTCCTATGTGACTGTAGAAGGTTTTGGATTCCTTTTGAATAACGAAATGGATGACTTTAGCTCAAAACCTGGTGAACCTAATTCATTTGGACTTATTGGGAATGAAGCCAATGCCATTGAACCTAAAAAACGTATGCTTTCCAGTATGACCCCCACCATACTGGCTCGAGATGGCAAGGTAGTTCTCGTAGTCGGTGCCCCAGGTGGATCAACTATCATCACAACTGTTTTACAGGTCATCCACAATATGGTAGATTTTGGGATGCCAGTACATGAGGCTGTCAATGTCCCCAGATTTCATCATCAATGGCGGCCAGATGTTATCCATTATGGACCTGGAGCCATCAGTCCAGATACTATGGTACTTCTTGAAGCCATGGGCTATGAATTGGTACCACGCTATGGTTATGGTGAGGTAAATGCCATTTCTCGTGATAAAATATTTGGGGGCTGGATTGGTGCACCGGATTTGAAAACTGCTTCACATGGTGCAGCATATTAGATCATCCAATATGAACAGAAAAATATGAACTTTTTAAAATATATACCGTTGAAAGGGAGTCGTCGCATTAACATGGCACGAGGCGAATATCAGGAGATCGAATTTTGAGTGAAAAAGAAAAACAAGCCAAACGATCCAGAAATAGCAGTGCTTTTCGGGGGCTCATGCATATTATCGTTTCGGTGCTGATCCTGAGGGCTACAGTCATCGAAGCCTACAATGTTCCTACTGGCTCCATGGAAACCACCATCAAAATTGGTGACTTCATTCTCGGCAATAAATTCATCTATGGTATCAGGACGCCCGATTGGATCGGTATTCCCTGGACAAATTTTGGATTTTCAGTGCCCTACTATCGTCTTCCTGGATTTGAAGAACCTAAAACCGGTGATGTCGTCATTTTTCGCTATCCCAATGACAAATGGCCAGGTCTTCAGATTGGTCCCCACGACCCGAGTTTGAACTATATCAAGCGTTGTATTGCTGGTCCAGGTCAGTCTCTGGAAATTATTGAGAAAGATGTTTTCGTAGATGGCGTTCAGTTTGATTTGCCGGAACATGGACGCGCCTCAAAGTTGAATGTTTATGATGATGAATATACTGAGCGGATGATTTTCCCGCCAGGAATAGGAAATCGTGATTATTTTGGCCCTCTTCATATCCCAGCAGCAGGGGATACACTCGTATTTAGTGAGTTGAACCTTAATCATGCCGTGAATGTGATCTCTCTTGAAGGGCACGAGGTTACCCCAGGAATTTCTGGACACTTGAAAGTTGATGGGGAATCAGTTGATTCCTATATCTGCGAACAGAATCACTATTTCATGATGGGTGACAATCGCGATAATTCCCATGATAGCCGGTATTGGGGGTTGGTACCAGAATCGAATATTATAGGTGAAGCTATTATAACCTATCTCAGCTGGGAGCAAACCGAACCAAATATATTAAAGCGTATCTTCAAAATTCGTCCCAGCAGGATGTTTAGACTTATTGACTAATTCCACCTCCCATAATCTTCCACAAAGCACTGCCATTGGTGGTGCTTTTTATATTTGTAAAAGAATTATTTCCTCGTCATCCCGAGCGGAGTCGAGGGACATCGATCCGATATAACAGGGGTAGTATCCCTCGACTCCGCTCGGGATGACGGTCTGAAGCATACCCCCATGAAATGAATTTCTACATAATATGAATTTCCACACTTCCATATTGAGGTGTTGCTAACTATAATAACGCGTTCTTTGCTAAGTATTTATCCATTATTTAAGTAGTAT
>JABMQQ010000141.1 GCA_013202495.1 Fidelibacterota bacterium | reverse complement strand
TAAGCGATCTTGTCCGAATTACTTTGACGACTTACATGATACTGAGGGTTTAACATTCGGGCTGGGTGTGAGTTATCCTGTTGCAGGCTATACTTTATCTTTCAACTATGCCTTTCTGGATTTTGGGGTGTTGACTCAGGTGAATATGTTTTCATTTGGTCTGGAATTCTGAGGACAGGAGCCTGGAAATAGAGATGAGAAAAAATAAAGTCATAGTTGTCGGTAGTTACAATCTCGATATGACCCTCACTACAGCCGAATTTCCTAAACCGGGAGAGACCGTCATTGGGAAGAACTTAACATATGGTCATGGCGGCAAAGGAGCCAATCAGGCTGTGGCTGCAGCTCGATCAGGTGCTCAGGTCCATTTTCTTGCAAAGGTTGGGCGTGATCTAAATGGTGAGCAAGCCATAGCATCTCTTACAGTTGAAGGCATTGAAACTCAAAGTATCCAAAGGGCAATCAATACACCCACGGGTATGGCAGTCATCACAGTAAACGATCAGGGTGAAAACAGTATAATTGTTGTGTCAGGTGCAAATAGTACGTTATCAGCGGCAGAAGTTGAGCATGAGAGTCAAATATTCGCAGGTGCAGATGTTATGTTGACACAGCTTGAAACCTCTATGGAATCGGTATCGGCCGCTATTACTTGCGCTCAAAAGCATGCGGTTTGCATCATTCTAAATCCTGCCCCTGCAAAAGTGCTCCCTCAAGAAATATTAAGTAAGATAAACATAATAACTCCAAATGTGGGTGAAGCAGAGATACTCACTGGCATATCCATCAAAGATGAAGCTAGCCTAAGTCAAGCTGCTAATAAACTCCACGCTTTTGGGATCGAAATTGTAATGATCACCCTGGGGGCAAGAGGGGTATATCTATCCAATCAGGGAGAGAGTAAATTATTTCCTGCTATAGAAGTAGAAACAATTGATACCGTGGGTGCAGGAGATGTTTTTAATGGTGTCTTGGCCGCCCATTATTCTGGAAGTGCATCGCTTGATGAAGTTGTTACACTGGCCGTCGTAGCTGCCGGTCTTTCAGTTACCAAACCGGGTGCCCAGTCCGGAATTCCTGATTTAGCAGATATTCATACTTTTCAGCGGAACCAGGCTGTCCCAATCAATGATCACTAAGAACAGCCAGCCTCGTTTAGCAAAAATTGTTCTGGCAATCTGCCATCATTAACCAGAATTTAACCTGACATGTCCGTGACAGCAGGTGTAACCACTAGACCCCGCAATCGTAATCTGGATCAGCTCCAATTGCTGCTACCAATATTGGTTCCAGTAATGTTGATCTCATTAGTCCCTCTCATTCGGGGTATCTATATCGGATTTACGGACTATGAATTGGGTGGACAAATGCATTTCACAGGGCTGGAAAATTATCGCATCATGCTCCATGATCGTTTTTTCTGGCGCTCCATGGGTGTTGGTTTTTTGTGGACGGCAATTGTTACCGCCTTGCAAATTGGTTTGGGAATGGGGTTAGCAATGCTCCTAAATCAGGGATTGCGATTAACCTCATTATATACGGTTCTCATGCTGGTACCCTGGGCGATGCCACCAATTGTTCGAGGATTGATCTGGCGTCAGATTTACAGCCCTGATACAGGTGCTCTAAATCTTATTCTCACTCAGTGGGGATTGATCAATGAACCCATCAATTGGCTCACTAGTTTCGAATGGGCTATCCCAGCGATCATTATCGCAGGTATATGGGGTGAGATCCCCAAAGCTGCCCTATTTTTCCTTGCAGGGTTAAAGACTATTCCCTCAAGCCTCTATGAGGCAGCAGAATTGGATGGTGCCACTAGCTATAGAAAATTTAGACATATCACATTGCCTTTGATGAAGCCCATTATGGCTGCAGTTGTTTCACTCTCATTTATGTGGAACTTTAACGCTTTTGGTTTGGTTTGGATTCTCACAGAAGGAGGACCAGGAGGATTGACACGTCTCCCCATGCTGGCCGCCTATGAAGAAGCATTCCGCTATGGATATGTTGGCTATGCAGCTGCAATTGGTAATGTCATGGTAGTCATTATCTCCCTTTTCTTGTTTTTCTATCTTCGGGTTCAACTGAAAGAAAGATTGGGTGAATAATGTGGGGAAGTAATATGTTTTCAATGCAATTGTTCAAGCGTGGCATGATCAAAGCCGTGCTGCATATGCTTATCCTCACTTATCTCATGTATTTGTTATTCCCGCTACTTTGGATGATTTCAACCTCATTCAAGCCAACTCCTGAAATTTATTCAGGCATTCCAACTTTGATTCCCGAGGTATTTACACTGGATCATTATGTTTCTGTCCTTAAGGAGGAGCGGCTCCTTAAAAGCATATTAAACAGTCTCTATGTGGGTGTCATTACTTCTGTAATCGTGGTTCTTATCTCGTTACCGGCTGCATATGCACTTTCACGTTACAAAACATCAATTAATAAGGCAGTTATGGGTTGGATTTTAACCACCCAGATATTCCCGGCTATCCTCATTATGATTCCACTTTATATGATACTCAGATCATTGCAATTGACAGATACTCTGGCAGGTCTCGTTTTGGTATATGTGGTTTGGGATATACCATTTGTCCTCTGGATGCTTCAGGGATATGTAAAAGAAATTCCAGTTGAGCTTGAAGAGGCAGCGGCAATAGATGGTGCTACTCAAAGTCAGATTATTTACAAAATCATAATGCCTTTACTATTGCCTGCCATCGGTGCCTCAGTAATGTTCGCATTTATTACAGCCTGGAATGAATTCTTTTTTGCGCTGGTATTATTAAAAAGTCCGGATTTATCAACCTTACCTGTGGAACTCGCTCGATTTACAGGGATAGAGGGGCAAGCACGAACCGGTCCATTGGCAGCAGCCAGTTTTATGGCAACCATTCCTTCTATTATCTTGTTTGCCGTGCTCAGAAAGTGGTTTGCCTCAGGCACCCTTCAAGGGGCGGTGAAGGGCTAGGAATGAAACGCTTATTTTCCCACATAATGTACTACAAAGGCTTCTATTTGGCTGGTGTGTTGGCACTTCTAGTGATTTCATTCTATGTCGCTGGAGAGCTATCCATGCGGCATGCTGAACTGAGTGAGCAAACAGGTCCTCTGAAATTTCTTAGTCTAGCCTGGCAGGTGGAAGCCGTAGAAGCCGTCCAGGAAATCACAAATGAGTGGAATAGGCAACATCCTGATCAATCAGTAGAATTCATTCAGGGAAGCTGGAATGCCATTCACGACTATCTCATCACAGGGTTTGAAACCGGGGATATTCCCGATATTTTTCATTATGAGTCTGCTATTGTCGTTGATTTTGCCCTCCGTGGGTACCTTGCTGATCTGGCACCATATATATCTGACGAGATGAGAAATGATATCCTGGAAGTGGATTGGGCGTCTGTTACCCGCTCAACGGGTGAGGTTGTTGGAATCCCCTTTATTAATGAGTCTTTCCTGGTTCTATACAACCAGGAGCTTCTCGAAGCGGCAGGGATATCAACGCCTTCTTTTGAAGAACCCTGGACCTGGGACGATTTGAGCGAAGCGGCAGGAAAACTCACACTTGACAAAAATGGAGATGGGATTACCGACCAATGGGGCATAGGCATGGGGATGCGCCGGAGTGCAAATTTTATTATGAATCATTCCATTGCTTTTGGAGGATCATTTTTTTACGAGAATGAAGCAGGCCAGTTGGAAACCAGAGTCTTAGAACCTGAACGCGAATTGTTAGGCAGGATTTCCGACATGTTGTATGTAGACAAAACAATGTCACCCTCCAGTGTCGGAAAGTCCGGTGCCGAAATGATCCCTGGGTTTTTATCGGGTCAATATGCCATGTTAGCTGGTATTGGAACCTGGGCCAGACAGCAGGTTGCCGAAAATGCTTCAGAGGATTTTCGCTGGTCAGTCATGCCCCCCGTGAAGGCCAAAACGCAAGCAATGGGATTAAATACACAGACCTTGAGTGTCCCAAAATCCTGCACACGCCAGGCTCTGGCAATGGAATTCATCGAGTTTTTACTCAGCTCTGAGAATATGACTCGTTTGGCAGCTTCAGACTGGATGATGCCAACTAGAAAATCGAGTCTAAAGGATCCACGTTTTCAAGATGACGCGAGCGGCTGGAAAATGGTAACGCAGTCTGCTCAGTATTTATCAGCTGGTCCCTGGGTAGGTCTTCCAGGGTATATTGAATGGAAGAGTCGCGTGGCCAATCCAATTCTCCAGGAATATTTTGCCGGTAGAATTAGTCTTGATGAGGCAGCAGAAAGAATTGAGAGGGAAAGTAATTCTGTTCTCGCTCGTTATCAGGTAAGAGGACTCAAATGGTGATATCAATCCCAGAAGTTTTGCTCGATAGAATCAAAGGAGCACTTTTTGGCTTGGGTGTGGGTGATGCCCTTGGAGCTGACACTGAGGGAATGCATCCAGATAGCATTCAAGATCAATTTGGCTATATCCAGGATTTCATTAGCAAAGATCAAGCGGGAACTGATGATACCGAGTTTACTATATTCTATTCGCAATTGCTCAGTAAATATGGTTTGGCCATTACTTCTACAATAGTCGCTGAACATTGGTTACATGACATTTACCATCCTTCACAAACTTATAAAGGTGCTGGATTCAGTGAAGCCCTAGCCATGAATAATTTGCTTCGGGGATTAAAACCACCTTCATCGGGACATCACGTTCACAGTTGGAGTGATGGATTGGCTATGTGCGCTGCACCCTTCGGCTGTGTTTATCCTGGACAAGCCCACAAGGCAGCAACATTGGCCCAAACTTTTGGTCAGGTAAGTCACGCTGGCGAGGGCATTTATGGTGGGCAAGCAGTGGCTGCTGCAGTATCCATGGCAATAACCGGAGCTACAATTGAAGAAATTTGTCAAGGGGCACTCCAGGTGATTCCAACTGATTCCTGGACATATTACAGTATCAAAAAAGGAATTGAAATAGGTCGCACTGTCAGTGATGCCCGATCCGCTATTGCACCGCTTTATAGTGGTTTGGCATATGATTATTACTACTGGGCTGATCTAGCTCCTGAGGCTGTGGGGCTGGCTTTTGGTCTGTTGACTGCTGGAAGGGGTGATTATGCTGAGACTGTCTTGGCAGGTGTCAATTTAGGACGGGATTCAGACACTATTGCTGCAATATCAGGCGCGATATTAGGTGCCCTAGTAGGCTATGAAAGCCTTCCACAGGAGTGGTGCCAGCAAATTGAAGTTGCACCAGGTCGATGTATTCGTGCCGTGGCTGGAACCAGTCTGACTGAGATAGCAGATCTATTGTTTGAAAACGCAGTTCGTGATGGAGGGAAAGATGGGTAGTCGAGAACCTTCCAAAGCGACATTGGCTCTTCTGGGACTGGCCCTGGGCGAATCACTCAGCTGGTCAAGTATGTATGAGCATTCCAACGAACTCCCCCCCTGGTTGAGCAGGATCAGACGAGAGATTGAATCTGATATGAGGGATGACAAGATTAGAAGTTTGCCAACTCCATTTTCATTAAATCAATCACCTCTGCCACTAAAACCCGGACCGGGGGATTTTACAGAATGGGCAGCATGGACCTCAAAATTATTGGTTGAATTCAAATCAGATTTGAATCATCAACATCTGGAAAATGCCTGGCAGGCATTGGCAAATTCACCAGAGAAGATTGGTGGTCGCTTGAGTGTCCAGGCTACCTTAAGAAACATTGAGCAAGGTATGACCGCTCCTCAGTCGGGGAGGTTTAATCCCCATTATTTTGACGATGCTGCACTATCTCGAGCAGCGATAATTGGATCTGTATTTTCGGGTAATCTACCCGTGGTAAAACAGCTCACTAAGTTGGATGCAAGTTTTACTCAATTTGAAGAAGGTATCTGGAGTGCCGTATCAATTGCCTCCCTATTTTGTCAGGCAACTCATACAGCATCCATTACCGAATTGATCGAGTATGCGATTAAGGACCTTCCTGAAGGTTCTTTAAGTGAAATCACTATAACCACTGTCCTTGAAAATTCAGAAAAAAACTGTACCAATGTCCTCGATACCGCAATTTTCCTGAATACACAAGTCTGCAATCAAATTTACAGCTACGGAAATATTGCCCATGAGATTCTTGCCTGTGTATTGGTAATTTTAAAAATGTCTGGAGGCGATTACGAGAAAATATTGGCATGCAGTGCAATGGTGCCTTCACCAGGCGCTGGGCTGCTGAGCTTATGTGTCTCCCTGGCAACTGTTCTCAATCCTGAAACCAGACCAAGTTTTGCTACAATTAATGGTGACTTTTTCAAGCTGAGGGGAAACAGCCTGCCAGAAATGAAAGAAGTGGATCTTCTCCAAATTGCGTCTCAATTAGATCGTCTCAATACATCAAAACCTCAAACAAACGACCAAGGATAAACCGACAATGATCATTAAGTATTTAGATTATATAGAGCGTCTTGAATTTGAACTGATACAAAGTCGCGATGAAGGTCTTGATGTTTCCATCGAGCAGCAATTGTTTGCAGATATTCAGGAGGAGTTGAAAAACACTTCAGCTGAAAATCTTCAGAGTGAAGCAAAGCAAGTACTTCAGGATTTAGCGTCAAGATCCGTACCATCTGAATTAACGATAAATGAACCTGATGAGCTTCAGGCTATCCGGCGTGCGATAAGACCTGTTGAGAATGAATCCATTCTGACCTCAGCTGGTGACTCCAAATCCCAATATGATTCTATTCTAGGTGGATGGCTGGGAAGGGCCGGGGGGTGTCTTTTGGGAAAACCAATCGAACGCTATCATCGAACAGTTATAAGAGAGATGCTTAAATCAAACAACGAATGGCCTTTGGATAACTATTTCACTCAGACGGGGATGCCCAAAAATTTATTAGAAAAGTATCCCTGGAAACGACGCGGGGGTTTTGAGAGTCTCCGTGAAAACATCCAATGTATGCCTGAAGATGATGACCTCAATTACACCATGATGAATCTGTACGTTATGGAATCTCATGGGACTGAATTTAGCAGTGATGATATTGGCAACGCCTGGATGAAGAAATTGCCGGTCTTTGAAGTCTTTACTGCTGAACGTGTCGGATACCAAAATCTGCTCAATGGTTATTCACCACCGCAATCGGCAAGCCTGATGAACCCCTTTCGCGAGTGGATCGGTGCTCAGATTCGAGCCGATCTCTGGGGCTATGTTAACCCAGGTGATCCCCGCAAAGCCGCAGAATATGCCTGGAGAGATGCGCGAGTAACCCACGTGCGTACTGGAATTTATGGTGAAATGTTTTTTGCAGCTGTCATAGCGGCAGCATTTGTGGAAAAGGATATTCGAAAACTAATGTTGATAGGTTTGGAACAGGTACCACCTGAATCTCGATTTTCAAAAGCCATTCATTTTGTGCTTGAACTGCCTATCGAGAACCAACCCTGGGAAGATGTTTTGGATCAATTGTACCATGAGTTTGGTCATTACCATTGGGTACATACCATTAATAATGCTGCTCTCACAGTTGCATCACTTCTCTACGGAGCCGGTGACTATGAGAAGACCGTTACAAATGCCGTAATGGGTGGGTGGGACACCGACTGCAATGGTGCCACAAGTGGATCTATATTGGGTGTGTTAAACGGTGCTGAGGCGCTTCCTTCTAAATGGATCGACCCGCTAAAAAATAGTGTCCGATCAAGTTTGAGTGGATTTGATAATTCAAGTTTTACTGATCTTGCCCGCAGGACACTTAGCGTAGCACAAACTGTCAAATCTGAAAACGGTGGCAGCACTTTAGTCGAAATTGATGATTTCTAAATATGAAAAGGATAATAGATGCCTTCAAAAAAAATAATACTTAGCCCTGAAACTTATAAATCCAAAGCTGCTGGATGTCTTGTAGGCCTGGCCATCGGAGATGCGTTTGGCGATGCCTGCAGAGACCCTGAAAACCAGTTTCTGTATGGTATAACCATGGATTGGCCTGAGAAGCCATCATATAGCACAGATGATACTGAATTTGCTCTGCTAAGTGCAGAAATATTGATTCAATCAAAAGGCTTTCCCACCCCTGAGCATGTACTGGCAGCCTGGAAAGAACATGTCGTTATTCAAGATGAATTCAACCGCGGTGGAGCTAGCGAAAGAGAAGCAGCGGTTAATATTCGCCGAGGTCTCACGGCACCTGAGACTGGTATTTATAACGCCTATGCACATAGCGATGGTGCTGCTATGCGCGCAGCTCCCATGGGAATTGTTGCTGCTGGTAATCCTGAGCTTGCGGCTGATCTAGCGCAGATTGATGCTGAGATTAGCCATTCCCGAGATGGGATTTGGGGTGCTCAATCAGTAGCCGCAGCTGTTGCTTTGGCCATGACTGGAGCTGGAGTAGATGAGATTGTTGCTGAAGCCAGGAAATGGGCTCCAGAGGGTAGCTGGTTCAAACATTCATTTGATGTGGCTTTTGAAATTCTTGAGCAGGGTAACTTTGAGATTGAGAAAGTTTGGATGCCCTTGCACCAGGCCATCCGTTGTGAGTATAAAGCCTCAGTCCCAGAGGCCGTTGTCTCTGCTTTTGCTGTTTTCAAATTGACAGAAGGAGATTTTAGGCAAGGGATGACCTATGCTGGCAACTTTGGACGGGATACTGATACAATAGGGGCTATCGTCGGAGCGCTTTCTGGAGCGTCTCATGGCATACAGGCAATTCCAGATTCCTGGATTGATAAAGTGCGACAACCCAATGGGACTTGTTTAAAATTTGCTGCCAAAAGAAATTTGATGGATGTCGCCCAAATTTTGACAACACTAAGGCGCTAAAACCTTTGAGTGGAAAAACATTCACGAGATGAGAGACAAATATTTGAGTAGAATGAGACACCTCTTGCTGGGTATAATGGGGTGTGCTTTATTTTCTCTAATCGGTTGCGTAGGACAGGTGACTCCGGAATACAAGGATGCTATACTCACTATAAATAAGGCAATCGAATTAGATTATTTATTGTATCTACCAAATAGTTATTCATCTGAAAGACCTTGGCCTCTCGTGCTCTATCTCACTGGACTTGAGACTGCTGGTGATATTGATCTTATCAATCAAAACGGACCCCCTCAAGCAATTTCAGAGGGGTTGGAGAATGATTTTTTTGTTCTGGCACCTCAGTTGCCTGGAGATGTTCATTGGGACGCTGAAGCTCTCATGGCATTGTTGATGGACATTCAGTCCGAGTACTCAATTGACCCCGGTCGAATCTATGTCACTGGATTTGGGGATCGTGGGGGTTACGGATGTTGGGATGTCGCAACCAGCTATCCTGGAACCTTTTCAAAAGTAGCTCCCATAAGTGCGCCAGCTTGCACCGAGATATGTCGTGTTGGAGATGTCTCAATTCGGATATATCATGGGAAAATCGATCAACTGGTGCCCCTGGAAGATGCAGAAAATATGCGTTTCGAATTAGACTATTACTGCAAGGCGGATGTTGAATTGAAAGTGTACGAAGGGATGGAACACCAAATCTGGGATACTGTTTACGCAGACTCTGAATTTTGGCTATGGCTGACGAATTCAAATCCAGTAAGAGGTGGTCCAGGAAAGAAACCCCTTCAAAAGCATTTTTCAACTAGACTCAGTCGAGAAGTAGAAGACAATTATTTGCTCTACCTGCCAAAACAATACGAAAAAAATGCATCTTGGCCACTTCTGATTTTTCTACATGGATCCGGAAGTGCAATCGAAGATATCGAAAAAATCCGAGTGGGTGGACCCCCTAAACGATTTGAGGACGGCATGGATTCTGAATTTATTTTGCTGGCCCCTCAGCTTCATGCAAATCTTCCCTGGGATGTGGAGCGGGTTCTTGCTCTGATTCAAAAAGTAAGTAATGACTACAACGTTGATGCGACTCGAATTTATCTTACGGGTTTAAGTCGTGGCGGTTTTGGAGCATGGGAGTTGGCTGTGTCAAATCCAGATATGTTTGCAGCTGTTGCACCTATTGCTGCACGTGATATTCCAGGAGTCGAGCGGCTGGCAAAAACAAACATATGGATCTTTCATGGCCAGGACGATGATGGGGTACCCTGGCAAGGGAGTCAATTCATGTATAATCGTTTGAAGCATGCTGGAGCCAATGTCCAACTATCATTGCTTGAAGGCGTAGGGCACAATGCCTGGGATATCGCCTACAATAGTGAGGAGTTCTGGTTGTGGTTACTAAGTCAGAACAATGAAAATAGTGAGGCTGGAAATGCTGTCAATTAATCGTAAAAACCGGTACCAAAAGAGTAAAAGTTTTATTAAAACGTGTGCCCTCATATCTCCCTTTTTATTTATCGTGAATCTGATGCAGGCTCAGGTGCTTCCTCAATATCTCAATATCAACACTGATATCACAAAAACAATAAATCTCGAATATCTGTTATATGAACCTGATGATTATCATCCCAGTGAAGGGAAGCCCCTGTTACTCTTTCTGACGAGCGAAGATTATTCAGAGGATATCAATCAGCTTAGGAATGTAGGACCACCCGCTGAGGTAGAGGGGGGAATGGCGTTGGACTATTTTATTGCTGCCCCTCTATTGCCTGGCGATGTCCTCTGGGATACTGAGGCGTTGTTGGAACTCCTGAATCATATTCGAGATGCCTACCACATTGAAAGTGCAAAGATTTGGCTAACTGGCTTGGGTGACCGCGGGGGTTGGGGAGCTTGGGAGTTAGCCTTGCTCCATCCCGATTTGTTCACTAAGCTCGCTCCTGTCGCGTCGTCACCTGGAACGAATGTTTGGAGTGTGCACGAAATGTCAACCTGGATATTTCATGGTGCTCAAGATGAAATGGTCCCCGTGGAAGATGCCGAGGTAATGTACTACGAATTAAACTGGGACGATGTTGATGTACAACTCACAGTATTTGATTCTCTGGGTCATGATATAGGGGATACCGTCTATACTGATCCAGATTTTTATGAATGGTTGACAGGTGAAGTGCCACAATATGGTAGTGGGACTACCACACCCAGCAGTCGAAACCTTGAAGCAGTTATAACAAAACCGATTGATGATGATTATTTATTGTACATACCAGAGGACTATGAGGGAGGCGTGAGGGAATGGCCACTGGTCATCTATCTCCATGGC
>JABMQQ010000140.1 GCA_013202495.1 Fidelibacterota bacterium | reverse complement strand
TGTCGGGGTGAGAGGATTTGAACCTCCGACCTCTTCGTCCCGAACGAAGCGCGCTACCGGGCTGCGCCACACCCCGAATTAATGATAGGCATACTTTGGAATCTAATATTCTCTACCATGCCAAAATCAATAAGCTGGAGTCCGTCCCGTCGAAGCAATTAACCTGCTAACTCTAGCAGGTGAAGCGAAGATGAACCATACCCCGAAATGCCCTAAAAGCGCGATAGTATATCATTCTCAAACCCTGTTAGCAAAAGGATAATTGTGGATTTCCGGTTGTGAAGGGTTATCCGAACAGTTTCACACCTGTTGTGGTTATAATCGTGACAATCGTCGCACTCATAATGAGTCCAGCGAAGATAGCCAGAAAAGATTTTCTATATGATAGGCCAAATAAAAAGGCTGCTGCAGCACCTGTCCAGGCACCTGTTACAGGCAAAGGTATACCTACAAAGATAACCAGACCCAGAAATTCCCAGGTTTCTATCATCTTTCCCTTACGGCGTGTTCTGGCAAATAGCCAACTGAAAAACCGCTCACCAAGTGTCCAGCGCATTAAGAATTTAGATATTGGTCCCAAAAGGAAGAGGATTGGAACGGAAATCAAAAAATTTCCCGCCACAGCCCACATATAGGCATCATACCATTGCATATCACCAAAAGTAATACCCCAGGGCAAGGCCACTCGGAGTTCACCGATGGGTGTCATAGCCAATAGAAAGGTGATCCAACGTGGATCCTGAATAAATTCCTGAAAGAAATGAAGAACTGAATCTACCACTTAAAACTCCTGAAAAAGGTTCTGATAAAGCGTAATGTATCAATGATGGGATTAATATGACTCTTCTCAGCCCCATATATAACCGGAATAGGTTGCCAGATTAAGGGGATATTTAGTTTCGCAAGATTAAAGAATACAGCTGATTCAAACATGAAACCGTCTTCAATAGATTCCCATAATCGACTATCATTCAGAGGATAACAGCGATATCCTACCTGACTATCTCTAACTCGTCGCGCTATTCGTAACGATAACATCAAACTGGTGAGATTATTTGATAATTTGCGATGGAATGGCATATCCTTGTTAATCAAATTGCGCATCCCAACCACCAGAGAACCCGGGCATTCTTGTGCTCGAGAAATAAAATTATGTATTTCATGGGGGTCATGCTGACCATCTGCATCCAAAGTAATCGCACAATCGAAGCCCGCTTCTTTTGCTAGATTCAGCCCTGTTTTCAAAGCAGCACCCTTGCCCCTATTTTCAGGATGCTTCAAATAGGCCACATCCTCAAAATCTTCCGCCCCAGTCCCATCGATGGATCCATCGTCTATAACTATTATGGAATAGTCAACTATAGCTTTTATTTGCTGAACCAGCCGTAAAACAGAATCCCGATCGTTATAGACCGGGATTACAATAACTGGATTCAATTTGGTCAAACTTGATCTCACTCGTGATTCAGTGAAGCCTCAGGTTTTGATGATTTTTTCATAGTTGATTTAGATACCTTAAAGGTGAGTACCTTATTCTTTACTGAGACTGCTACAGTTGAGTCCGCTTTTACCTCACCCCTCAGGGTCATTTCTGCAATCTTGTCCTCAATCAAGTTTTGGATAATCCTTCTCAAGGGACGAGCACCATATTCAGCCTCAATCTCTTGATCAACTATCAATGCCTTTGCCGCAGGACTTAGCTTTATCTTGACATTCTTTTCGTTGGCATAGTTGCTGACATCCTCAAGAATTAAGTCAACGATTTGAATTAAATCCTTACGTATCAGTGAGTTAAACACGAATGAGTCAGTCAAGCGATTGATAAACTCAGGTTTAAAAGTCTCTTTCATCTCCTTGTTGATCTTGGAACGCTGATCATCAAGTACGGCTTTATGATCTTTGCGATTGAAACCGATTCCAGGCTGAGTTAGATTCTTTATACCCAGGTTTGAAGTCATAATCATGATGCAATTTTTAAAATCAACTGTATGACCCAAACTATCTGTCAATTGTCCCTCATCCATGATCTGTAATAGCATATTATAGACTTCAGGATGTGCTTTTTCAATTTCATCAAAAAGCACTACGCTATAAGGGTTTCGACGCACAGCCTCTGTGAGAGTACCACCTTCTTCGTATCCCACGTAACCGGGAGGGGCTCCAATCAACCGACTGACATTAAAACGTTCGGAATATTCCGACATATCCATTTTAATGAGTGCTTTCTCATTCTGATAGATATACTTGGCCAGTACCTTGGCCATCTCTGTCTTGCCAACGCCAGTGGGTCCAAGGAAGAGAAATGAACCAATAGGTTTGCGGGGGTCACGAAATCCACTGCGAGCACGACGCAGCGCTTTGGCCATAGCCAGGATGACATGTTCCTGTCCTACCAGATGCTTGGTCATTTCAGATTCAAGCTTCAGAAGCCGTTCAGCTTCACTCTCAGCCACATCCTGGATAGGAATGCTGGTCATGAGCGACACAACCGCGGCAATATCAACGATTTTTACAACTGGTGGATCAATTTTCATGGCCGTATTCCACTCTTCATTGGCCTCTTCCAATTTTTTGGTCAAATTTCTTTCATCATCTCTTAGAGATGCAGCTAATTCAAATTCCTGATTGCGAACCACATCTTCTTTTCTGATACGAAGATTATCCAGATCAGCCTCTAATTGCACAATATTATCGGGGATATCTACATTGGCCAGATGCACTCTGGCACCCGCTTCATCCATGACATCAATAGCTTTGTCCGGATGAAACTTATCCTGAATATAGCGACTCGAATATGAAACGGATGATTCCAGGGCTTCATCACTGTATTGAACATTGTGATGAGCTTCATAGCGGTCTTTTAAGCCGTGTAATATTTGCAGGGTTTCTTTCCTTGAGGGTGGTTCTACCATAACTTTTTGAAAGCGACGCTCCAAGGCCCCATCTTTTTCCACATATTTTCTAAATTCGTCAAGTGTAGTAGCACCAATGCACTGCAAGTCTCCCCTGGCCAGGGCTGGCTTGAACATATTGCTGGCATCCATGGATCCGCTGGCTGCACCTGCACCCACTATAGTGTGAAGTTCATCTATGAAAAGGATGATATCATCATTCTTTTCCAATTCTGTGGTGACTGCCTTCATTCTTTCTTCAAATTGGCCACGATACTTGGTGCCGGCTATTAATGCAGCCAGATCAAGTGAGACCAAACGCTTGCTCAATAGAATACGTGGAACCTTCTTGCCGATAATGCGCAGGGCTAAGCCCTCAGCGATAGCAGTTTTACCCACACCAGGCTCACCAATGAGTACAGGATTGTTCTTCTTCCTGCGGGAAAGAATTTGAGCAACTCTTTCTATCTCTTTGTCTCTTCCAATAACAGGATCTAGTTTTCCGCCTCTCGCCAGCGCGGTCATATCCCGACCGAAATGATCTAATGCAGGTGTTTTGCTCTGTGGTTTTCCCTTACCCGAGTCACTCTCACGACCGCCTGCCTCAGGAGAAAACTCCATTTCATCACGGACGATTTCATAATCTATGCTGAATTGAGCCAGCATATCGGCTGCAATGCCTTCCTGTTCGCGGAGTATCGCCAGCAGTAAATGCTCAACATCCACAACATCAGCGTTGAGATCTCGGGCTTCCTGATAGGTATTTTTCAGAATTCGCTCAGCTCGCTTGGTGAAAGGGAGCGTCCCCAGAATCATAGTTCCACCTGAAGTACGGATTTGTTCTTCAATATGATTTTTAATCTCAGCCGGATCAATATTTAATGATTGCAGGATATCGATGACTTTATTATCACCCTGTCTAAAGATTCCCAACAACAGATGTTCAGAACCGATATATGCGTGCCCCAGTCTGATGGCTTCTTCTTTGGAGAGCTGAATTACAGCCTGGAGTTTTTTATGGAAATTTGCTTTCAATTTATAACCTCAAAATTATTCATGTTTCAACAGGTGTCAATATAGGGCGTGAACACCTCAGAATAAAACAATGTGTGTATTAGAATTCGTTTATGTCAGGGAGATGACTCTATCGCAAGCCGCAGAGAGTGATCTACTATGTGTGGCAATAAGAAAAGATTGGTCAAATTCTGTTCTTACTGAATGGATTAAATCAATAAGGCGTTTGCCATTGTCCGGATCAAGATTTCCAGTCGGCTCATCTGCCAGTACCAGCTCAGGACGATTCATCAGGGCTCGGGCTACAGCCACACGCTGCCTCTCACCGCCAGAAAGTTGTGAAGGCTTGTGATGACGTCTCTCATAAACACCAACCGCTTCCAGCAGGCTTTTTGCTCTTTCTTTAGCCATTTCTTTATTAAGATCAACAATCTTGGCTGGGATAAGCACATTTTCCAGGGCGCTAAACTCAGGTAGCAGATAATGAAATTGAAATATATAGCCCAGATTCTCAGCTCGGAAGGTACTCAAAGCCTCATCATTCATGTTAAAAGGAGATTTGCCAGAAATGATCAATTCACCTGAATCAGCGGTATCAAGAGTGCCAATGATATTAAGTAGCGTGGTTTTCCCTATACCTGAGGGGCCGTTGATTGCAACAATCTCACCTCTCTCCAGACTAAGATTGACATTGTTAAGCACATCAAGACGCTCACCGACCGCAGTGTAGCTCTTGTTAATATCAATGACTTGAAGGATGGTATTCATATCTTGCTTCTCTATCTTTTATAATTGATTGCATCAAGGGGCAATAGGTTCGCAGCTTTTTTAGATGGATAACGAATAGATAGCTGAACTATAGCAAAAGCCACAATCCCGACCATCACAACTTCATCCCAATACAATTCCACGGGTAAAACTGGTATGAGATATATTTCATCTGGAAGTGTGATCCAACCCCAATGGGTTTGACTCAAAACCAGCAGAGTCCCCAATACCACGCCCAGAACCACACCAAGGAAGGCGACAATCAGTCCCTGAAGATTAAATATTTTCTTAATATCTGAAGCTTGAGCACCCATGACACGCAGAATACCGATATCCCCGGTCTTCTCCAGCACCATCATCATCAATGAGCTGACGATGTTAAATACGGCAATCAAGATGATCATATTGAGACCAATAAAACTCCCCCACTTCTCCATACGCATGGCATCAAATAGGGTTTTGTGTTGATCATACCAAGTTTCAATCTCTATCGATGGCAATTCCTGATTTAGTCGAGCTTGAACCAGCTTAGCATCATTAAAATTTTTCAGTTGTAGATGAATGACTTCTTTTCCAGCAGATTTAAACATCCTGCGACCTTCTACATAATCAATGATGGCAAGATTCCGATCAAAATCAAAGATGTCGGATCTAAACACACCTGTGATTACAAAATGTCTCTGAGGAATGCGAAATAAACCAGAGCGAACATCAAGTGGACTCTGAATTGCAACCGTATCTCCAGTTGTGAGAAAGAATTTATCAGCAATTCCAGCCCCGATAACAATACCAGGTAATTCGAATTCACTTCTCTTAAGTCGGCCTGATTTGTTTCGCTCCTGAGGAGGATCAGTTAAATAATATTCCCATTGATCCTGATCAATAGCGTGAATATTTAATACCATTTTATCATCCAGCACCACGAGAACAGCTTTGCGTTCCGTACTGGCGTATATCGCTTTTGCCTCAGGGACCAGAGCTTGTACCTGCTCAATATTTGCATCCGAAGAAATCACGACATGTGGGATAAAGTTCGCAATACGCCGTGTCACCTCTCCTTCAAAACCATTTAAAATGGCCATGGTGATGATCAGAGCTATCACACCAAGAGCAATTCCTATAATGGATATACCCCCTACCAGACTTATAAAGCGGTTACTCCTCTTGGCGAAGAAGTAGCGACGAGCCATATACCAATTCAGCTGGCTCATTCATCCCTCAATGTATCAGCAGGTTGTAGACGACTGGCTTGCATGGCTGGTATGAGCGATGACAAGATTGCCAGTACAATAACCCCACCTGAAATGCCAATCACATCCTCCACCCCAATTAAAATTGAGACCTTGTCCATAAAATAGACATCACTGGGAAGTGAAATGAGTCCAAAAGTAGTCTGAAGCCATGCTAGAATAACAGATAAGATGATGCCAGCCAAGGTTCCCAGAAGACCCATCATGAGACCTTCCAGTGCAAAAATACGACCAATGCGTTTCCGGCTTGTGCCCAGGGCTCGTAGTGTACCTATTTCGGTCCTTTTCTCCATGATAATCAAAATGAGGGTGCTGGCAATATTGACTAGGGCTACAATTATTATCAAACTAAAGATGATGAAAATGGGAAGCTGTTGCGTTTTCATCCAGTTAAAAAGGGTTTGATGTCGATCTCTCCATGAAATAGATAAATGAGAGTATGGTAAAATTTGATCGATCTGATTCATCACTTCATCCGTCAGAGAGATATCCGTAAGGAAAACACCAAAATCGTCTGTATCTGGACTGTCCGGGAACAGCGCCTTCATAGTCTGAGGTGAACAGTAGAGATAACTCTTATCGTAATCTATCATCCCAGATTCATAGATGGCCTGGACCTGGGTGGCAGCGATTGCTGGTAGTCCCATCTCATCGGTAAATGATCCAAGATCATATGCCAAGATTTGATCTGAGAGGGTCACTTCAAGTTGGTCAGCCAATGCTGCACCAATAATCAAACCGGACTGACTGCTCTCACCAGTGGTATAATTTGCACTTACAGAGTAGAGCTGACTTAATGCAGATGCTGGCATAACTTCCAGCAGAGCCCCTTCGGTTATACCATTGGCTTTCAGCATGACTTCAGCTTTTTTGATCCTGAATATTTGTTCCACACCCGGAATCTCGGATATTTCCGAGATTTTTTCATCATCAAGATCAAAACCCGAATCAAAAAGTTTTTCGATGCGTATATGAGTATCAAAACCGATGATTTTATCTGTAACAACAGATTCAAAACCGCGCATGACCCCAAGGGCCAGCACCAAAGTGGCAACACCTAGAGCCATCCCTACCATCGTGGTACGAGAGATAAATGCTATAAAGGGAACCCGGTGCTTACCGAAAAGATATCGTGTTGCGAGATAGCCTGTGTAGGACACTTCTAAGGTTTTTAACCTATCCTTTAGATTCTGGACGCATTTGTGGGAACAGCAAGACATCCCGAATAGATCTATTACCTGTAAGTAACATGACCAATCGATCAAGACCAATACCAACACCTCCTGTTGGGGGCATGCCGTATTCCATGGCCTGCAGGAAGTCTTCATCCAGTGATTGAGCTTCCTCATCTCCAGCTGCACGAAGCGCAGATTGGGCTTCTAATCTTTCACGTTGATCGATGGGGTCATTTAACTCGGTGAATGCGTTGGCAAATTCATTTCCTGCTATAAACAGCTCAAATCTCTCTACAAAAGTTCCATCACTCCCTCGCTTTTCCTTTGCCAATGGTGAAATAGCTTTGGGGTATTCAGTCACGAATGTTGGGTGAATAAGATGCGGTTGCACCAATTCATCAAAGAGTGCATCCAACAGTTGACCATAATTTGCATCACTTGATGCATCAATCTTATGTTCACGACAAACTTTGAGCAGTTCGGCAGCATCAGCTTTGGACAAATCAACTCCGGCATGTTTTTGCACAAGTTCTGCCATGGTTGCTCGGTCAAAGGGTTTGGTCAGGTCAATTTCATGGTCATTGAACTCAAATATGCTTTGATCCAGATCCGAGGCCAAATGCTTGAAGAGTGACTCCACTTGATCCATGAGATAGAAATAATCAACGTAGGCCTCATACCATTCAATGGCAGTAAATTCTGGATTGTGTGTGCGATCCATGCCTTCATTTCTAAAGTTCCGAGAAAATTCGAAGACCTTTTCAAAGCCACCAATAATCAAACGTTTTAGATAGAGCTCATCAGCTATTCGTAAGAAGAGATCAATATCCAGAGCGTTATGATGCGTTTTGAAGGGACGAGCTGAGGCACCACCGTAAAGTGGCTGGAGAATGGGTGTTTCTACTTCCAGATAGTCTGAAATATCGAAAAAGGTTCTAATACTCCGATAAATTTTTGCCCGCTTGACAAAGGTTTCCTTTACATCCGGATTAACGATAAGATCAAGATAACGTTTTCGATAGCGCTGCTCTTTATCCTCAAAACCATCAAATAGCTGACCATCCTTTTCCTTCACGTTCGGTAGAGGTCTGATGTTCTTACTCAGAAGGGTCAGCTCATGAGCTTTCAAGGTCTTTTCACCGGTGCGTGTCGTCATAAGTTCACCACTCACACCAACGAAATCGCCAATATCGAGCTGTTTGAACATCATGTAACTATCGACACCAATATCATCACGGCCGATGTATAATTGCAATTTTCCGCTGCCATCCATGATATTGGCAAAACTTGCTTTGCCCATGACGCGTCTGGACATGAGTCTACCAGCCAGCCGAGTTCCTTTTTTCTCCTGAAGATCATCAAATGACTCGAGAGCTTCAGTTATCAGATGAGTTCGGTCATAATTATGTGGATATGGATTGATACCATCAGCTACCAAAGCTTTGATTTTTTCTTTACGCTGGTCGATGATCTCATTTAAAGTTCGTTCACTCATTAGGATTCTTTTCCCATTTGATTCAATAAAAATGCTTTAATAAAACCGTCTATTTCACCATTCATGACGGCCTGTATGTTTCCTGTTTCATGTTTTGTGCGATGGTCTTTGACCATGGTATATGGATGAAACACATAGGATCTGATCTGGTTTCCCCAGCCTATTTCAGTTTTGGAGGAGGCCAATTGATCCATTTTGGCCTGTTCCTTTTCTTTCTCAAGTTGATGAAGTCGGGCCTTGAGCATTTTCATGGCCGTTTCTTTGTTCTTGTGCTGCGACCTCTCATTTTGGCACTGCACAACAATTCCCGTAGGAGCGTGTGTCAGTCTCACTGCTGAGTCAGTTTTGTTGATATGTTGTCCACCTGCTCCACTGGCGCGATATGTATCGACTCGCACTTCACTCATATCGATGGTAATCTCGATTTCAGTGTCATAGAGTGGATAAACATAGACTGAAGCAAAGGAGGTATGGCGACGTGAGTTTGAGTCGAAGGGACTTATGCGAACTAGACGATGTATACCATTCTCAGCTTTTAAATACCCGAAGGCAAAAGCACCCTTTACTTCAATTGTAGCGTCTTTGAGCCCAGCTTCATCACCTGGGAGATAATCCAGGGCTTTCCAGCTCCATCCACGATTATCAAACATACGTGTATACATGCGATAAAGCATTTCAGCCCAGTCTTGAGATTCTGTTCCTCCAGCTCCGGGATGAATAGTCACGATGCAATTTAGCGCATCATCCTCATTTGAGAGGAGTTGGCGTAACTCGTAGTCGTCCAGTGTCTTCCGGAATTTACGCAGAGATTTTGCTAAATCTGGTGTTAAACTCTCGTCTTGATCTTCGAGAGCCAACTCCATCAGAATATCAAGATCTTCTTCATGATTGACAACGTTCTCCCAATCAGTGACCTGAGATTCTAATAAATTAATATTTTTGAGAATTTCCTGAGCGGTAGCCTGATCATTCCAGAAATCATCTTTGAGGGATTTCTGTTTTAATTCGCCTAGTTCAGTTTGAACCTCAGAGAGGTCAAAGATGCCCCCTCAGCGTATCGAGACGCTGCTTAAGTCCACCCATTTCATCTCTAATTT
>JABMQQ010000010.1 GCA_013202495.1 Fidelibacterota bacterium | reverse complement strand
CTGTTTTGCTGGTGGTGCCAGTGCCGGTGTGAAAGCGTTGGTACTGATATGTTCCACCTTGAAATGCATGGCCTAGCGCTTGCGAAGCTTCCATCTGTTTAAAGCATAACTTTCGCGGGAGGGTGCTTTTAAGAGGTCGGAAATGAGGGGGAATATTTTGGTCACATGAATGCCAGCTCTCATGTGGAGCAATATAGTAAAAGGTCTCCCAAGGCCAAGCTCTTTCAATTAAAAACAGGGCATATATTCTTGCGCTTCGCACCTATATTATTTGCTAATTCAATTTGAGGGAACCATGGGACATATTGTCACTGAGCACCGAGACTACCGCCTACTTCAGCAACGTTTTGACCGTCACATAACAGGCGCACCTGCATCACCAACCTTTACAAAAATATTAGAACTTCTATTCACTCCCGATGAAGCCCGGCTTGTACGTCGTTTCCCAACGATTCCCACTCGAACCTCCAAACTGGCTGAAAAACTCAAGATGGATGAAGAAAAGCTGAATGACCTGATTCAGGATTTAGCCCATCGCGGACTGGTGGTGGATATCGAACGTAAGGGTCATCGCTATGTTGCCCTCCCGCCAGTGGTCATAGGTTTTTTTGAATACACATTTATGCGCTCCAGACCTGATGCCCCTATGGCAGAAATTGCCCAATTGTTTGAAAAGTATATGCTGGAGAATGATCGCTTCAGTCGTGCCGTATTTGAGGGACAGACTCAAGTAGGGCGTTCACTCCCTAGGGAGGAATCTTTACCCCAGGGTGATCATATCGAAATCCTGGACTATGATCGGGCATCCCATGTGGTTAAAAACGCCAGCTCTCACGCAGTTTCTCTTTGCGCCTGTCGCCATAAAGCTGAACATTTAGGTAAGGCATGTGACCATGAGCAAAGTAATTGTCTCTCATTTGGTGGGGCAGCAGATGTTCTGGTTCACAATGGCCTGGCTCAGCACATCTCAGAATCTGAATCCATGAGACTTCTAGAATTGAGCAAGGAAGCTGGGTTAGCTCAGACGGGAGACAATGTTCAGAACGATCTGAGTTATATCTGCAACTGTTGTGGATGTTGCTGCGGTATGATGGAGGCGATAAAAACTTTTGATATGAACAATGCTATCGTGTCTTCAAGCTGGATCCTGGATATCAATGGGGAGACCTGTACGGGATGCGCAAAATGTGAATCTGCCTGTCCAGTTGACGCCATTGAAATGGTGAAGTATGAGAAGGATGGTCGCAAGAAGCAAAAGGCCACTCGCGATGAAGAGGTCTGTCTGGGTTGTGGTGTCTGCCCTACCTACTGTACCTCAGGTTCTGCAACGATGAAGGCACGTCCACAAAGAATCTACACACCAGAAAGCAGCTTCGATAAATACGCCGCCATGGCGATAGAGCGAGGCAAGTTGTCAGATCTGATCTTTTATGACTATGATGGTTTCAGTCATCGAACCCTTGGTAGGGTTTTAAGTGTACTTGAAAAAACATCCCCGGTTAAAGCACTCATGGCCATTGAGCCCCTAAAATCAACTTTCCTGAATAAACTGGTGAGCCGTCGCGGGAGGTAACTCCTGGATTCCCAACAGTCGAATGATGTATAAAGCCACCAGTGTTGAACAATACATCCAAAATTCACCTCATTGGGCTGAGGCTATATCTAAACTTAGGAAGATTTTGTTAGAACTGGACTTAGAAGAGACCATTAAATGGGGTGGCCCTGTTTACATGTTTGAGAAAAAGAATATTGTCAGTATTGGTGGCTATAAATCATTTGTCAGTTTGTGGTACTACCAGGGTGCCTTGCTCAAAGATGAAAAAGATCTTCTCATAAATGCTCAGGAGGGTGTGACTAAGGCTCAGAGACAAATGCGTTTCCATCATATTGATGAGATAAATGCTACCGTCGTGAAGTCCTATACTCTTGAGGCAATTGATAACCAGAAGGCTGGTAAAGAGATCAAGGCAGATACCAAGAAACCTCTTATCATTCCTGAAGAACTTGAGAAAGTTTTAAAATCCCATGCAAAGTTACGCTCTAGTTTTGATGAATTGTCCCTCTCAAAGCGACGGGAATATGCTGAATATATTTCTAACGCAAAACGAGTAGAAACAAAACTCAATCGCCTGGAAAAAATCACACCCATGATCCTGGATGGTGTGGGTCTTTCTGATAAATATCGTCGCTGAAAAGTTGAAACTTTAAACGGACTTGTATTTCATCTGAATGAGGTGAATATTAAAAGGTGACCGATGGAGTCATGTATTTATTCAAGTTAAGGAGCTAATTATGAGTCAAGCAAACGTAGTTGGTTGGTTTGAGATTTATGTCGAGGATATGGATAGAGCAGTCAATTTTTACAAGTCAGTATTAGCGTGTGGGGAGTTCACAGATTTTAGTTTTGGCGGTGAACAGCTCTTGGGATTCCCAGGGGTTGAAAACGGTCTTTATGCTTCTGGTGCACTGGTAAAAAGTGATGGATACTCACCAGGCAAGGGCGGAACGATGGTCTACTTCAACTCAGCCGATTGTGCTGATGAGGAAGGTCGTGTGGTTGCAGCTGGAGGCAAGGTCTTAATTCCCAAACATGCCATTGGTGAACATGGTTTTGTTGCCATCCTTGAAGATAGTGAAGGTAATTCCATAGGAATCCATTCCAGGCAATAGGAGGCACCATGCAGAAATTTAAAACGGAGATAAAATGGGGGCTCATTTTTATGGGAGTGACCCTGGTCTGGATGCTCCTGGAACGTCTTACGGGTCTACATAGTACTGATATTGACAAACATGCAACCTATACGAACTTTTTTGCGCCTATTGCCATCGCAGTTTATGTGTTCGCGTTAAGGGATAAACGAGCCACTGATCTTGATGGAAAAATGACATACAAGGAGGGATTCCTGAGTGGTGTCGTTATTTCACTTATCGTTGGCGTGTTAAGCCCCTTTGGACAATTGATTACCGCTTATGTCATTAGTCCACATTATTTTGAGAATGCCATAGCCTATGGAGTTGCCAATAACTTGACTTCCCAGGCTGATGCAGAGGCATATTTTAACCTCAAAAACTATATCATTCAGAGTACAATATTTGCTCCGGTTATGGGTGTTATCACAAGTGCTGTTGTGGCTTTTTTCCTGAAAGCAAAGCCCGAAACTTCCCAGGAATAATCATATCCGAAGGTATTGGAGGTAAGCGGGCACAGATTTTTCACCAAGTGGGCAGGGGACGTAAAACGCTTGATTGTCAACAATCTGATCCGTACAAATCATGACAGGTAAATCCTCTCCAGCGGTTCAAATATCTCGTTTCACAGCAACCCAAAAATGGACTTTACTGGCAACCATTTTGGCCTCCAGCCTGGTGTTTATAGACAGTACAGCCCTCAACATTGCTCTTCCAGCTCTTCAAGCGGACCTGGGCATTTCTGCGACACAATTATTATGGGTAATCAATGGGTACGCCCTGTTTCTCTCTGCTTTATTATTAGTAGGTGGTTCACTGGGAGATCTGTACGGTCGCAATAAAATATTCTTGATTGGGCTCGGTTTATTTTCCCTATCTTCCCTTTTCTGTGGTATTTCCCAAACCCCTCTTCAATTGATTATTGCCCGCTCCTTTCAAGGGGTTGGTGCAGCTCTCCTGACACCAGGCAGTCTTTCAATACTAAGCTCGCAATTTGGATCAGATAGTCGCGGTCGCGCCATCGGGCTCTGGTCTACTTTTAGTGCCCTCACAGCTGTATTCGGGCCCATTTTAGGTGGCTGGTTAGCCGGTATGGGGTGGTGGAGAATAATATTTATTATTAACATCCCACTTTCCCTTATTGTATTGATCACCATGCTGGCCAAGGTGCCTGAATCGAGCAATCCTGACGCTAAAAAATTAGATGTGTGGGGTGCTTTGTGGGTGACCCTTGGTCTCGTGGGTATTACCTATGGGCTTATCGAATCTCCCAAACAAGGTCTGGGAAATCCAATAATCATCACCTCTCTCATTGTAGGCATTTTAGCTCTGATGGCATTTATCAGAGTGGAGTACACAACAAAACATCCCATGATGCCTTTGAAATTATTCAGATCGTCCACATTTAGCGGGGGAAATCTGTTAACTCTGTTTGTCTATGGCGCCTTAGGTGGCGCTTTGTTCTTTTTACCCTTGAATTTGATCCAGATTCAAAACTACAGTGAGATTTATGCAGGAATGGCCATGTTGCCCATGATCATCTCCATCGCAAGTATATCTCCACTTATGGGAAAATATGTGGATAAGAGAGGTGTTCGATTACCCCTAATTATTGGACCCATGTTTGCCAGTGCTGGTTTTTTTCTTTTTTCAACTTATGGGATCACACAAGGTCCAGCTGATTATTGGCAAACCTTCTTTATTTCTTTTTGCCTGCTGGGTGTGGGAATGGGTATCACAGTTGCACCTCTGACATCCGCAGTAATGGGTGCCGTTTCTCCAAATAATGCGGGGATTGCATCTGGGATTAATAATACTGTGGCCAGAGCAGCCGGTGTGCTTGCCGTTGCGCTGTTTGGAGCCCTTGTTTTGTTCTACTTTAACGATTCCATTGAGAATGAACTGGGTCATTTGAAAATATCAGAGACGATGAAAAATGAGATCAGGCTGGAAGCTTCAAAATTTGCCGGAGCTGAGGTCCCTACTTTGCTTCCAGAAGACCAGAAGATAGTCGTCAAGAACCTGTTTAATGCTTCGTTTATTTTAGCGTTTAATAGAGTGGCTTACACGGCTTCCCTGTTGACATTCTTGGGCGGGTTAATGGCCTTGATCTTCATTCACCCTAAACCCGAAATTAAGAGTATGGATGTGCTAGAATAAGTCTCTCTCAGAGTCTTAATCAACATGGTTATATCCAAGATTCAGACTCAAGATTATTATTCGGACAACTCTAAACATTAACCAGAAAGAGCAAATATTGTTTATGAAAAAAATACTAACCCCAGTTGAGCATTTAGTTTCACCGGATGAGCAAGGTGCTGATTTTGTCGAACTCTTCTTTGATCTGGTTTTTGTCTTTGCCATTACCAGAATAACTGGCATCACAGCAGAACATTTTAGCGTGATAAGTGTAGTCCAATCAGTATTGATCTTCTGGCTGATTTGGTGGGGCTGGACACAATTCACCTGGGCTTTAAATGCAGCCAACACCAGGATTGCTGAAGTCAGGATGGGAGTGTTAATCGCTACTGCTGTAGCCTTTGTACTGGCCGCTTCCATTAGTGAAGCCTTCAGCGACAAAGTGATGTGGTTCGCCATTCCATATGTAATTATCAGAGTGTTAGGCCTCGGATTGTATATTCGAGTTACTTCGAATCACAAAGACCAACAATCTGCCGCCACCATGTTCGCAGTTCTTTCAATTACCGGCCTGGCTGCTGTGATTGGCGGTGCCATGGTATCTCCATCTCAACGAATTATATGGTGGCTCGCAGCCATCGCACTTGATTTAATGGCAAGCGGAATTGGAGGGCGCTCAGACGGTTTCAAATTGAGACCAAAGCATTTTGCTGAACGTCATGGTCTGATTGTGATCATTGCTTTGGGGGAATCCCTCATTGTAGCAGCCAGCGCAATAGATATTCAAGAGCGAACACAGGCACTTCTAGTCAATGGTGGGCTGGCAGTCCTGGTTACCTGCCTGTTGTGGTGGAGCTATTTTTCATGGATTAATGAACATCTCGAAGAGCATTTTGCAAAAACAAAGAGGGGTGAACAGGGTCGTGTTGCAAGGGATGCTTACAGTGTGATGCATTTCCCTCTAATATGTGGCATTATTGGAATAGCCATAGGTTTTGAGAAAATTATCAGTCATCCCCATGATGTACTTTCTCTTCCAGTTGCGTTGGCATTAGGTGGTGGCTACGTACTTTTTGTATCATTTACTGCGGCTTCAGTGTGGCGAATGAGCAAATTATTTCTAGTGCCCCGTATGATAATTGTCTTGATGTCAGCAATCGGTATCGCTTTTTCGGTGGGACAACCCCCAGCTGTAGCTTTTGCTATTATCGCCACAGGTTTAACTGCACTCATCTTTATTGAATGGAAAAAGTGCAGGCACTCATAATCGGATAGGATTGCTTATCCCTTCACTTAGAGCTTTAACTATATTGCCGTAGAGTTAGTTTCTTGGCAAATTCTTACGAGGGGAGGCAATATGCCCAGTGACTTTTCGCAACAAGCGCTTACACATCTACGTGATCGTTCAAATTTCCAATGGTACGTCATACCACTGCTGGCATTTGTGTTTTATGTCTATGCCGTTGAGATGGAGAAAAAAAATTACATCGCTGTTCTAGCCGGTTTGGCATTCTGGGGGATGGACTGGTTCAACGAGATCATGAACTCAGTTATTTTTAAACTTGCAGGTTGGGCTCCACTCTGGTGTGCACCAGGGGATACGGCATATCTCATCCTCGTCGGGCTGAATATTGAGATCATGTTTATGTTCGCCGTATCAGGAATAATTTGGACAAAATTTTTACTCCCCAACAAAGAGGATAAAATTCTTGGTGTTCCTAACAGATGGTTCATAGCTATTGCCGGTTCCATTTTTTGTGTGTTTATCGAGATACTTCTCAATGCCGTTGATGCCCTCACCTGGGATTGGACCTTTTGGGATGCAAATACTCCCTGGCTCATATTCCTGTTTGGTTATCTCACCTTTTTTGTTGTTGCCTTCTGGGTCTATGATATGCCTACCATGAAAAAAAGGCTAATCACAGTAGGAGCAATCTGGGGAATTGATGTTCTGGCTGTGTTAATTTTTGGTCTGGGATTAGGGTGGTTGTAATAAAGTTGTAATCCACCCATCCAGGGATAAGACAAGTTGTTTCCTGCTCATGATGGGCGGAAGTGAGCTTATAAGGATAAATAGATAATTGAAGAATCAAGCGGCACGAATCGAAACCTACGAAAAGTGGGTCAAAAATAAATTTAATATCTACAACAGCCTTTTTTTAAATCTTCCTTCAGAGAGCATAAGTAATGTCGGTATCCTCATTCCACTTTTGCACGAAGTGTGTAAAAAGGGACTGACGGATGGGTTAGAGCCGCTGGAGATTCTGGATACATTTTGTACTACGCATACAAATATTGGTACGGAAACTGAAAAAATTGAATTTATGTTCAATGTTATCCAATATGTTGAGCGGCAGGTGGTCTTGTTTGATAGTGTTGAAGATGCTTCTTTCGGACAGCTTCAAAAACACAACTCTGATCTCTCCTTAAATGATTTTTTTACGCTCTTAAACTCCAGAAACAAGAGCGAAGAAATTTTAGAAAAACTCTCTGTATTTAGTGCCCGCCTCGTCCTCACTGCCCATCCAACTCAGTTTTACCCGCAGGCTGTTCTCGATATTATCAGTGATTTGCGCAAGCTCATCAAAAAGAATGATATCAATCATATCGACCAGGTGCTCCAGCAACTGGGGATGACATCATTACTCAACGCCAAACGACCCACACCATTTGAGGAAGCCAAAAATCTAATCTATTACCTCAAATCTGTATACTATGATGCCATTGGTGATCTCTATTGGAAAATCAAGCACAAGCTTGGCAATGATGATTTTGACAATCCTAATATTATTCAGCTAGGTTTTTGGCCAGGGGGAGACCGAGATGGCAATCCCTTTGTCACTTCAAAAACGACCATGCAGGTCGCCAATGATCTACGGATGAGTCTGATGAAGTGCTATTATCAAGACCTAAAAAGTCTCGCGCTAAAATTGACTTTTAAGGGCGTAGATGAAATTATCGGAGATTTGCGAACCAAGCTCTACAAGGCAACATATGATGATAACAAAGGTATCCCATATAGAGAGATTCTCGATCCCCTGCTTCATGTGAGGGACACAGTTCGGACAAAAAATAATGGATTGTATCTGGATGACCTGGATAGGGTGATAGATAAAGTTAAAATATTTAAATCACATTTTGCGTCATTGGATATTCGTCAGAATCACCACGTCCACTATAAAACTATAGAAGCTATTCTGGTGAAAGAACAGCTGGTTCATACCAAACTGGAAGAGCTTGATCCAAATGAGCTGGTAAACATCCTTACCACAAAAGAATTGTTGCTGGATATCACCCAGTACGATGATGAACTCATCCGAGATACCTTACAGACCATTTGCTCTTTAAAAGAGATCCAGGATAAGAATGGAGAAATGGGTTGCCATCGCTATATCATCAGCAACTCTGAGGATGTCTTTTCAGTGCTTTTTGTAATTGCACTTTTCAGGTGGTGCGGTTGGAAGGTTGATCAACTGCCCTTTGATATTGTGCCTCTATTTGAATCCATGAGAGGTATGGACCAATCAGAGACGATTATGGATGCACTCTTTAATACCACTCTATATAGAAATCATCTGCTACAGCGTGACAATAAACAGACTGTCATGTTGGGGTTCTCCGATGGAACTAAGGATGGTGGCTACCTCCAGGCAAATTGGGCAATATTTAAAACCAAGGAAGCCTTATCAGCTGTCTGTGAACGACATGAAATCAAAGCCATCTTTTTTGATGGTCGGGGTGGACCACCGGCTCGAGGTGGAGGGAAAACAAATCGTTTCTATGCCTCACAGAGTAAACAGATTGCCAAACATGAAATTCAGTTGACCATTCAGGGACAGACCATCACCAGTCGTTATGGAACCAAAGAACATTTCACACACAATTGTGAACAATTACTAACAGCGGGATTATCCAATGTCATCTACGACAAGGAGATCGTGATTTCTAAAGAGGAGCGGGACCTTCTCGAGGATCTGGCCAAATTGAGCCATGAGAAATATATCAACCTTAAGAATCATGAGATGTTTATTCCCTACCTGGAAAATAAAAGCACCCTGCCATATTATTCAGAGGCCAATATTGGGAGTAGACCGGTAAAGAGGGGAACTCAAAAGAAATTGGAATTGGATGATTTACGAGCGATACCTTTTGTCGGATCCTGGAGTCAGATGAAACAAAATGTACCAGGCTATTTTGGTGTGGGTACTGCTATTAAAGCCCTCGTAGATCAGGGAAAGTTGGATAAGCTAAAACGACTGTTTGTAGATGTTCCGTATTTCAAAACGCTCATGCTCAATAGTATGATGTCACTTTTTAAATGCGATTTTGATCTCACCCGATATATAGCCAATGACAGCGAGTATTCTGAATTCTGGAATATTCTCCTGGATGAATACTACTTATCAAGTGAAATGCTGCTATCCATCTCAGATTTTGAGCATCTCATGGAGGAAGAAGCTGTTTCCAGAGAATCGATTGAAGTTCGGAAGCGAATTGTGCTACCCCTTCTGTTGATTCAACAGTACGCCATGCAAAAGATTGAAGAAGGTGGGGATCAAAAAAGTAGTTATGAGAAAATTGTTCAACGATCCCTATACGGAAACATTAATGCAAGCAGGAATTCAGCTTAAAATTAACACCTAAAATTTGTTGGAAAGTCGGAGGAAAACATGAGAGTCATCCGGCAATATTGAGGAGAGTTAAAGCATGAAAATTTTGCATCACATCTTCATAATCTCCCTGATAGTGATCGGATCATCCCTTGAGGTAGCAGCTCAGGATTGGGCAAACCTGGAGCGATTCCGGGAGGAAAACCTCAATCTGAACGCTCCAGCCCCTGGAGAATCACGAGTTGTACTCATGGGAAATTCCATTACTGAGGGGTGGCCCAAGTTCTATCCCGAATTCTTTGAATCTCCTCAATATATCGCCCGGGGTATCAGCGGACAGACCACACCGCAAATGCTACTGCGTTTCAGACAGGATGTCATCGATCTTAAACCTGATGTGGTGGTTATTCTAGCTGGGACAAACGATATTGCCGGGAACACTGGACCCATGACGCTGGACGAGATTCATGGGTATATCGTTTCCATGTGTGAGTTGGCCATTGCCAACGATATAAATATAGTTTTGTCATCTATTTTGCCTGCTTACGAATATCCCTGGAAGAAGGAGATTCAGCCTGCAGATCAGATCGTGGAGCTGAACAAAAGGCTGCAGGACTATGCCACAGCCAAAGGGATTACCTATCTTGACTATTTTACACCCATGGTAGATAGCAAAAATGGTCTGAAGGAAAAGTACACCTATGATGGTGTGCATCCCAATAAGGCTGGTTATGTCAAAATGTCAAAACTACTTAAGCAGGCACTCAAGGAAGTAAGCAAACGCTCCTAAGTTGTGAAAAAATAGGGCCGCTTGAATCATCCTCGCTTCTCGGTCGTGACCATTTAGGCTGAAGATCTTTCCCCAAAAGTCAATCATTTAGGGTACATCGTGGAGTTTTCAGGGTATGAGGAATGGCTATAGCCCTTACCTGTCACCATTCAAATCAAAAAATACTGAATTGCTCTCATTTTCAGATATGGTTAGTTGAAGGT
>JABMQQ010000139.1 GCA_013202495.1 Fidelibacterota bacterium | reverse complement strand
CTGATGGGGCGTGGGAGCCTTGATTGTCTGGGGTTTTAGGTATCTCGCCCTGATGGGGCGTGGGAGCCTTGATTGTCTGGGGTTTTAGGTATCTCGCCCTGATGGGGCGTGGAAGCCTTGATTGTCTGGGGTTTTAGGTATCTCGCCCTGATGGGGCGTTGCGGCACTGACTTACTTCATTTTCCATTTGGTACCCTCAGGTGTATCAATCAAATCCACACCCAGAGCTACTAATTCATCGCGGATTGCATCACTTGATGCAAAGTCCTTATTGGCTCGTGCATCTTTTCTGGCAGCAATTTTTGATTCAATGAAATCGGCATCAATTTCAACGTTCAACCCACTCTCCATATCAAGTACACCCAAGACATGATCAAACTTGCGAAGGAGGTTAATTAGATCAGTGGCACCGGCGGTACATAACCGCCCCTCTACCATGGATCTATTCCCCCAGCGGACCAATTCAAATATGGCTGCCAGCCCACCTGAAATATTCAGATCGTCATCCATGGCTGAAGTGAACTGATTATCAGCAAGGTTTATCTGCTCACCTGCATCTTCATCACCTGAACCATCATAAGCCTTCAATTTCGAATAGAATTCTCGAAGGCGATTTACGGCTTTTTGGGCTTCTTCCAGGCGAGATACAGAGAAATTGAGTTTCTGGCGATAGTGCGTGGTAATCAACATCCAACGGATGGCTTCCGCAGGGTAACCCTGATCTAAAAGATCTCTCAGCGTATAGAAATTGTTGAGAGACTTAGACATCTTCTTATTGTCAACCAGCAAATACTCGGAGTGAAGCCAGTAGTTGACAAAATCTGCACCCGTGGCACAGACACTCTGGGCCAATTCGTTTTCATGATGAGGGAAAATATTGTCTACACCGCCGCAATGAATATCAAAGTGGGGACCCAGGAGCTCTGTGGACATGACAGAACACTCAATATGCCAGCCTGGTCTGCCTTTCCCCCATGGTGATTCCCACTGAACATCTCCATCCTCAGGTTTATACCCCTTCCAGAGGGCGAAATCACGTGCTCCCTCCTTCTCATAACTGTCATCTGCGACTCTGCCACCACGCAACATCTCATCTGGGTTGAGGTTGGCCAACTTTCCATATTGCTCATACTTTTCAATATTAAAAAATACACTTCCGTCTGGAGTGGTATAGGTGTAGCCCTTAGTTTCAAGATCCGATATCATATTGATCATTTCCGGGATGAAGTTGGTGGCTTCTGGATAGTTCTGAGCTGCCTGCATATTCAATGTTTTCAAGTCAGCATGGAAGGCCGCTTTAAATTCATCAGTGAGTTCGGTGAGTGAGATGTCTCTTTCCCGACTGCGACGGATTGTATTGTCATCAACATCAGTGAGATTCATTGCCTGATTTACATCAAATCCACGAAATTCAAGATATCGGCGAAGCAGATCTTCAAAAATAAAGGTTCTATAATTACCAATATGGGCATAATCATACACAGTAGGACCACAAGTGTACATCTTAACCTTGCCAGTTTCCAGGGGTTGAAATGCTTCCTTCTGACGTGTGATTGTGTTATAAAATCGAATACTCATACTTCTTGACCTAGCTATATTTTTTCAAACTTAGTTTTAGAATCTCATCTATTAATTGGGGGAAACTGAGACCATTTGCGGCAGCACCCATTGGTAGGAGTGATGTCTTGGTCATCCCGGGTAAAGTATTAATCTCAAGACACCATGGTTGATTCTCAGGATCCAGACGAAAATCAACTCGGCCATACACCTGAACTCCTACAGATTGCATGGATTTAACTGCTAAATCCTGGATATGCCTCGTCAACGAATCATCCAGCTTGGCCGGGCACTCATAGTTACTCATACCCTTGGTGTATTTTGATTCGTAATCATACAGCTCATGGCCAGGGAAAATTTCAACGATGGGGAATACTTGATCTCCAAGAACACCTACTGTGAGTTCACGTCCCGGAACGAACCGTTCAAAGATCAATCTGCTGAATGATCCAGAGACCTGTCGAGCTTTAATCAGGTCCTCAGGTTTTTCACAGACCGATAGACCAATTGTTGAGCCTTCGTTATCAGGTTTGATGACATAAGGTAATTGGAGTTTGGTCTCAGGTAATTCTTGACCCGTTTCATGTAGAATGAGTTCCCAATCAGCAGTTGGGATTCCGTGTTTCTTGAACAGACGTTTTGAGGCATCCTTTGAGAAGGCCAGTAAGCTGTCAGCAACACCAGCGCCTGTAAAAGGAATCTGGTTGGCCTGCAGCGTGGCCTGGAGTAGTCCATCCTCTCCGGCTCTCCCATGGAAACCAAGGAGAACTATGTCATAGGAATCATCCCACTCGTGGGCGACATCCAGTTCGTTTCCCAGATCCACGCGTTTGTAGACATAACCCAATTCCTGGAGTGCTCGTTCCATGGCTGCAGTAGATTTTAACGAGACCTCACGTTCATGAGAAGTTCCACCACCTGCCAGTAAAATTTTCATTTATTCATCCCCTAATCATGACAGTCATCACAACAATCATCGTCCTCTTCAGAGTCTCCCAGACCCTCATATAGATTCTCCAACATTCCCCTCGGACCGATTCTGAACAGCGAACCGGCAAAAAGCATCAGTAAGATACTGCCTGCCAGATAATTAATCCATGAGTGATCATCACTTATTTCTGCTCCAGCACCAATATGGGCTGAGTCACCCATGATAAAATTGACTCCAAATCCTATGACAATGGTTAGCCCAATAATCACAAGAGGAAAAATAATTGCTATACGTCCACCATGGAGTTTTTTCATCACACCGAGGGTGGTGATGTTTGTGGCCGGTCCAGTTATAAGAAAAGCCAGTACAGCTCCAGCAGATACGCCATTCAGAAGCATGACAGCAGCGATGGGTGTTGCTCCTGTAGCACAGACATAAAGGGGCATTCCAATGAGAGCCATAATAAGGATATCAACACCGTATGGGAGCGAACTCCAATCAAGCTTACCCAGAAAGGGATCGGTGATGGCGGCAATGATGAGACCCATCAGGACCCAGGGACCAAGATGATCGATCATTTCTTTATTCAAGGTGGACCAGAAGCGTTTCCAGGGATTAACGGTTGTCTTTAGCTTTTCCGGCTCAATTACAGGGACGGTCATTTCCTGTGTTGCAGGTACAACCAGGTCCATGATGTACCCAGTGAGCCAGGCTATCAAAGCGGCAGCAATCAACCGTGCGACCGTCATTTTCCAGCCCAGGAGAGGTACGGAAATCATGATAGCATCGATGCCCAATTCAGGGGTGGCTATTAAAAACGCCATTCCTGCACCCACAGATACCCCGCGTCTAACAAGACTATGGTACAGCGGGACAACCCCACAGGAACAGATGGGCAGTGGGAGTCCAAAGAGCATGCCCTTCCCCACTCTCACTGATCTGTTTTTTGAATGAAGCCAATTGATCCCTGCTTCAGGAATGAAATTTTGAATACTGGAGGCAATTGTAAATCCCAATAACAAGGCGGGAGCACTCTCAAAAAAGAGAGACAGAGTAAGGTGAGCAGTTGATCCAATTGAATGGGCATGAGGTAACTCGTGACCCAGTGGTAAAAGATACAGAAGACCAGCCCCTGCCAGAGCGCCGAAAGCTGAGGGTAAGGCATTCTTCGAATTGGAATGTGTGTGGTCCTGCTCACTTTCTTCGGAAGCAGCGCCATGAATGTGGCGATGAAAGAGAACATGGAGGAGTGATCCAGTTACCAGAGCCTGGAAATAAGTAATGTAGGTGGAATGTGCTCCGGGGAATTCAGCCGCACCCAGGCTAAATCCGGCGGCAGTTGCCAGACTCATTAACGCAAGAACACTCACGATGACTTTGATATTGCTGAGAGGTTTTAAAGCCCACCAGATCAACAATCCAACTGGAAGACGATGTAAGATCACTGCATAAGCCAATACCTGACCAGACCCATGGTCTCGTGAAGCTTGTGACACAGCAATGCCATCCATGAGTGTATGCACCAGAATACCGCTAAATGCCAGAACGAGAACACCACTGTGAGTCGCCCGTTCATAGTTGTGAAAAGCACGTTCTGCGAAGTAGGGTAACAAAGCCCCGAAAACGACCATGAGGAGCGCCATCCCTCCAATTTCAACCACAGCTTCAGGCAAGAGGTGGATGACGGCGATGCCTCCGATGGAGACCAGGATGAATCCATCCAGGAATCGATTGATGCCTGGCTGTTGTTCAAAGATCTTTGCCAGAAATGGACCTAGAAGAAGCGCGCCAATGGCAAGAACAAGCAGCGTCACTTAGCAATTTCTCCTGAATTTTTATGTTGGGTATACCCTAGATACCAGACCAAACATGCTCCCAGCATCATTACGAAGCTGAGAATCTGTCCCATACTAAAATAATTTAACAATATAAACCCGAGGTGTTCATCTGGCTGCCTGAAGAATTCTATAAAGAAACGTGCAAACCCATATGTGAATAAAAATAAACCTGAGAGAAAGCCCTGGAAGGGAGCCTTCTTCCTAAATGACCAGACAATAGCAAATGAAACTATCCCTTCAAACAGGGCTTCGTATAGCTGGGAAGGATGTCTTAAAAGCCCGTCTCTGGCGTGGGGGAAATACATCCCGATCCAACTCTCAGTGATCCGGCCATAAAGTTCACCATTGATAAAATTCCCAATTCGTCCAAAAGTATAGCCTAATGGAATGCCTACCATGATCAAATCTGTCAATTCAAAAAACTTCACTTTATGCTTACGTGCGTACAACCAAAGCCCAATAGTTACGCCAATACCACCACCGTGATAAGACATACCGGAGATACCGGTAAATTTCCAATGACCATTGATTTTGGCAATGGGGGAGATAATTCGGATTGGATCCATTAACAGATCTTCAAAACCATAGAAAAGCACATATCCAAAACGTCCACCGAGGATTACGCCGACGATGGCATACATAATGGCATCAGCTAGAAAATCTATGCTGTATGGCAACTTTTCGTCCTTGATCCGATATTTTGCCACGAGGTAAGCTGTTGCGAAGGCAGCAATGTACATCATGCCATACCAGCGCAGCGGAAAATTTCCAATAGTGAAAATGACTGGATCCATTTGTGATGGTAGATGCTGCCACCACTCTATAAAATGATTCAAAGTCTCAACTCCTAATTCAATACTTTCTTTCTATTGGGACAAATCAATGATAATTGAATCTTAACTCCTCAGTCTCAATATTAACCCGACTTCGCTCTATCGAGCTTCGCCGTGGTTATCCTGACAAATAACATCATTTGCCAGGATAAAAATAGGCCTATCTCATTCCATACCAAGCAAAAGCACAGACAAACTTGACTACTAAGCTCTCAGTGAAACATTTGTTTCCTCCCATAAACCAAGAGAGGCCACCCGTAAGCAGCCTCTCATCTGATATTCTAGATACTGGAGCTTTTTAAAAAGCAAATCCCTCAGGCAAGTCAGCAGCACTTGTTCCTGCAGGTACCCAGGAAAGATCCATGATAGTAAAAGTTGGATTCTTAGTTTGAAAGATGGGCACCACTTTCATTCCAATTTTGGGCTCTCCTATTGAGAGATACCCCATCAAAATAGTGGATACACCTTCAAACTCAACGTTTACAAAACGAATTGGTTTCTCCAGGGTATTGAAAGCCCCTGTCCGTTCTGTGATCATAAAGGTGTGCACACTGGCACCTTTGCGAGCTAATTCAGTGAGATCGACTTCCTCATTTCGCATGAGACAATCTGGACAATGAATACGATATGGTATGTAAACTGAACCATATGTCTCGCATTTGGGATTCGCACATTTCGTCCCCAACAATTTGGCATTGCTAAGATTTTCAAAGAAGGGAGCTTCCCCGCCGTAAGCATGAATATGGGTCATATCAGCAGGGTTGGTAATACCCAGAAGTTTTCCTGATTCATCTCTGATGGGCTCGTTGGGGTAGGCATAATGGAAATTACCCGTTACACGATAACGACCATTCTCGACCTTGACGGTTCCTCTATTTTGAGTAGTCATCTTAGCCCCTCCCTTTTAATTGATGATCTGGATGAACAAGGACGGTTGCAGTTACGTGAGATCCAACACCGGCATGACTAATGGCCATTCCTCTTTTGGCTCCCTTAACCTGCAAATCGGTCCAATCATCTGGTTTCACACGGTTAAAGCGTTTCCACTTTGCTTCATCAGCGTGCATTTCTGACCAGCGGCCCCAGATATGTTGAGCTACCTCGATCACTTGCATAATACCTGTGGCTCCCACGGCATGCATACAGCCAATGAGACCTCCTGAGAGGTTGGCTGGCAGCTTCCCGGGTTGACCAGTAAATGGGTTAGTATGATAGCAATCACCTGATTCCACATAGGTGCGCCCCTCGCCATAAGGACGAATTCCGATGTCTTCATAGGTCTGTATATCACTTATTGTGAATGCATCATGTAGTTCAACGAGATCAAGGTCTTCTGTAGGATCAACAATGCCAGCCATGCCATAGGCATAGTAGGCTGCCATGCGTGCAGCGAGGAACCCAGTAAAACCAGGATATCTGTCTCCACCTGGAAAACGAACTCCCAGATCTTTGTATTGGTCTGGACTCTCATTGGGTAACAATGGGATAGCCATATCGCGACGGTCAGCCACCCGCAGGGTATGGGAACCAGCTGATGTATACAGGAGAAGTGGATTGTCTGTCATCTCGTAGGCTGTTTTCTCATCAGCCAGAATCACACAGGATGCACCAACACTCATGAGACAACAATCAAGCGCCCGCAGTGGATGGGCAACAATGGGAGAATTAAGTACGTCTTCAACTGTAATTTTCATGGGGCTCTGGGCATGTGGATTCATGCGGGCATAGCCCTTATTTTTTACAGCAATTTCAGCCAGAGTCCGGCGGAAAGATTCTTCCTCTTTACCAAATACCTGCCAGTATTTTTGAGCCATGACAGCATAGTATCCCGTATAGATATGACCCATGGGGGTTTCCCAGTCTTTATCGGCAGCTGAGGCGATATAGTGATTACCCTCATCGGTGGGCACTTCATCCATACGTTCCCAGCCCATGGCCAATGCGGTATCTGAATATCCTGAAGCAACTGCTTTGTAAGCCTCCCAGATGGTTGAGCCTCCTGTGGCACCACCGGTTTTAATACCGACATTTCCAAGTGGATCCAGGCCGAGACGATCATGTATGACTGCTTCCCCTAGCAGTTGATCACCAAAATGATCGGCGAAATGACCGTAATAGCAGCTATGGATGTACTTTTTTAATTCTTCAGGGGATTTCTTGATAAATTCGGCTGCCTCTAAGAAGGCATCGATAACCAGCTCTTCGGTCCGTTTCTCTGGTATGGCTCTATCAAATTTTGACATACCACCTGTTACCAGATAAACGGGCTTGCTCATCTGTGGAATTTTGAGCTGTTGTTTACTGAATTTGATCATGTTTCACTCCCATATTTGAGTTGTGTAAATGGGATAGGCATCACTATCAGAGCTGACACAATACCCGCACTTAAATATCCAGATTCTATTCAAAAAATGTTGAGGTGTTCGGGGATAAACTAATAGGAAGGTTTGTATTCCAAAAGAGAATCTGATTACAAACCAGTCACTTCACAAAAAAAGGCGTAGTGTCACCACTACGCCTCTAATGATTTGGTCAATTATTGACTTGATTTAGTACAGGTAGCCTAACCCAATATATAGACCAGAATTACCGTCTTGTTCATCTTTAGCCAAACCATAATCCACGGCGATGATAAAATTCTCATTGAGTACAACTCTTAAACCACCACCAAATGACAAATGCAAACCTTCCTCAGCAGCAACTGGAAGTGTTTGACCTTCAACCTCGTAGGGAGTCAGAACCTGACCAAAATCAGAGAAACCATTAAGAGCCAGATACAGGTTTTGACCGCCAATGACTGTTTTATAGAATTTCCATCTGGCTTCCATATTGGCCATAAAAATGGCGTTCCCAACAATTCGATTTTTCAGGATACCGCGTAGGGATTTTGATCCTCCCAAACCTTCAGTCATCTTATAGCTACTCTGATACCATGGCAGCATGAAGAAGGGAGCCTCCCCTATCTGTTGCTGATAGCCCAGGCGGTAAGCAAACGATAGATCATTCTCAATTAACGTGAAGTATTGTCTATGGGTGGCCGTCAATGTAGTGAAAGGAAAATCACTTCCCATAAAGCCAGGATAAGTGGTGAGCAGCGCTTCTGTCCAGATGCCGCTCATGGGATTTGGTTCATTGTCTCTGGTGTCATACACAAGACCAAGTTTAATGAAATTAGTCAATCCACCATGTTTCTCAGCATCTCTGATATAACCTGCACCTACGTAATTATCGTAAAGTGTTGGGGCATCCAGCGGGAGAAGATCTTCATCTTTACCCTCATTGAGACCATCTTCGTCAACTGTGTCAACCTGGGTATCGATATATCCAAAACCAGCTATAACTCTGATATTTTCATTTATCACACTTTTCTGAAAATCAGCTGATAACCGCAGGGTGTTGCGCTCGTGTCGATAAAACATCCTTGTGAGATAATCTGCTTGAGTGGTATCATCTTCAAAATTGATATTATAATCAGCTTCATAGCCATTGAATCCATAGAACGGTAAAGCCTGCTCGGTAAGGTATCCTGCGTAGGCTGTCACTCTAATATCATTGGGTAGCAGATATTTAGAATCGAAAAAGAGGGTATTCTCTCCACTGCCCTTGGTGGTCCTGGTCCAAGTGGGCTTGATGGTATAATCATAATCAGGGTAGTGAGATCCATCACCGTAATTGTATGCTTCAAAAACAATTCCATACAAAAATCCAGTATCTGAATTATATGCAACGGCGGGCACACCGCCAAAGCCCCAACCCGTTTTAGCTTCCTGTCCATAGGCGAAAGCCATTGAGAATATCATGATTACCAAAAAGAACTTACGATTCATACTACTTTCCTCCACTAATAGTTTAACTATCAAGCAAACTCTCCAGACGCCATGTCATCTCTCTGACAAAGTCCTTGTCTGGATCAAATCCCACAATCTTATAACGGATTTTTCCTTGTGGTCCTATTATAAACAGACTTGGGATACCTTCCACCCCAAAATTTGTAGCAGTATCTCCAGCATATGCCACAGGAAAAGTGAATTTCATTTCATCAATATAAGGCTGAACCTTTTGTTTTTCCTGGTCTGTGGATGCAGCAACAAACACGATACGTGGGTCATCTTTGTAGAGTTCATAGAAGGCCTGAAATTCAGGTAATTCTCGACGACAAGGATTACACCAGGTAGCCCAGAAGTCCACAAAGACAACTCTGCCAAGCATATTGGCATTATTTAACGATCTTCCATTAAAATCGGTCATTTGAAATTCAGGCGTATCGATATAAAAAACTTCTGAGAGTACTTCCTCTTTGCGGCGTTCATCAAGACTGGTATGGAGATCACTCATGAAAGCCTGTGAATCTTTACCAGGATTAAGTTTTGTATACAATTCAATCACTTTTTGATTGATCAGCGCTTTGCCTGGGGATAACTGCAGGGCGGCAACATAATCTTCCAGTGCAGCTGCAAAGTTTTCCTGAGTTTCAAAAATGAGTCCACGGCGCAATAAAGTTTCAGGTTGTTCGAGGTACCCAAGTGCCACTCCATAAGCTTCAAGGGCTTTTTCCATCTCATCTTGCTTCTCAAATATATTGGCTTGCGTATCGAAGATCATCGCTCCCAATTCATCTTGCCACTGCAGTCCCTCTTCCTCTGCTCTAAATTTCTCTATCGTATATTCCATCACTGCAGGAGCTTCGTTAAAAAGCAGCATCTGGTCAGACATAACCCAGGCCAATCGATTACCAAATGCGATCTGATCAGTAATCTCCAAGGCACCGTTTTCAGGGTAGTTCTTCAATAAATCAAAGATTTTCACAAAACGGTCCTCATCGCGTTCCATGATGGCACGTTCTGCGGAGCGCACTAGAGCCATGCCTGCGGCATATTCCTCTGGATAATTTTTACTCAACTCTTAGGTGAGATCCATCCAGACATCATATTCCAATTCCTGGCCCACTGTATCCACCAACACCTTAAATCTTTCAGGTGATACTTCGGCTTCTTTCTCACAAAAGGTCAACATCATGGTCAACCCGACTATAAACACCAACAACAATCTTTTTTTCATTACATCCTCTTTTCTCTATAATTGAAATCTTACTTAATTTTCTGTCAAATATTTAAAGACCGTGGGAACCATCCATGACTTCCCATATTGGTTTACAAATCCCACATGTCCCCCTCTTTCTGTCAATAACGAGGTAATCATTCCCGCTGACTTTTGAGGCATCGATGCTTCCGGAACAAAGGGGTCATCCCGTGAGGCCAGATAAAGTGTAGGTACAGGGATATCCTTCAAACAGTTTTTTGAACTCATTTCAGAATAATAGTGAGCAGCATCTCTAAAACCATGGATGGGTGCTGTCGCAGCATTGTCCAGCTCCCAGAAGGTTTTTGCTTTAGCCAACTTATTTGCCATGCTATCATCGCCAATCAGTTCTGCTTTGAGATGGTATTTCAACAGCAGAGTGTTCCGAAATTTAATGACATAATTTCTGCTAAAACCTTTGCTCATAAAATCTGCAGACGCTCCAAGATCCAGGGGTGTGGAAATGATGGCAGCAGCCTTCACTCGTTCCAGTGACTTCCCCTTGGCCAGGTAGTGTGCGATCTGACTTCCACCAAGAGAAACTCCTAGTAGATATACTCGTTGATTCAATCCCATCTGAGGTAGTCGTTCATCCAGGAAATACTTAATGTCCTCATAAAATCCAGCATGATAGAATTGCTTGTGTTTGTTGATGAGTCCACCACAACTCCGCATATGCAGGACAACACCACTCCACCCTCGCTTGGTACACTCATTCATGAGTAACCTGCTATAACGGCTTTCTGAGCTTCCTTCCATCCCATGGATAAGCACCACCAGGGGTGTTCCAGGTTCACCATCAACCCAATCTGCAGCGATGATGTCCCCATCTGGAAGATTCAGAATTTCACGTCGATATTTCGGGAGTTTCACCGGCATGAGTAAAGATGCAAAAATGGATTGAAAATGACCATTGGGTAGCCAGCCGGCAGCATTAAAAGAGCTAGATTGAAATTTTTCCATCGAATTGAAAATAGTTCTTAGAGGTCTTCATGCAACCCAGTAAAATGTAATAACTCTGCCCCCAAATTATAGCAACCTGCACCAAATCCTTTCAATCTATGCTTGTATGAACTACATTTTCGCCATGTCGACACCATTTTTTAAGCGTGCGTTAGTCTTTCTACTGCTGGCAATGCCTTTGTTCCCCTGCCGTATGCTGGGTGTGATCGCTTTACCAGGTGAATCTCTAAGCAGCACATATACAAATGGTGATTGGCACCCTTATCTCATGGGTGAGCTGGAGGAATTTCGATTACAGGGTGGTTCAGGTCAATGGCCTTATAATAATCAAGATGGCTGGGGTATGACGAGCTATTATCTGAACCAGGATGTACCTGAAGTCCAAACGGTTCGATCTGACGAAGAAGCCTATTTGGATATCGATTATTATTATGATACCTCGACGCTTCTGAATGAAACCCAGGTGCCCATACTTATGGGGCATCTTCGCCAAACCAGTTCGGGAGCAAGCGATATTGAAAACCCCCACCCTTTCATTTATACCAGTGATGATGGTGTAAATTTTAGTTTTGGTCATAATGGTGACGTAATCAAGGAATCGGTTCGAGAACTCATTGGAGATGATTGGTTGGACCTCCACCCACCCCAAACCTATGGAACGGGACCCTGGGATGGATCAGGCTGGGATAGCGTTGTTGATTCCGAGCTGTTTTTCTTCTGGATCATTAAAAATATTGAAGAATTAGATTCGGTGCTTGAAGGGATACAGCAGGCACTTATCGTACTGGAAGATCAACAACCTTTTCAGTTGAAAAATTTTCTGTTTTCAGATGGATCAGATTTATATGCTTATCGTCGATCGTTAATGAGTGATATTCATTATTTTGATGCCAGCCAAAATGATAGCCTGCCCCCTCACCTTTCAGATAGCAATCATCGTGTGGTTATGAGCACACCTCCCACAGGTGGAGATGTATCTGAATTACCGTGGATTGAACTTCCAGATAGAAATCTTTTGATCTTCAAAGGGGATGGCAGCACAGAAATTCATGGTAATTTTATCCCAACTGGATTAATTGCAGATGCCCCAAAGCCAGATCAAAATAGATTAAGCCAGGCGTACCCCAATCCTTTTAACAATAGTACGACCATACCAGTTCATGCCAGTGAATCAGGCGCCTACACCCTACACGTATTCAATACGAGAGGGCAAATGGTGTTCGCAGAAACCAATTGGATTGGTGATGGAAGTGTGTACAATTTTCTGTGGTCTGGCTTAGATGATGCTGGAAACGAATTAACCTCGGGTAGTTTTTTCTTTCAGATTAGCTCGGGTTCTGAAAGTGTCTCAAGCGGAAAGCTGTTATTACTCAAATAGGTCTTAATCACCGATATACTGATCTATTGCTCCAACAATATTAAATATTTCTTCATTTTCAATCCGGTAGGATGTATTCACATAATCATTCTCTGAATTCAGCTCATAGTCCAGGGCATATGTTTCACCGTTTTGAATAATATCCCTCAGGGCGCCGATGAGTTGAGCAACATCCTCCAGGGTTGAATACAAACCAAAACTGGCTCTCACCATCCCAGCTTTGCGCATAAATTCTGGGGACATATTGCCAAAATCGATTTCCCCAAATTCAGCTTCCAGATCATCAGACATCATTTCCTTGACATAGGGGTGAGCGCAAAAACATTGATTTCTCACAGCAATATTGAAGTAATCGTTTAATTGAGCCGCAACCAGGCCATGGTCCATACCTCTAATGTTGAAGGAAATTGAAGCAGCCCGTGGACAAGCCTTCAGGTCAGTGCCACCGTAGACTAGAATTTCTGGCATATTTGCCATCTCCTTGATGGCAGCTTCCAAAACTTCGTCTTCCTCTTCCATAAGTGTTTGCATACCTATACGATCAAGAATTTCAATGGTGGTAGCCAGGGCTATAGCACCTGGGATATTGGGCGTGCCAGCTTCTTCACGATCAGGGAATGTTTCTTTGACCTGGTAGCGATCTTCCAGGACGCGCTCTACCATGCCTCCACCAACCTCTTCAGGCTCAATGGCTAATAGGTGGTCTTTGCGGGCCACAACAACCCCTGGTGATCCAGGTGTGTAAGTTTTATGCCCGGAGAAAACCAGGGCATCAATACAAGCGTCAGGATCGTCTGGAAAAAACATTTTTGTGGGGAGGTGAGCAACACTTTGGGCACCATCCACCATGAGCAGGGCTCCATATTTATGGGCGAGGCGAGCCATATCATGGATGGGATTGATAATCCCGGTTACATTACTCACAGCGGTAATAGAGACATAACTGACCCTACCAGCACCATCACGAAGTGCTTCTTCCAATTTGGGCAAACTGATACACATCTGATTTGCATCCAGACCATCTACTGGGACATGATATACATGCTGCATATGCTTTCTATGGGGCAAATCATTGGAGTGATGCTCCATGATTGATATGATTGCTGTATCTTTCTCTGGATGGACATCTCGGAAGACACGCGCCATCCTGTTGATACCCCCTGTGGTCCCGGAGCCGGTAAAGAAGCAGGTATAAATATCAGGATCTGCACCTACAAAGCTGAGTATCCTTTCATGAGCCCAATCATAGGCAGCAGTGGAAATGTGGGCGGAATGATGGAGTTTGCTATGTGTATTGGAATAGTGATTCATGAAATCTGCGGTTATATGAGCTGCTGGACGAAGCATGAGCGAACTGGCTGTTGAGTCCAGATATACTCGTCTGGTTTGCTCCCCTCCTACCGTCTGGTAGGTTGTATCTAAACCAATAAAGTCTGAACGAATCTTTTCGAGAAGTGCTTTGCCAGTTAAGGATTTTCCAGATGATCTCATTATAGAACTCCCAACGAATTTTGCTATGAAATGACTAGATAAGTCATGCCAGAATATACACGGGTACAATCCTGATAAAATATTTCTGTTGTCGAACGTATTGTGTTAAAAAACAAGAGGCCATCCAAATGGATGGCCCCCTTACACTCTATTTATAACGTGATGTCTATTTAAGCAACATCATTTTCACTATTTGCTCTGAACCTGCAGCGTTAATACGGGCAAAATAAATACCAGTTTCAACAGACTTAAATGACGCGTCAGTGCCATTCCATTGGTAGCGGTATGTGCCCGGTACAAGTTCCGTCTGCACAAGGCTATTCACTTCTTGACCCAGAATATCATAAATCTTCAGGGTCACGAAACTATTGGCAGGTATACCAAACTCAATGGTAGTCGAGGGATTGAAAGGATTGGGATAGTTTTGCTTCAGTTGAAGCACTTCAGGCATTTCAATTCCATCAACACTCAGGAACTGACCAGTATAGAGACCGGTTCTCTGATTGTTGCCTCGGGCAGTTGACCAGGTAGAACCAAGCTCTGAGAGCATTTTAAGATTAATAACGGTCAAGTCATTATTTGTCCCAACGATGATCTCCAGGGTACCATCCTGACTTAAATCAGCCACGCTTGGAGTTCCCTGGACCGGTCCTGACATTGCTAGTGGAAATAAATCCACGGGCATGCCATCATGATGGAAGGCGTATAATTCTCCAGAGTTTGAGCCAACGATAATCTCTGGCTCACCGACACCATCAAGATCTGCAACAACTGGTGAACTATAACAGGCGCCACCCAGACTCTGTGGCCACCCTGCTACAGCATTCCCTTGATAATCAAGCATGTTGACAAGTCCAGCCAGAGTTGTATAAATAATCTCCATAAACCCATCACCATCAAAGTCATACACAGCTGCCGTCGTACGAATACTAGCAGAGGAAAGTCTTTGAGTCCAAAGCACACTTCCATCACTACCTATAGCATAGAAATAGCCACCATCTTGACCGGCTAAAATTTCCAGGGAGCCGTCCCCATCTATGTCGGCAATGACAGGAGGAGAGGCAACATTGGTCACCAAATCCACTGGGAATCCACTTAATAATTCTCCACTTAAATTATAAGCGAAAACACTATCACTCCAGGTACCAAGAACAATATCTTTGCTTCCATCTCCATCAATATCTGCGATGGAAACACCACCAGACATTCTTCCGCCATCAATAATGACAGGATAATTATCCAGAGGAGTACCATCATGGTGAACAGCCACTAAATCATAACCATAACCGCCGGCGACTATTTCAAGGTCTCCATCGTTGTCAAGGTCATCTAGAGCAGGTGTACCCATAAGATAGCTTGAGGCTTCTGTGATTGCTGCCCCTGCCCCATCGTGTTGGATGACATGAATTTTGCGATCACGGGAAGTCACAACAACTTCCAGATCACCATCATTGTCAATATCAGCAACAGCTGGAGCACCAATTATCACATTCCCAGTGGCATAGGGAAAACCGGCCAACTCAGTGCCTGCCAGCGTAAAGACATGGACAAGACTATCAGATCCACCCACCACCACTTCGTTGGTTCCATCACCATCAAGATCCACAACTGCATTTCCACCCAAAATGGGCTGAGAAACAGCAACTGGGAAATTGGCTTGGAACAAATCGATGCTTACAGTGAGAGGAATGATTACTTCATACGGATCCTCGGTGCTTTGATTGGCGACCATTCTCAAATTAAAACTAAAATCTGAGATATCTGGTGCATCTTCTGAAACCGTAAAGGCAAATTTATCGGTGAAATTTGTAACAATGTCGCAGGACACAATCATATTGTAAAATCCCACACTATCTGTAATGGTAACATATGGACTTGCCGTGGACAGGTATCCAGTTACATCTAAGGCGCTGACAAAATCACAGCCGTTTGATAGCGTCACAGTGTATTCAGCAGATTCACCGGGATTCAGCGTACCATCACCATCATCACCAACAATGGTGATATTTGATGAGGTGGCAACTAGGTTTGGAATGTTCAGAGGTGCAATATCGCCCACATACCCGGTCGAAGCATTGAGTACGACATGATCCGCGGCCTGGACAAATACAACCAGCCTGCAATCATCTACAACAAATGCAGGATCAAGGAAGAAATCAACGATCTCAACGTGCTGAACTCCTGCTTCCAGGGCCACAGTTGTACCTGAGGAACTGGGAAACATATCCCGCATAACATTTTCATGATCAGGGTAGCCATTTGATCCCATGTAATAAAGACCATCCTGAACCAGAACTACTTGAAGGGTATAATTCCCACTCACTCCCGCTTCAGGGTCAAGGGTAACCAGAACACTTCCATTGAGAGTTTGGTAGTCAAAATTACCTGCCAGACTGATCGCGAGTGGTGCTGTAGTCTGAGCATTGGCTAGAATATGAGTCTCCCAGGTCGAAGTACTACCACCGTCAGTTATACCATCAATAGCCATCCATGGTACCCAGGTTACGCCATAATAACCCCTTCTCGTGTCACCATCTGCACTATTATAATTGTAGTACGGATCTGTACCTGGCCATGACATGTGGTAGTTAATTTGGGTATGTGTTGTCGGATTATTTTGTTGAAACACGTTCAACTGAGCCCCTGCGGGGCCACAGGAAGGTCAGCCAGCGTTAGTGAAATATTCAGCTAGAACCAATCTTTCAGCAGTATGTCCCAATGCGAATAACGCAAGCAGTATCATCACTACTGTTGCGAATCTGTTTTTGATCATAATCTCTCCAAGTTGAATTGTATTATGTGCCTTTGTAAAGCGTCCCATAACATAGAAAAATGAGGGGCTCTGTGCCACCACAAAGCTCCTCGTAAAAGAAACGTTAGTAAAAATTAATTTTATGATCTAAAATTTCTGAATTTTTGACCTATGATTGGTACAAATAAGAAGGCCATCCATTGGATGGCCTTCTTATCTAAGATTGTGAGTTAATTTATTTTAGCAGCATCATTTTTATGAGTTGTTCTTCTCCACCCGATTGAATCCGGGCAAAATACACACCTGCAGCAACTTGATTGCCTGAATGATCTACACCTTTCCAAACTAGGGAATAGTTACCTGCAGCAAGACTATTATCAATCAAGCGGGTCACTTCATTTCCCAATATGTCAAAGATAGTTAAATCTGTGACTGAGCTATTTGGAATGCCGAACTCAATGGTTGTACTGGGATTAAAGGGGTTGGGGTAATTCTGCTTTAAGGTCAGGATATCAGGCAGAATAGATTGTGAAGATGAACTCGCAATGGGATTGGGGAAATATCCCGTCCTCTTGTAGTTCCCGCGGGATGTATACCAAAAGGGTCCGGCTTCACTTGTTGCAGGCATATCCACAACACTGAGGCCAGCGTCAGTCCCCACAACAATCTCCAGATTTCCATCCAGATCCAAATCTGCCACAGTGGCAGCACAATGCACTCTGTCTCCCTGTAGCATTGGAAAGTTAGGCAGAAGCGTCCCATCTATATGAAATGCATACAGAGCATCGGAGTCATCCCCCAATATAATTTCTGGAACATCATCTCCATCGATATCTGCGATAACCGGTTGACTGTAGCAGGTGGTTGCCAGAGTTTGAGGCCAACCCTCTAGCATATTCCCAGCATGATCCAGCAAACTTACTCGACCATCAGGCAATATGTAGACTGTCTCCATGAGACCATCCCTATTGTAATCAAAAACGGAATGACCTGTCAATACAGGAATGCCAACAAGTTGATGATTCCAAAGCACAGTGCCCGTGTTTGACAGGGCATAGATCATTCCACCCAATTGACCAGCTATGATTTCAAGGGTTCCGTTTCCAGTCAAGTCAGTAACGACCGGCGCTGTTTTGATATCAGCTGATAAATCAACTGGGAATCCAGACAGACTAATACCACTTGCATCGTAAGCATGTATATAGTCTCCTGTGGTGCCGACGATGATATCATTAAAGCCATCGCCATTCAAATCGGCAATTGCGGCTGCACCCTCCATTCTTTCACCATCTAGGATTAAAGGGAAACCTGACAGAGCGGTTCCATCGTGATGAATGGCAGTGATATCATAGTCAAATCCAGTGGTAACGATTTCCAAATCACCATCATTGTCCAAGTCATCTATGGCAGGGGTTCCCAGGATGAGCCCGGCGGCCTGGGCAATCAATTCACCGCTTCCGTCAGACTCAACCACATATATACTTCCACCAAGGGTGGTAAATACAATTTCCAGATCACCATCATTATCCACATCTCCAATTGCAGGTGCGGATGTAATTTTACCATTTGAGGCAAAGGGAAAGCCTGACAATTCAAGCCCCGCCACAGTGATGACATGCAGCAGGCTATCAATCCCGCCAAATATTACTTCTTGAGATCCTTCACCATCAAGATCTAGCACAGCATTTCCACTCACAATCCCAGCCTCATAATCAATGGGAAAATGATTCTGGAACATATCAATCGTCACGGTGATAGTCTCATTAGTTTCATATGGAGTCTCAGAATCCTGGTT
>JABMQQ010000138.1 GCA_013202495.1 Fidelibacterota bacterium | reverse complement strand
TAGGACTTTCTTAAAATTTTATATAGAGGGTGGTGGAACTTGTTCCGTCACCCTCTATTTGTTCTAAAAATCCTATGGCTCAATCACCCGAGCTCAACAACACACTATCAGTTTCCCAGATTACGGGTCATATCCAGCATACCCTGGAAAAGGGTTTCGCATCGGTATGGGTGAAGGGAGAAATCTCAAACCTGACCCGGCATAGTTCTGGTCATTGGTATTTCAGTTTGAAGGATAGTGGTGCTCAGTTGGGCAGCGTCATGTTTAGACGCCAGAATGAGAGTGTGAGATTTGAGCCCACTCATGGGATGGAAATTACAGCCCACGGCAGAATATCAGTCTATCCCCCACAGGGGAGATACCAGTTGGTCGTGGATCAAATGTTACCTGCCGGTCAAGGTGATCTCCACCTCGCTTTTGAAAACCTGAAGAAAAAACTTCACTCCGAAGGTCTTTTTGACCCCTCCCTCAAACAAAAACTACCAGCGTACCCGGCTAAAATAGGTATTGTGACTTCACCCACCGGTGCAGCCATTCGTGATATGATAAATATCCTTAGTCGACGATTTCCTCTGGCAGAGCTTGTGCTCTTTCCAGTCAAGGTCCAGGGTGAAGGGGCAGCTAGTGAAATTGCCAGCGCGATTGATACTTTTAACAACTTGGATGAGTGTCAAGTCCTGCTTGTAGGTCGTGGCGGTGGCTCTCTTGAAGATTTGTGGGCATTCAATGAAGAAAGTGTGGCTCGAGCCATAGCGCATTCGAAAATACCTATAGTCAGTGCAGTTGGACACGAGACAGACACCACTATCTCTGATTTTGTTGCAGATCATCGCGCACCGACACCATCTGCTGCTGCGGAGCTTGTTGTCCCCGATCAGATTGAACTCATGAGGTGGTTTAGCCAGGTCGAACAATCCCTGCAATCCAATATGCGCAGCAGTATTGATAAATATGGACAGCGTTTGGATTCCATCTCAAGATCATATGCACTTAAAAGACCTGAATTGATGATTGAACAGTCCTCTCAGAAATTGGATCAATTGGAGGATCTTTCACTTCGATCAACCCAGGATAAGATTTCCAAACTTACTGCCCGATTGGACAATCTGTCGGTTTCCATTGAAGCATTAAATCCACTTGCCATCCTTGATAAGGGGTATTCTGTTCTCAGCAGTGCACAGGGGGAATTGATCCGCTCTATTGATCAGGTATCTGATGGCACAGAAATCCATATGCGTCTCCGAGATGGAGAAATCAGCTCAATTGCCAACAACGTAAAAAAAAGAAAAATAAAGTGACCTTAACCAGAGGGAGTTTCTAAATTTAAATATGAGTGAAAAAGACAAATCATTTGAAGAGCTCATGGGAGAACTTGAGACTCTAGTGTCCAAACTGGAAGGTGAAGATCTCAAGCTAGATGATGCCATCAAGCAAAACGAACGTGCATTGAAATTGATCCATCTCTGTCGTGATAGATTAGATTCTGCCAGACAGAAGATTGACAAGCTGGTTCGTACTGCAGATGGTGGTTTCGAAAAACAAACCATGGATTAAGTCTTACCTGGGGATAAAATGAAATTTGCTATTTGGGGTTTTCAGAGCGATGCAGAGATAAAATCGTATGTCGGTGAGATTCTCGGCAAATTACTCGATGAAGGGCATGAGCTGTTCATGTTGGATAGTTTTGCCCAGCAAATAGAATGCGACAATCTTGAAGTTAATATCATCACTGAAAATGATATTCCTCGCGATACTGATTTCATCATATCTATTGGTGGAGACGGGACGCTGCTTTCGTCTGCACAGGCTGTCATGCGCGCACCCATCCCCATTCTGGGGATTAACCTGGGAAGTCTGGGTTTCCTGACCACCCTGGAACGGGATTGGCATTCTGGGCTTGATGATATCTTGAGAGGTCATTATCGTATCGAAGAACGCATGGTTCTGAATTGCCGTCTTGAATTTGAAGATGGTACAGAAGAGACGCTTTGGGCTTTAAATGATGTAGTCATTGAAAGAGCAGATGTGTTCAACTTATTGGCAACTGAAGTTCGGGTGGGGGAGGAATTGCTCAATCGATATCTTTCTGATGGCCTCATTCTTTCCACGCCGACCGGGTCAACCGCATATGCTCTCTCTGCTGGCGGTCCCATTATTGATCCAAGCCTGGAGGCGATCTCAATAACTCCCATCTCCCCACATACTTTATCTGTTCGCCCAGTGGTCTTAACAGGTGAAAAAAGTATATATGTTACTTTGAGTAATCCTGAAGGTCTGGCCCACTTGCATATCGATGGTAAAAATACCAGGCATATCGATGGCAGCCTTCGAATTCGAATTCGTCCCAGTTCTTACAGAATTCAATTGGTGGTAACACCGGATAATACGTTTTACGAGAAGTTACGAAAGAAACTTAATTGGGGACAGCGCTCCGCCTGATAATCCGTTTATTTGATTTGACGGTGGACCCGGTAAATGCAATCGTTCATCACCACGGGAATACCCGCATCTCTCACCAGCTTGGCAGCATCCTCGTTGTAAACATTGTCCTGCATCCATACCAATTTTAGAGCAGATTTTTTTAATGAACTCTCCACGATGGGGATGACCTGATCTGATCTTCTAAAAATGTTCACAATATCAATTTCCGAATCAATACTCTCAACATCGGGGTAGCATTTCAATCCGAACAATTCCTCATGACCTGGATTGACCGGTATCACCGTATATCCCTCGGAGATTAAATATTTACTGATCCAGTGGCTGGGGCGAGCTGGATTGGGAGATGCCCCTACAACAGCAATGACCTTGCTACTCAGCAGAATTTGGTTGGGATCGTTCATTAGTTCTTCACGAAGATATTTTTTAATACATAACCTGCAACATCTGGATTTTCCTTCAGACGTCTGCTGGAATAGGCATACCATTCACTGCCAAAGGGGACATAAATCCGAACGCGGTGACCCAAACGGACCAACTCTTCAAGTCTTTTTACAATGGGGACACCCAGAAGTGCCTGGAATTCATATTTGTCTGGTGAAATTTTTAGTTCGTCAATGATTTTCAGTGATTCATCAAGTAAAAAGGGATCGTGGGTGGCAATACCAACGTAAGCACCGTTAACGAGCATCTCTTTCACCAGCTTTAGATAATTCTGACGGACCTCATCTGCATCCTGATAAGCAATCTGTGGGGATTCCTTATAGATACCCTTACAGATTCTTAAATTTCCAGTAGTGGCGGCAATCTTTTTTACATCGTCCAAACTACGGTGCATATAAGCTTGAATCACTGTTCCCAATTGGGGGTATTGGGTTTTCAACCTATCGTACATTTCAAGCGTTTGATCTGTATAGGGAGAATCTTCCATATCGATACGGATGAACACGCCGGCCTCATGCGCCCTCTGTACAATAGCTGTGATATATTCATTGGCCAGGTCTTCGGACAAGCCCAGACCCATGGCGGTAGGTTTCAGAGAAATGTTTTTGGCGATGTTGTTTTTGGCGACTTCCGTGATCAGCTCGAGATAGGAATCTCGGGCTGCCCTGGCCTGTTCATTTGAAGTAACAGATTCTCCCAGAATATCTACCGTGGTCAAAAATCCCTGTTCTTTCAGCTTCAGGCAGGTGACCATGGCAGATGCAGTATCCTCACCAGCGATGTAGCGTTTTGAGATCATTCTAACTATAAATCTGGGAGCCAGGGGCATGAGGGCGACGATCAGTTTGTTGAACACAAAACCTCCGTGAAAATTTTAAGCTGCTTCAGTCAATTTGCTCAGCGTAGTGGGCGCTGATAGTATTCGAAGACTTTGCCAGTATCGTGCCAATTGGGGTATTTTTGGAGGACTCGTGTATGTAAGGAAAATTGGCTGGAAATACCCTCACGGACATGTCCTGAAACGTAGAGGTAACCACGTTTTTTTAGCCAATTCAAATATACTTTCTTCAACATCTTTGCATAGCCCTGACCCTGATGCTTTTCATCAAAAATAAAGGCATAGGTATAGATGGTTTCGTGATCTCCCAATGTGGGATCCAGAGTGGCCCACTGTTCATCACTAAAATTTTCCAGGGGAACCCCAACCAGGAAACCGATTATTTCATCTCGCAATACACCAACGAAGGGCAGCGTATGTGGGTGATTGAAGTATTTCCAGACTGTCTTTTTGCTAAAGGCTGTTGCTGCACCAAAGGGTTTGATCAGACCTTGAGAAATCTTGATGATTTGATCAGCATCTTTAGCAGACATAGACAGGATGAGTTTTATCTGAAAATTCAGGGTTGCGGCAATGAGGGCGACCTCTGATCGACTGGGTGTTTTAGTAGGTGGTTTGAAAAATTCTAATTGTGACATGGCTATAAGTTTAAAAGTGTACTCCACTCCTTGCCAACTGTTTTTAGGAATATAAGAATTTAGAGCTGATGTGAAAGAGGGGGAATTGGTTTGGGTTTTTTTCTAAGGTAGTTTTTAGTTGAATTGGCTCAGTGTCATCCTAATTTGAAAATCATGGGTTGTCTGCTAATAATTCAAAGGATCGACGTCACTAAATGCTGAAATTGTTCATGTTGGGAAGTGGCAGTGGTGGAAACGCCTGTGTCGTTCAAAATGAAAATACGATGATCCTTATTGATGCAGGTTTCAGCGGTGCTGAAATACGTAGACGCATGCAACTTGTAGGTCTAGAACCTGATGATCTGGAAGCCTGTTTAATTACTCATGAGCATGGCGATCATATCAAAGGAGCCAGCATTTTATCAAGACGTCACAAGGTCCCTCTACTCATGCACCCCGCTACAAAACGTGCAGGCCATCGGAAATTCAATGGCAATGAGAGAATGCGCCATTTTGAAATGAAGGAAGTGATGGAGCTGGGTTCACTTACTGTAACAAGCGTCCCCACTCTGCATGATTCAGCCAGCTCAACAGGCTTTCTGGTGGAGAGCGGTGGTGTCAGTCTGGGATATCTCACTGATCTAGGTGCAGTGACTGAGGATAATTTTCTGGCCATGCGTAAAGCGGATTTTCTGATCATGGAAGCCAATCATGATCGCGATATGCTCTGGAATGGACCTTACCCTCCTCACCTTAAAGCAAGAGTGGATAGCAGGGTAGGTCATCTAAGCAATAAAGATAGTGCTGAGTTTATTGCACTTCTGGCCGAACTGGGCAGTCTGAATGGAGTTATGCTAGCTCATCTGAGCGAAAAAAATAATGATCCTGACCTGGCGATGTCTGTGGTTTCACAGAGACAAGAGCTGGATCTGAATATTATCCTGGCTCGCCAGGATCAACCGTTAAAACCAATTGAAGTGGAGAAAAAATGAAAAAAAGAATGAGCTACCACATTGTCCTTATCGTCCTGGCCATTGTTGTCCTGGCAGCCTGTGGTAAAAAGGAGCTAGATCCTGAAACGGCAATCGTCAAAATGGAAACCAGCCTGGGTGACATTTATATTGATCTCTATGAAGCTGAGACACCGCTCCATGCAGCAAATTTCAAGAAACTGTCATCTGAAGGTGCGTATGAGGGTATTTACTTTCACCGTGTAATGCCTGGTTTTGTGGTTCAGGGTGGTGATCCCAATACCCGTGATAATGAAGACAGATCAGATGATGGTGGTGGTGGCATTGGAGAAAGAATTCCAGCTGAGATTGGACAAGAACACCTACGGGGGACACTTGGTGCAGCACGGACGGGAGTTGATCCCAGGACGGGCATTGATACCAATCCCGAGAAGCTGTCCAGTGGCAGCCAGTTTTACTTCTGTTTATCCCGCCTATCCCAACTTGATGGTGCATACACGGTATTTGGAAAAGTCGTTGAAGGCATGGATGTGGTAGATGAAATCGCCACCCACAAGACTGACCCACGAGACAATCCCATTGAGCCAGTGACAATCCTGAAAACATCCCTTATTGATCTTGAGGATGTACCGAAATAGCCTATGAGTCGTCCCAGCTTTGGTCTGGCATTAGGCGGTGGGGGAGCTCGAGGGTTTGCCCATATTGGTGTTTTACAACGCCTTGAAGAAATCGGGATTCGACCAGATTACATAACCGGATCCAGCATGGGGGCTTTGGTGGCGGCTGCCTATATCAAAACTGGAAGTGCGGCAGCCACATGGACTGAACTCGATGAGATGACTAGGAGTGAAGCCTTTCACAAACTGGGATTGCATCTCATCAATGTAAAAGGTCGGGGAGGTGAATCTTTCTGGCACCAGGTGTCTTCAGCTATTCAGGATAGAATTGTTATTAACCTGGCACACTCAAAACCAGGATTGGTTCGTGGCGACCGAATAGAAGAAGCTATCAAGTATGTGATTACGGAGGACTCCTGGTTTGATTCCGGGACAGAGTTAGGTATTGTCTCAACTGATTTGTATTCAGGCGAGGATGTTTATTTCACAGAAGGTCCGCTGTTACCTGCCGTTATGGCTTCAATAGCCATTCCTGGATTTTTACCCCCCGTATATCACGAAGGTAAAACGCTGGTAGACGGCGGAGTATCACAACAAGTGCCCATCCGTATGGCTCGAGAGATGGGTGCAGATTTTGTTATGGCAGTGGATGTGGGCCAGGACATCAGTCCCATTACAGACATGGACAATGCCATGGCTATTATGAGTCAAAGCGAGAATATTCGTTCCTGTCATTACCGCGACATGTTGAATCGGGAGGCTGATGTACTTTTACTCCCAGAAATGCCAGGTGTGCATTGGTCAGCTTATGATCAACGAGAAGCTTTTGTGGATCTAGGAATTGCAGCTTTTGATGAACGACGCGTAACCTTTGAGAAAGCCTGGTATCAAAGAAGACATCCCATGTGGGGAAGGATAAAAAATCTCTTTCGCTAAGAGATCAACTCAAACGAGTAAGGAATAATCATCATCATGCGCCAATCATTCAAACTGTTTTTGCCTGTCATACTGGTTCTTTTTTCTCTGAACCTGTGGGGACAACAGGCACCTGGGGAAATTATAACAGCCGAATTTGTCTCGAGCCAGAGTGCAGCCATGGCAGGAGAGACACTTGATGTGGCCTTAGTCGTTGATATCCACCACCCCTGGCATCTTTATGCCCCTATGGGTAATGACGAGTTCACCATTCCTGTATCACCCTCAATTATTACTGAAGGAAAACCCTATAGTGTGGGAGAGTGGATCTATCCAAAAGCTGATATGATTTCAGTCGCCGGCGTAGAAGAACCTGCTGCGGTTTACGGTGGACGCATCATCTTGCGCACTTCCCTGAAGCTTGCTGAGAATATTTCAGAGCCACTTCAGATCGAGGGTGAGGTTTATTATCAAGCCTGCGATGATGCCCAGTGTCTGATTCCCGCTGCGGTAAATTTCTCATATATGCTGCCTGTAGTGGATGAATCAAGTCAACGCATGGCAACCCATGTCGAGCATTTCCCTAAACTAATTCCACAAACTGAAATGGAGACTGCAGACCAAGCTGAAGATGATGAAATCTCAGGTTTGGTTGATGACTATGGAATATTTCTAACTTTCTTTATCATCTTCTTTGGTGGACTTGCTTTGAATTTGACACCTTGTGTATATCCATTGATTCCCATTACTATCAGCTTCTTTGGTGGACAGGATACCAGTAAGGGACGGACTTTCTGGATGGCTCTGGCTTATGTGTTGGGTATAGCAGTGACCTACTCAATTCTTGGAGTGGTGGCTGCACTGGGTGGTGGCTTGTTTGGAGCATTGCTTACCAACCCTATTGTCTTGATTGGAATTGCTGCCATTTTGGTCGGACTATCGCTCTCCATGTTTGGCGTGTATGAATTTAGACTTCCTACTGGATTGATGACTGCCGCCAGTCAATCCAAAGCCGGTATCTTTGGGTCGTTCTTTATGGGATTAACTCTGGGTATTGTGGCTGCTCCATGTGTTGGCCCTTTTGTTATTGGTCTTCTTACTTACGTGGCAGCTCAACAGAGTGTGGTCCTGGGCTTTAGCATGTTTTTCACATTAGCCATGGGTCTTGGGCTACCCTATCTATTTCTGGCCATGTATTCCAGCAAACTATCGTCACTGCCTCGTTCAGGAACCTGGATGATCGGTGTGCGGGTCATCTTTGGGCTGGTTCTTATCGCAATGGCTATCTATTTCATCATGCCACTTCTGGGTGGATATGCAAATCTTGTCATGTCCATTTTTCTGCTCGGCTCAGGTGTCTATTTGATAATGTTTGACAATAGTGCTGAAGGAAATCTTGCTTTTAATCGGATCAAACAAGCCATCGCTATCATTCTTATTGTCATTGGTACCTGGATGGGTATCCCTGAACCGGAACATGGTGGTGAAGCAATTGCCTGGGAGCATCCAACCAGTCAAATGGAATTGGAGGCACTATTAACTTCAGAATTTCCAATTATGATTGATGTTTATGCGGACTGGTGCATTCCCTGTAAGGAAATGGATAAACTCACCTTTCCTGATGGAGAAATAGTCAAACTATCAAAGAAATTCACCGCAATTAAAATTGATATGACGAAAGACTCTGGTGATTTTGAGAAATATTTTCAACAGGAATATTCCATCAAAGGAGTCCCCACCTACATCTTTATGAATAATGGACAGGAACTCACTTCGCTCCGTTCTACAGGATATGAAAATGCCGAAGAATTTCTAAAGCGGATGCAGGGAGCTCTGTAAGGGAGTAGCTTATAAATCTTTAGCCGTAGTCAGCCTGGGCAAATATGTGACTGAAGCAATTACATATTGACCTCCTATCTGTCCAGCCTACATTACGAGCTAGACCTGAGGTGGAAATGCGCGAGTCGCAACGCTACATAATATTTCTAATAATTACACTACTTTGTGGATTCTCGGCCTATGGCCAGGATGAGGATGAGAACCACCCTTATTGGGTCTTTTTTCACGACAAAGAAGTGACCGATCAGGCTAGTTTTAACCCTGCAGAACATGAATTCCCCCACCTATCTCAGCGTGCCCTGGATCGACGGGCCTTACGTGGGACTGTTACAGGTCCAACCTATGAGGATCTTCCAGTTCCAGCTATTTATATCGATGAGATTTTGGGAGCAGATGTAAAAGTTCGTACAGTAAGTAGATGGTTGAATGCGGTCTCCATTCAAGCAACTTCAGATTATATCGAAGAACTCGATGGTAATACCATCGTTAAAAAGACCAAACGTATCCACAAGGTCTCCAAGAGAGTTATAAAACGTAACACTAGAGATGATGAAGTCTATCTCGAAGACTCAGACTATGGTGCAAGTTTTGATCAAAATGAGCAGATAAATGCTGTAAACGCCCATGAACTAGGGTACACAGGTACAAATATCTGGCTGTTGATGCTGGATACAGGATTCTATACCGATCACCTGGTTTTCCAGCAGGAACGTATCGTGGCTGAATATGATTTTATTCAAGGGGATTCCATCACTTCCAACCAGGAGGGGGATTCTTCGAATCAACATAATCATGGAACAGCAGTAGCTTCTGCAGCAGGCGGATTTATTGACGGAGAGCTCCGCGGCACTGCGTATGAATGCAAATTTCTTCTAGCAAAAACCGAGATCTTTGGTGAAGAGATAGAGGCAGAGGAAGATTTTTATGTTGCAGCACTCGAATGGGGTGAGGCATTAGGAGCCGATATAGCCTCTTCCTCACTAGGATATCTTGATTGGTATGCCTACGAGGATCTTGATGGAGAGACAGCCATTACAACTCGTGGGATTGATTATGCTGTAAGCCTGGGAATGGTTTGTGTCACAGCAGCGGGGAATGAAGGTAATAGCAGTTGGTATTATGTCATTGCGCCAGCCGATGCCGATTCTGTTATTGCTGTCGGTGCTGTAGATGAGTTTAATGAGACGCCAAGTTTTAGCTCCCATGGACCGACTTCTGATGGTCGTATCAAACCAGAAGTATTAGCCCGGGGAGTCGCTACATTCTGTGCCGGCACTTTAAGCACAGAAGCATTTCTTTCCGCAACTGGCACTAGCATGTCTACACCACTTGTTGCCGGAGCTTGTGCTCTCATCCTTGAAGCACATCCAAATTGGACTCCCATGATGGTCAGAGAAGCGCTTATGATGACGGCTGATGGCAATACCTCGCCGGATAACACACGCGGTTTTGGACTCATCGATGTGATGGCAGCACTGGACTATGATTTTGGTATCGTGGCTGGTGATGTGAGCGGGGATGATGAACTCAATATTAGTGATGCTGTATTGCTATTAGAATGGGTTCTCTCCGAAGCTGAAATTTCTGAAGTTCAATTTGAGGTGGCAGACATTAATGATGATCTGCAGGTTAATATTCTAGATATTGTGGTTCTGGTTGAGTGGATTCTCACTCTTTAAGAAATCACTGACTTGATTTAAAGCCCCGAGATGGGGCTTTTTTTATTGCAGTTAGGATTGAAAGCACTAAAATGAGCCAAATGGAACAACCTGAAAAACCCGAAAAACCAGAGATATTACCATTTATTATTGATGGTCCGCCCTGGGAGAAGAAACATGAGTTAGGTTTCTTTGTAGCCTTTATTGAGACGATCAAGGCCTTCCTGTTAAGACCAGCTGCTACCTTTAGTGTCATGAGAAGGAATGCCGGGATTAGCGATGCTCTAGTCTACACATTAGCCATACAAGTATTTACCTTTTTGTGGACATTCACACTTGCTGAGCCTGATGCTGAAATGTTTTTGCCGCAGAACCCAGAGTTGCGGGATATGCTTGATCTGCCAGAGAATTTTTCTCAGATCATGGTATTGGCCTATCCTATTTCAGTCATTTTACTCCAGTTTATATCGGCCTTCGGAGTCCACCTCTCCCTGAAGTGGCGAGGTCTTCAAACCTATGATTTTACACTCATCTTTAGAATATTCGCCTATGCGAGTGGGACTGCATCGTTATTAATCCTGCTTCCAATTGTAGGAGGGATGTTCTCCCTTGGGATGACTATCTATCTTGGATATGTTGGTTTAAGAACCATTTACGCCATGGATGCAGGATCTTTTATGATTACTGCAATCATGGCTCTGTTCCTCACTCTGGGATTGTACCTCCTCTCAGTATTGGGGATAACGATTTTCATTTTGATTGTATCAATCATTTTTTAACCCCTTCGTCCATTGGGTAAAATTTCTCCTTACCTATTTCGAGTTCAAGAGTCTAAGTCTAGTAGAAACTTCTCTGGAGTTTGGGAACTTACTTATCACATTACCGTTCCAGAGTAGGAAGAAAGGGGTACACTATGTTGACATTCCGAACTCTGAAAGCTAACTTCCCTCCACTTATGCAAGTAAACAAATTAATAATGGTGTTTTTCATGGTCGTGGTCCTTCAGTCCTGCTATACCATGCTGTATCCGCCTCAGACACTCCCACAGACCACGACAACTATTGTTTCTGAACCTGCCATGGTGAGTACCGTCGGAGGATCAGGTATGTATGGCTGGGATCCTTATTGGGAGCCTGCTCTGCCATTTACCAGTTATCACACCGGATATGGTGCTTCCTACTACAGTCCCTACAATTATTACGACTATCATCACCCACATTATGCACCGGTCTATGTGGTTAGCGAAACGAGAGATCCTGCGCCAGCCAGAGATTTTGACCGAGATGAAATGCAGGGTGGATCCAGAGTTCGTGAGAGGAATGATTCTTCTTCACTCTCCGGTTCTGGGAATAAGGGCAACACCGGGGGTATTGGGAGCGGGATGTCCTCAGCTACTTCACCAATTATAAAGCCCATAATTAGTAACCCAGTTGTCATCCAGCCCCCAATCATACAGAAACCCAGAAATAATGATGCTAGGCCGGTAATTAAAAATACTAAATCGGTAAAAGTGAATAAACCTAAAACTGTAAAAGTGAATAAACCTAAACCGATCAAAGCCAGCAAGACTAAGGCTGTTAAGAAACAAAAAGAATCAGAAAAATCGGATCCACCACCACCCAAAAAACGCACCAGAACGCGGAAATAGTTCAGTATGAAAAACAGAATAATTTTTTTCGCCATTCTCTTATGGGGAGTGAATCTTTTTTCTCAAAACTATCTTGACGTCATCAGACCTTTTCGGGGAATGAGAGGCATCTCTGGATCTGAAAGTGGTGTCATTCCAGCTTCCATGGGAGCCAGCAATGCTCTGTTGGGCAATCCCGCTTTACTAAGTTTTAGTGAACGTGCTTTCTTCTCCGCTGATTTGAGTTATGATCAAGTCGCTGGTAAAAGTGTATTTAACTCAACAGTCTGGGAAAATCTCCAGGATCAACAATTGCGATTTAATAGCCTGACTTATATCAAACCTGTTCAGGTCTATAGAGGTGCCTGGGTCTGGGGTGTAAATCTGCAAAGGGTGAATTCCTTTAGCAGTATCAGCCAGTTTAACGATATTGAACCTGATGAAGATTTTTTCTATCAATATCTCCATCAGGAAAGTGGCGACATATATGCCCTGACTGCTGGAACTTCCGTATTGGTTACCATGAATACATCTTTGGGTTACGCGCTAAGTTTTCTCACAGGCAAGAATTCATTTAGTAAGGTCTACAACGAAACAGACCCCAATGATGAATATGATTTTTTTAGATATGTAGATAGCTTACAGTTTAACCCGAGTTATAGAGGTATTGGAGCTAGGGTGGGACTCCTCAGCGAAATTTCTGAGAATCTCAATTTGGGCATTTCCATCGAGCTGCCATCAAGAATATCTGTTACTGAATCCGCAAGTAGAGATAAAATCGAGTGGATGGATTGGGATACTTCTGGCGTCATCCCAATAGACCCCCCTGTCAAGGAAATTCTACTTCATGATAGATACATATCGACAGAATACACCGCGTGGGGACCCTGGCGATTAGGTCTTGGTCTGGGATTTGTTGCCAACCCATTTGAGGCCAGTATTAACTACCGATTCCATAAGTATTCTTCTGTCTTTCTGAAGAGCGATTTATATGATTCAGAAACGGGGGAAAGCCTGGAGCAGCTCGTTGATGAACAGATGAGTAAGTATGTGCAGGATGTTCATGAATTTTCGGCCTCTTTGCTATGGGCACTCGATCCACTAAGCCTTTCCTTTGCAGCTACTCTGATGAATGATCCCCTCAATTATCGCTTTGACAATATCATTCGCATGGATGCAGGAATAGGATATCAACTCCGCTCTGGTCTTGGGTTCACCCTTGCGCTTCGCAATGAACAGTGGCAAAGCGATCTTAACCACACGCTGGAGAGTAATGTTGAGCGCTCTGTCGATGTGGAAAATTCATTCTCTAACATTCAATTTGGATTGAAATACACCCTATGATGCAGAATAAAGTTCCAGAAACACTGATGAAAACCCTTCTCTTTTTAGCAATGGCAAGTTTGCTCCTGGGACAAAGCGCCTGGAATACTGGAGACCTGAGCTTCACCTATCAGAGCTTCCCAACTCCCGCTCAGACCCTTGATCTATCCGGTGATCTCATCTCTGACGAAGTCCCACATGAAGGTGTTGGTGGTTTTGAGCTGGCACTGGGGGACACCAATCTGGTAACTCTGGTCGCCTACGATCTGTATGTAAACGAGAGTGATACACTGGCAGATATCTTTGTCATTTTTATGAGTGATACACTGGCTCTGGAGGAAGGTGAGTATGCTGTGAACCCATCGCCAGATGCCCTGAAAATGTTTGTCTGGCTCAGCGAGGTAGATCCCGAAAGTCTGGCTGGTCTGCTTGATGCTTCATTTACATTGGATTCACTGGCTGCTTTTAATCCATATATTTCAGTTTCAGGTGATTTTGAAATCCTTGCCATAAGTCCTTTCCATTTTGAAATGAACTTCACAGGTGTAATGGTCAACACAAGCCTTCAACTGTTGACGATTAGCGATGGAAGCTTTAATCTCTGGAATACCCTTCCTGTATCAGCTTATACCCAGGGTTCTGTCGACTATACCACTGGAAGTGAATCAGGAACCATCGATGGCGCTTTAAACCCGCTGACTGATTCAGAAGGTGCCGGTGCTGTTCTAACCCAGACCGGAGATACGTTGACCTATAATTTTATTTCGTATCAACAGCTCCCTCAGAACTTTTTTAACGTGTATGGTATGATTCTAATTGGAGAGGAGTCTCACTTCCCTCTGGATGGTTCGGAATCCCTCTTCAATATTTCACTTACAGACAACGCCTTGCCCAGGGCTGTGCCATATATGCTGCTAGACGTGTCCCTGGATGAGATTCTTTTACTTCTGGAATCAGGAGACATCCCAGATCCTGACGAATTTAGCCAACTTTATCTTCCCATCGGTTTGGGGAGTGCAACTTTTGCCTATACATCAGAAGGAAATGCACAGCTTGAGATGGATAATGTTCCAATGAGCAACAGCATTGGAGATGTCACCTCTCTGAGCACAGATTGGCTCCTCACCAACAGTCTGACGACGTCAATAAGAGATGAGACCGCCTTTCATCCTATGCAAACCAATCTTCTTGGGGATGCCTATCCCAACCCCTTCAATAGCAGTACTATGATCCCCATTCAGCTCACCGCTGGAGATATCATCGGGGCACGACTTTACAATTTGCGAGGTCAAGAGGTTCACAAAATGGAGTTTGGATTTCTAGGACCAGGCCAGCAGCAACTTTTCATTGATCTCGGCGGAAGCAATCTGGGTGGTGGTCTTTATTATTACGCTCTTTTTTCTCAACAGGATCAACTTGGAAGTGGATCTTTCGTTTATCTGAAATAGACCCCCCGCGTACCTCCGTGGACATATATTTATCCCACAGAGATAAAAATCGTCATATAAGTAAAAATTAATCTCCTGAGGGCTTCCTTTGGCATGATATTTATATAAGTTTGTGGCGATGCTTTACGAACAATTCTCAGGATTAAATCCACTCGACATATACAGGAGAAATAAATGACACGTAAGATGGTAACCATCGACGGAAATGATGCGGCCGCATACATTGCCCACAAAACCAATGAGATCTGTGCTATATACCCTATTACACCCTCATCAAACATGGGTGAGCTGGCTGATGCCTTTAGCGCACAGGGAAGAAGAAATATTTGGGGAACGATTCCCACAGTAGAAGCGATGCAAAGTGAAGGTGGCGCTGCAGGGGCAGTTCACGGTGCCTTACAGACTGGTGCATTGACCACGACTTTTACAGCCTCACAGGGATTGCTACTCATGATCCCCAACATGTATAAGATTGCTGGTGAATTGACTGCAACAGTCTTTCACGTTTCAGCACGCTCGCTGGCTGCTCAAGCCCTCTCAATTTTTGGCGATCATTCTGATGTGATGTCGACTCGTGCAACCGGTTGGGGCATGCTGGCAGCAAACTCAGTGCAGGAAGTCATGGATAGCGCCCTCATCGCGCAGTCAGCCACACTCCAGACTCGCGTTCCCTTTATCCACTTTTTTGATGGATTTCGTACTTCACATGAAGTCATGAAAATTGAGCAGCTCGAGGATGAAGATATTCGCGGTATGATCGATGATGAATGGGTAATTGCCCATCGCAACCGTGGCATGAATCCAAATCGACCCGTACTTCGCGGGACCGCCCAAAATCCTGATGTTTATTTCCAGGGTCGTGAGACGGTTAACCCATATTATGAAGCCGCTCCTGAGTTGGTTCAAAAAACCATGGATCGTTTTGCCAAGATTACTGGCCGCCAATATCACTTATTCGATTATGTCGGACCTGAAGATGCTGATCGCATCATCATTATTATGGGTTCTGGTGCTGAAACAGTGGAAGAGACCATTAATCATATGAATGCATCAGGCGAAAAAGTCGGCATGCTGAAAGTGCGTCTGTTCAGACCCTTCTCAATCAAACACTTTATCTCCGCTCTACCTGCCTCAGTGAAAAAGATTGCCGTTCTTGATAGAACCAAAGAACCTGGTGGCGCTGGCGAACCTATGTATCAGGATGTTATCACTGCCTTTGCTGAAGCCAAAATTGAGGATTATTATCAGTTTGAAGAGATGCCAACCATTGTTGGCGGACGTTATGGTCTTTCTTCTAAGGAATTCACCCCAGCCATGATTAAGGCGATTTATGATGAGCTGAATTCAGCCAGACCTAAAAATCATTTTACCATTGGTATTAACGATGATGTATCCCATACCTCATTGGAATATGATCCAGAATACCGGACTGTGAAAGGTGAAGTCTTCCGCGGTCTCTTTTATGGTCTGGGATCTGATGGTACTGTTGGAGCCAATAAAAATTCCATTAAGATTATTGGAGAAGGAACTGACAACTATGCCCAGGGTCACTTCGTTTATGACTCCAAAAAATCCGGGAGTACCACTACTTCTCATCTTCGTTTTGGAAAAGATAAAATTCAATCAACCTACCTCATTGATAAGGCCAATTTTATCGCCTGTCACCAGTATGAACTCCTTGAGCAATTTGATGTGCTTTCCAAAGCTGAAGAAGGGGCTACTTTCTTATTGAACAGTCATCTTAGTAAAGATGAGATTTGGGGTGCACTTTCAAGAGTTTATCAAAAACAGATAATTGATAAGAAGCTTAAATTTTATGTGATCAATGCAGTTAAAGTTGCCCAGGAAACGGGTATGGGTATGCGTATCAACACCATTATGCAAACCTGTTTCTTTGCCATCTCAGGCATTCTTTCTAAAGAAGAGTCCATAGCTAAGATCAAGGATGCGATCAAAAAGACCTACAGTAAGAAGGGTGAAGCCATTGTGGAGAAAAACTTCCATGCTGTGGATCAATCTGTCTCCAACCTTTTCCAGGTCGACGTTCCTACCACCCTCAATGGTAGCGACGCACTCCGCTTAATCGTACCTGAGGCTGCTCCTGATTTTGTCCAGAAAGTCACTGCCGAAATTATTGCGGGTCGTGGTGATGATCTTCCAGTGAGTGCCATGCCAAATGATGGTACCTGGCCCACGGCTACCACGCAATGGGAGAAAAGAAATATCGCTCTGGAAGTTCCTGTATGGGAGCCAGATATTTGTATACAGTGTAACAAATGTGCCATGGTTTGTCCACATGCTGCCATTCGTCCTAAAATTGCAGATGAGAAGGCTTTTGATGGTAGCCCAGCTACCATTAAGCGTATAGATGCAAAGGGGAAAGAGTGGGAAGCAGGATCGCAGTATATTCTGCAAGTTGCCGTTGAAGATTGTACTGGCTGTAACTTGTGCGTTGAAATCTGTCCCGCTCGTGATAAGAGCAATCTTAGTCGCAAAGCTATCAACATGGCTGACCAACGACCCCTACGAGAAGCTGAACGTGCCAATTGGGATTTCTTTTTGGATCTTCCCGAAGTTGATCGTACCAATATCAAACATACTACCGTTAAGGGCTCACAACTCTTACAGCCTCTTTTCGAGTTCTCTGGAGCCTGTGTGGGTTGCGGAGAAACACCCTATGTAAAGCTCACTTCTCAATTATTTGGCGATCGTATGGTGATTGCGAACGCAACGGGATGTTCATCCATTTATGGTGGAAATCTCCCTACAACACCTTGGGCTACTAACGAGGCTGGACGTGGACCAACCTGGAACAACTCACTCTTTGAAGATAATGCAGAATTTGGCCTGGGATACCGCTTGACCATTGATAAACATCAGGTACATGCTGCAGAACTCATGAATCTCTTGAAGGATGATATTGGTGCTGAGTTGGTAGCTTCGATTGCCAATGCCTCTCAGGCCAACGAGCCAGAGATATTTGAACAGCGTATGCGTGTGAAACAAATGACGGATATTGTTGAAAAGTTGGATACACCCCTGAGCAGACAACTGCTATCGGTATCAGATAATCTGGTCAAGAAGAGTGTATGGATCATGGGTGGAGATGGCTGGGCCTACGATATCGGTTATGGAGGTCTTGATCATGTTCTAGCTTCAGGTAAGAATGTGAACATTCTGGTTCTGGATACTGAGGTCTATTCGAATACCGGTGGACAGAAATCAAAAGCGACTCCTCTGGGAGCCGTTGCGAAATTTGCTGCAGCGGGAAAACCATCAGGTAAAAAAGATCTCGGTATGATGGCCATGAGCTATAAAAACGTCTATGTCGCTTCTGTGGCCATGGGCTCTAATGATGCTCAAACTGTGCGTGCCTTCATGGAAGCTGAGGCCTATGATGGCCCATCTCTCATCATTGCATATAGCCAGTGTATCGCTCATGGAATTGATATGGCGAAAGGAATGGATCAGCAGAAGTTGGCAGTCGAAAGTGCCTATTGGACACTTTATCGCTACAACCCCATGCTGGCAATAGAAGGTAAAAACCCACTCACATTGGATTCCAAACCTCCTAAGAAACATGTCCGTGAATATGCAATGAATGAAACCAGATTTTCCATTCTAAGTCGTATTGACCCTGACTTATCAGCTAAATATATAGAAGCCTCTGATGTGGCAGCCAAAGAAAAGTATGATTACTATGCCAAGCTGGCTGCCATATCATACAATGAAGCTTAAGTGAAGATCATAAAGGAATAATTGATATGCGTCTAAGTACAAATTACATGGGCTTGGAATTAAAGAATCCTTTAGTTCCATCAGCTTCACCTCTGACTGAAAAGCTTGATCAGATCAAAATCCTGGAAGACAATGGTGCTTCTGCTGTGGTATTGTTCTCTCTCTTTGAAGAGCAAATCGAGCAGGAAGACAGCTCCATTGAACATTTCATGGAGTATGGGACGGATTCATATGCTGAATCCCTGAGTTTTTTCCCACAGGCTCATGAATATCTATCGGGACCTCAGGATTATCTGGACAATGTTCGCAAGATCAAAGAAGGCGTGGATATTCCAGTCATTGCCAGCCTGAATGGAGCTACACCAGGTGGGTGGATGCAATACGCCAAGAAATTGCAGGAAGCCGGTGCAGATGGTCTGGAATTGAACATTCATTATTTACCTGTGGATTTCAATGAGAGCAGTGCCGATGTTGAAAAACGTTATACAGATATTGTGAGTTGGGTGAAATCCAATGTGGATATTCCAGTTGCTGTTAAAATTGGTTCCAGGTTCAGCTCACTCCCTGCCATGGCCAAGGCTTTAGAAGGCGTTGGCGCAGATGCTCTGGTTATGTTTAACCGTTTCTATCATCCAGATATCGATCTGGAGAAACTAGAAACCAAACGCCAGATTCATTTAAGTCATAGCAGGGATATTCGCCTGCCCATGCGTTGGATATCAATTCTACGTGGAAATGTGAACTTGAATTTTGCCGCTAGCGGTGGGGTGCATAGTGCCAAAGATGTGCTCAAACTGGTCATGTCTGGTGCTGATGTCACTATGTTGACCTCTGCGCTTATGGCTCATGGTCCCGAATTGATAAAAACCATCGAAGCAGATTTGATCACCTGGATGGATGAGAATGAATATCAAAGCATTTCCCAGATGAAGGGAAGCATGAGCTTAATTCATTCACCAAAACCACAAACATTGGTTCGTGATAATTATATGCGGACTTTATTGGATTTTCAGGCCAATAATAAATTCTAACTGATTTCCTTTTGGTTGCGGGGCTCGAATTTTCGAGTCCCGCTTTTTTTTACAAGCAATACCGATTTTTTTGCAGGTCATGATTATATTATGCGATGGCAGTGCGACTCACTGTGATCTCACCTTAGCTTATGGTTATAGGAAGAAAAATGATGACATCAAATGAATCAAATCAACGCAAGGGCTTCTGTCCTGTCTATGACATCGAATGTCCATCAGGTCCTGAAGCCGCTACTGATTGTGAAGATCGCTTTAAAAGCGACTACAATCCATTGACCAGTTTTCGCGATTCTGAAATTGAGCATTGTGCCATTTTCCGCATGGAACAGAAGGCAGCGCTCGCAAAAGAATCAGACGAAGATGACGAAGACATTAAAAATTTATCCAAGGATGGGGAGTAATATTTGTGAGTACTGCTGAAAAAACGTCTGAATTTAAATCCGTACAGGATGTGCTTAAACGAGCCATCCTTCTTGAAATGAATGGCAAAGAGTTTTTTGCCATGGCTGCCAAGACAGCCACCTCGGCTGTAGCCAAAGAGCTTTTTGAGCACATGGTGAAAGAGGAAGAGCATCATTTAAAAATTCTGCAACTGACTTTCAAGCGGCATCTGGATGAAGGAAAAGTTGTATTACCCACAGAGGAAGAACTTCAATTCGGATTTAAAGATCCCATTATAGATAAATCCTTTCTCATGGAATTAAGAAATAGTGATTTTGATTCCTCAGCGATAAGTATTGCCCTCACCCTGGAAGAACGTGCTTTTAAATTTTATCAGAAAGAGGAACAAGCAGCTACTGACCCAGACATAAAGCAACTTTTTACCTGGCTCACCGACTGGGAGATTGATCATCATCAAAAGCTCATGGCTCTTGAGGAAGATTTCATACAGGAAGTCTGGACAGACTCCAATTTCTGGCCGCTGTAATCAACTTAAATCCACTCTTATTTA
>JABMQQ010000137.1 GCA_013202495.1 Fidelibacterota bacterium | reverse complement strand
TGAATTAAAATGATACATAATTTACCAAATATTCTGACTATTTTTCGAATTGTAATTACACCCATGATTGTATGGTTGCTCATAGGGTTTGATGGTTTAGCTCTCCATGCTCTGGCTCTGGTATTGTTTCTCATTGCCTCACTCACCGACCTATTTGATGGGATAATCGCACGTAAACTCCAGGTGGTCAGCGAGTTTGGCAAATTTATGGATCCTCTCGCAGACAAGATTTTGGTAAATAGTACCTTCATTACTCTCAATATTTTAGATGTCATGCCAATCTGGATTACAGCTGTGATTATCCTCAGAGATGGTCTGGTTACGCTATTACGCTGGGGGATGTTGGCCAATGGTGCTTCAATGAATACCAGCCGTCTGGCCAAATTGAAAACAGTCTTTCAATACATTTCAATGTATGTGGGATTGATCTTTATTCTTCTCGGGCACTTTGAATCTTTGGATACGATCGTGGCCGTAATGGAAGAGTGGTTCGTCACTGAAACGATCTTTACCCTCACTGGTCTGGTTACGGCCTATACAGGTTTCAATTATTTATGGATAAATCGCGCTTTCCTGAAATCCCTCTTTTCGGAAAGCGAATGATTCAAGTTTTACGCGGCTTTACCTCAGTTGGATATGTAGGTCTTATACCCGGTGCTCCAGGGACGTATGGATCATTGGTAACCCTTCCCATAGCCTATTTTTGGAGTACACTGGTTACAGATAATCCGTTTATTACATTTGGGCTCATTGCCGTAATCACCTTGATGGGTGTATTTGCCTCAAATAAGGTCGGAGAGTCTCTGGGTGTTGAAGATCCAAGCGAAATTGTTATCGATGAATTAGTCGGACAGTGGATAGCTGTGCTTGCCATTCCTGCACATTGGGGTTTCTGGCTGGCCGCATTCATCCTTTTCAGAATTTTTGATATCTGGAAACCCTGGCTAATTGATAAATCCCAGCATTTACCTGGTGGAATTGGCGTCATGATGGATGATGTGTTGGCCGGTTTGTTGGCACTGGCTATTATTCAAGGGGCAGCAGCACTTATATGAAGCATTTGAATGCCATCACAATATCAATTGGTGATGAATTATTGTCTGGCAAGACTCTGGATTCCAATAATGCCTTTATATCGAAGCAATTGGATGTAATTGGTGTTTCCGTTATCAAGAAAATAATTATAGGTGATATTGCTCAGGATATAAAGGATTCGCTAGACTGGGCATTTGCTCAAGCGGATGTGATAACTCTGACTGGTGGTCTGGGACCAACTCATGATGATATAACCAAATCGGTTCTATGTGACTACTTCGATGTGGGATTGAAGCTATATCCGGATTTACTAGAGAATCTAAAAGACCGCTTTGCACGGAGAGGATTCAAATTCTCAGAATCAAATGCCTCCCAGGCTGAATATCCTGACAATGCAGCGCTCCTGGAGAATCCTTTTGGGACTGCCCAGGGTATGTATATCGAGCATGATGGAAAACACTTGTTTGTCATGGCTGGTGTGCCCCGAGAAATGGAAGTTGTTACCACAGGACAAATTATCCCCATTCTATCGCAATTAACACAGGCGTCCATTTCCAAGGTTGATATACACTCGATTGGTGTACCCGAATCTACGCTTTATGAACTAAGCAAACCTGTCCTGGATGAATATCCAGATCTTAAGATCGCATATTTGCCAAAACAGGGCATGGTCACTATACGAGTATCATTCCAATCAAAATCTCCTGATGAAGATCAGAAGCTTAAAGATGAGATTTATGGTAGAATTCGAGATCTGAAACCCAAAAATATTTATGGTCGAAATGAAGAAGTCCTTCCTGTTCTCATCGGTAAGCTCCTCAAGGAGAAACACGCTACTGTAGCCACAGCAGAATCATGTACTGGGGGACTGGTTGCCAGCCTCATTACCGATATCAGTGGCAGCAGTGATTATTTTCAAACTGGTTTTGTGACCTACGCCAACGAGACAAAAATGTCTATGCTGGGAGTTCAGAAGCGGACTCTGATTGAACACGGGGCGGTAAGTGAAGAAACCGTCTCTGAAATGCTTTCCGGAACCTTGAGAAAAAGTGGCGCTGATTATGCAGTTGCCATCTCAGGCGTGGCTGGACCCACGGGTGGGACCGAAGAAAAACCAGTTGGAACCGTATATATTGGCGTTGCTGATATGGGACACCAAAATATTAAACGATTCCAGTTTGGGAAGAATAGGATATTAAATAAGGAAATGAGCGCTTATTCATCTCTCAATTTATTAAGGCTTCTGATTGAGGATACCAATCAATGAGCGAAATAAGAACCTTCCTAGCATTCCCAATTCCTAAAGAAATTAAAGGTTACTTTATAAATATGCTTGAGCCTATCATAGATAGGCAGGACAAAATCAATTGGGTCAAACGTGAGAATATTCATATCACGCTGAATTATTTGGGTGAAACTGATTCAGAAAAGATTGAAGATCATGCCAGACAGATTGAGTCAGTAGTTAATGAGTTCCCACCATTTAAACTGGGAACCACTGATACCGGGATTTATCCACACGCTAATGAGCCAAGGGTTCTATGGGTTGGATCTGCACCATTCGACCTTACTCTGAGCAAGTTTAAGCAAAAACTGGACAGAGAATTAACACATTTAGGATATAGACTTGATAATCGTCAATTTCAACCTCATATTACGCTCGCTCGCGTCAAAACAATCTCACGCAAACGCTCCTTTATCCTTAAATTTCTGCCAAAAGAAGGGCGTGAATTTGTTTTTGAAGTGGATACGG
>JABMQQ010000136.1 GCA_013202495.1 Fidelibacterota bacterium | reverse complement strand
TAGCACTCTTCATCCTGGACCTCCCGCTATTCTCATTTGTCTTTCAGAATTTATCTTTCTGAGGTTTTGAAGAGAAGAAAGGGGAGTGGGTCTCAGTAGGTATTCAATTTGTAACCCTGATACTGTCTCTGGTCATGCTGGGTATGATGCTCTCCAAGAGTGATCCCAATTTCAGTCTGGAACTACACCAGAGCTGGCTCGATCTGGGATTATTCAAAATCGATCTCGGTGTCTACATTGATAATGTCACCGTAATTATGCTGGTGGTGGTGGCCCTTATCTCATCTTTGGTTCATCTCTACTCCACAGCATATATGGCGGGAGATGCACGCTATTCCAGATATTTTGGTTTTCTGGGACTCTTTACCTTCTCCATGAATGGTATTGTCCTCGCCAACAGTCTTTTCATGATCTATATCTTCTGGGAACTGGTAGGACTCTCTTCTTATCTGCTCATTGGACACTGGTGGGAGAAAGATTCCGCCGCCGATGCAGGCAAAAAAGCCTTTATCACCAATCGTATCGGTGACATCGGAATGTTTACGGGCATGCTTATTATCGCCACAGTCCTAGGGACATTCAATTTCCAGCTGATTGGGGAGAGAATTCACGACGGTATGTGGGCTGCCAATGCTGGGATGTTATTCGGGGGTATAGATCCGCATAAACTTCTCACCGTTGCAGGTGTCCTGGTTTTTATGGGTGCCGTTGGAAAATCTGCTCAATTTCCTCTCCATGTTTGGCTACCGGATGCCATGGAAGGTCCCACACCGGTTTCAGCATTGATTCATGCCGCTACCATGGTCGCTGCTGGTGTCTATCTTGTGGTACGCATCTTTCCATTTCTCACTGCTGATGCCATGGCAACCATTGCTTTCATTGGTGGTCTTACTGCCATCTATGCGGCCACCATTGCCATTACGCAAAACGATATAAAAAAAGTTTTAGCCTATTCTACGGTGAGTCAGTTGGGTTATATGATTATGGCACTTGGTACAGGCGCATATGTCGCTGGTTTTTTCCACCTTGTCACACATGCCATGTTCAAGGGAGCTCTCTTCCTGGCTTCAGGTTCTGTGATCCATGCCATGCATCATAGTTTGCATCATCTCAACGATCACGAAACGGATCCTCAGGATATGCGCAACATGGGTGGTTTAAGAACCAAAATGCCTATCACCTTTGGTGTCTTCATGGTGACCACAGCCGCTATTTCTGGAATACCTCTGTTTTCAGGTTTTCTGAGTAAGGATGCCATTCTAGCGGGAACCTGGGCTTATGCTGCCAATGTTCATGATGGCTGGCTGGCCCATTTTCATCTTGCCTGGATCCTTCCTGTATTTGGATTTGGAGCTGCAGCTATAACGGCTTTTTATATGTTCAGATTGATCTTTATGACCTTTTATGGGGAAGCTAAACAGCCCCAGATTTTTAAACATATCAAGGAATCTCCCAAAGTCATGACGATTCCGCTGATTGTTCTGGCAATCCTGTCATTATTTTTTGTGTTTACACTACCCTCTGTGAATCCAATCTCTGATCATGGCTGGTTTACAACTGTAGTTCAGTCTCCAGAGAGTGCAGTAACTACTGGACCCGCTTTCGATCTGGAGCATTTTGAACATGGTATGCACGAAGCTCATGTCCCAGCCATGGTTACCTCACTATTGGTAGCTGGTCTGGGTATTCTGCTCTCTGTGCTGGTTTACCTATTAAATAAAATTTCTGCTGAGAAGCTTGCTGCCAAACTGGGAGCACTCTATCGGGGATCATATAATAAGTGGTATATGGATGAATTCTATATCAACGGCATCATACGACCCTTTCTCAAGGGCTGCAATGCCCTTGGTCGTTTTGATCTGGACTTTTATGATCACTACCTCATCAATGGGTGGGGTCGCAATACCAAACGTACTTCCAAGGGAGTGGGCTTGGCCGATGATCTCATCGTGGATGGTGCCGTTAATTTCACTGGTATCATCTTTCAATGGTTGGGTTGGACTTTAAAGTTCATTCAAACCGGTAAAATTCAAAATTATCTCATTTTTGTATTGATCGGCGCAGCGCTGCTGTATGTCGTCAATGTATTCTAGGACCGAAGGAGTCGATTAACGCCATGGAAAATCATTTACTAAGCATTGTAACCTTCCTGCCAGTATTTGGAGCGGTGATTATTGCCCTGATCCCCAAGGAAAAGCTGGATATTATCCGCTGGGGTGCTGCAGCAATTACAGGCCTCCAACTCATTTTGGCCATTTGGATATTATACATCTTCGATTTCTCAAGTCCAGAGGTTCAACTCCAGGAGCATTTTGCCTGGATCCCGGCCTTTAACATTGAATATTTTATGGGAATCGACGGTTTGAGTGCCCCCATGATTTTACTGACCTCACTCCTCAGTTTCCTTGCCGTATTCTCATCATGGAATATCGAGAAAGCCCAGAAGGGTTATTTCGCACTCTTCCTACTGCTTGATGCGGGTATGATGGGTGTCTTTGCATCCCTGGACTTCTTCTTATTCTATATTTTCTGGGAAGTCATGCTCCTGCCAATGTACTTCCTCATTGGTATTTGGGGTGGACCGCAACGTGAATACGCCGCCATCAAATTTTTCTTATACACACTTTTCGGATCAGTTCTTCTGTTATTGGGAATGCTGGCTCTCTACTTCATTTCTGAGCCCCATACCTTTAACATGCTGATTTTGGCTGAACACTCATCACAATTTGGCAATGCGTTGCTGTTGGGGATGAATGCCGGGAAGGTGATATTTATACTGCTCTTTATCGGTTTTGCAATCAAAGTGCCTATTTTCCCCTTCCATACCTGGTTACCTCTGGCACACGTGGAAGCACCGACTGCTATATCGGTTATTCTTGCAGGTGTCTTGCTGAAAATGGGAACCTATGGATTTCTGAGAATCAGCTTTCCCGTCCTTAAAGATGCGACCCTATGGTTTGCCCTGCCGCTGGCTATACTCGGCCTTATAAACATCATTTACGGCGCTATGGCGGCATTGGCTCAAAGGGATCTAAAGAAGATGGTCGCCTACTCCTCAGTCTCTCATATGGGTTTTGTACTTCTAGGCATGGCAGCCCTCACACCAGCTGGTATGAATGGCGCTGTTTTCCAGATGTTCAACCATGGTACGATCTCAGCCATGCTCTTTATGTTGGTCGGTGTCCTCTATGACCGAGCACACCATCGTGACATAGAAGGTTTTGGTGGAATTGCCAAGGTGGTTCCAATTTATGCCGGTGTCACGGCCCTGGCATTTTTTGCCGGTCTCGGATTACCTGGTTTCTCAGGTTTTATTTCAGAGGCACTCTGTATGATTGGTGCCTTCCCGGTCTTTACCTGGATCACCATTTTTGCCACCATTGGCATTGTGTTGAATGCAGGATATTTCCTCTGGGCCTATCAGAGAATATTTATGGGTGAACTCAATAGCAAATACGAGAATTTAGAAGAGATCAATAATCGCGAATTGTTTGCTCTGATCCCTCTGGCATTAATCACTTTCTTCCTTGGTGTATATCCCACACCTATGCTGAATTTGATGAGCAGCACCTTGAATCATTTGGTGGAAGCTGTCAAAACCGCCGGAATGGTAGCTGGTCTGTAATCAAATAGGATATTCTTATGAATCTTAATCAAATCATGACGGATCTCTCCTATTTCATACCTGAGATGATGCTCACCGGGATATTGCTCCTCGTCATATTGTTCGACCTTTTTCAGAAGCCCGATACTTCTATCCGATCTGGATATGTTGCGTTGGGGGGATTGATACTTGTTACCATAGCCCTCCTCGGTCAGGACGTTTCTACATCTGTGGGAATATTCTCGAACATGCTGGCCGTTGATCCCTTCGGAAACTTTCTAAAGATATTGGTAACTGTGGGTACTATTCTGGTGATGTGGATGTCATTTAACTCCAATGAGTTGAAGAATCGGAGGGTAGGGGAATACTACACCCTTTTACTGACTCTGGTTCTGGGCATGTACTTTCTGGTCTCGGCAACCCATTTGCTCAGCATATACATCTCACTAGAGATGGTCAGTATTATGAGCTATCTCCTCTCAGGATATCTGAAAGAACAGATGCGCTCTAATGAAGCCTCTATCAAGTACGTTGTGTTTGGTGCTTTTAGCTCTGGAATCCTGCTCTATGGTTTCTCATTGCTGTACGGTCTCACAGGCAGTGCCGATATATTCGAAATTCAAGCAGCACTTTCTGCTGGAACGGTTTCGCCTGCTCTCATGATGATCATCCTGGTCATGATCCTGGTTGGATTTGGCTATAAGATTGCTGCCGTACCCTTTCATTTCTGGACTCCAGATGTGTATGAAGGAGCACCTGCTCCCATTACTGCCTTTCTTTCAGTTGCTCCCAAAGCTGCTGGTTTTGCCATTATCATCCGCTTCTTTAACGTAGCGCTCTCAAGTGCTGGTAATCCCAACATGGAAGCCTGGACTGCATTGAGTAACATGGATTGGCAGTCTGTCATGGGTATCCTGGCGATTCTCTCCATGACAGTGGGAAATGTCATTGCCCTGCAACAATCCAATATCAAGCGCATGCTGGCCTATTCAAGCATTGCCCATGCTGGCTATATGTTGCTGGGTGTAGTGGTTGCTGATCAAACAGGGATTGCTGCCGTTTTGTATTATGCGGCGGTCTATATGCTAATGAATCTGGGTGCTTTCTTTGTGGCTATCCATATCAAGAATGAATACGATACAGAAGAGATCGAAGACTACAAGGCTCTCGGTTACAAAGCGCCAGTTCTGGGTGTGATTATGGCCATCTTTATGTTCTCCCTGACTGGTCTGCCACCTACAGGTGGTTTCGTGGCCAAATTTTATATTTTCCGAGCTTTGATTGAATACGGAGATATGTATTTCTGGCTGGCCATAATTGGTCTTATCAATGGGGTCATTTCGCTTTACTACTATATGCGAGTTGTGAAAGCCATGTATTTTGGGAAGATTGAATTACCTGAAACAGTTCACCATGCTCCCATCAATATCACCGTTCTATTATGCGTCCTGGCTGTGCCACTGTTATTTGCCTGGATGTTGGGTGATCCCCTCTCGATCTATGCCCAGAACGCAGTCCAGTTCTTCGTTAAATAAATAAACACAAGTATTTAAATAAAACCCTGCCATTTTTGGTAGGGTTTTTATATTTTAAGATAATGATTGAAGCCCATATGCAAGTCTGGCTTCTGGGGGATATTCCAATAGTTAGGCCGGAAATATTGTGAAATTCTATTTTTACAATTGGTTCCCTATCCCCATTCTCATCACTCTGCTGATTTTATGTTCATGTGAATCTTTTCTCGATATAAAAGTTGGCATCCTCTGGAATGATGATCCTCATGTGAGCCAATCTGATTCAGTTTATCTGGGTATATTGCAGGGGAAGTGGGACTCTGAATCGGGATTTGATTGTGTACTGTTGGATACTACAGAAGTGCTGGTTGGTGTCAATCGATGCTACTCTTTCTCAATCAACACCGACGACTCAGATAACTATACGGCTTTCATTTTTTTTGATAGTAACGGTAATGGAAAATATGATGATGGTTATGATTCGGTGCTCGGATATAAGTACAACTATGGTGAATCAGGAGGGGATCTTGAAATTTCTTTGTCAGCCTATTATTAACTGTTTTACTTAATCGTCATCCATTATATCTATATCAAACCACCACCGTCCGGTCTGGTCTATCCAGATTTGATGGGATAAGACTCGATTCTTCTGACATTTAATACGATACGCAATGCCATCATAACTTCTGTATTTGAAGTTTTTATCCTTAAAATATTTTATTGTGAGTTCACCTTTATTGATATCATTCCAATCATCACCTACCACCTTAGTAAAACTGTCCCTGATTGGGTAGCTACCAGTAATGCCATAATACATGCGTAGCTGAGTTCGAACAGTGCCAATCCCTGCAACAGCTTCTGCGCGCTTGGCGACTTCAAGGTTATGCTGATAAATTGGTACGGCAGCCCCAACCAACACCCCAATTATCACAATGACAATCATGAGCTCAACCAGTGAGAAACCGTTCCCCCCTCTATTGTGACTAAATACCAATCCTATCCTCCTCAAAAAAACACTATCCGGCTTCCCTAGTCGCAAAAAACACGCCTAACTGCTTTGATAGTGCTATCCACCTTATATTTAACCATTTACAATACTTCACTTGCACAGGTATCTTATGAGAATGTCATATATATACGACATATTCATTGCGATTGTCAACAATAATCGTTTAATAGCAATTTCCGGTGTTCCATACTTAAACCAGGTGGAAATCTGCAATGGCGGATGATAAACAATTTAGAAGACTATTCAGTAGTATAACCAAATAGTCTTCTAAACCTTTAGAAATCGGTGGGATATTATCACACCGATTTGAATGGGGTGGGTGACTCAGTCAACTAGGTCCATTTTTTTAAGTTCTTTCTCGTAGCGATTCACCAGATCATCCATACTGGCAATGACTGCTTGAACCGCTTCAGGTTTGGTCATATCAACACCAGCTTTTTTCAACTGTTCAACGGGGTAATCACTTCCACCTGATTTGAGTAAATTGATATAATTAGCTCTCGCCTGTTTCTTCGATTTCCGGGATCCCTCATTCATTTGTTTAAACAGAGATGCTGACGCAGCATAACTGGTAGCATACTGATATACATAGTAGGGTACAGATGAAAAATGGGGAATTCGGGCCCAGGTAACATCATAAAGCTCATGATTCTCCATGGAGTCTCCATAATATGCTACCAGTACTTCGTGATAAACACCGTTGAGGACATCAGCTGTGATGGGTTGTCCTTCTTCAACAAGCTTGTGAACCTGATATTCATAATCAGCAAACATGACCTGAGTGTAGAAAGTGCCTGCAATATTGTCGATGGCGTGACTGAGAAGCACAAGTCGCTCCTGGGGATCCTTACTATTGTCTAGCATATATTCCAGTAAATGTGCCTCCGCCATGGTAGAGGCTACTTCAGCCACAAAGAGCGTATATCCTGAATTAGAAAAGGTCTGTGACTCGTTGGCGAACATGGTATGCACGGTATGTCCCATTTCATGAGCCACCGTGAAAACGTCATTGAGGGTATTGGTGTAATTCAAGAGCATAAAGGGATGCACACCATACAATCCGGCTGAGAAGGCACCTGTTGTTTTGCCTGGTGTTTCGTATACATCAACCCAACCTGGCGAAAATGCCTCGACCTGTTTTTGACTATAACTCTTACCCAGTGGTTTAACAGATTTCTGAACCATTGCAGCCACACCGTCATAATCATAATCTTTATCAAAATCGATGACAGGAACGGCAGAGTCATAACCATCATATTCATCTAGTTTGAGGGCTGCCTTACGTAATTTGTGATAGCGTTGGAGTGGTTCCACACCGGCTCGTCCCTGCTCTAAAAGATTTAAATAAACCTCGATGGGAATATTGTCATTTCCCAAAGTTCGTTCCAGGGTTGAACCATAATTGCGGGCTTGTGCATAGGCCCAGTCCCGTTGACATATTCCATCATAAGAAGCGGCATAGGTGTTGAGGTTATCATTGTAAGTGCTATTGCGCTCCATGAAGGCTGCTTTGCGGTCTTCATGATTTCTGGATGTCGAAAAAATGCGACCCGCTTCCCCTTCAGAGATTTGCACCTCTTCTCCGGTGGAGAGCGTAATACTGCCAAATTTTATATCGGCAGTTGAGAGCTGGTTATATACACTGCCAGGTGTACCGCTTAGACGACTAAAGTAGGAAAGTAATCGCTCACTTTTTTCATCCAGGACATGTTCCTGTTGGCGGTAGAGATCTTCTATTGCAAAGCGATAGTTGGCTAAGCCCGGTGTTTCATCCAACCAGGTCTCCATGGTTGACCAATCGATACTGACCATTTCTGGAGCAAACCAGGAAGTAGCTGTACCAAATCGTGAAAATAAAATGCCAACCTGTTGGAGTTTGGCGTAGACCTCATTGTCGCGATTATCCAAAGCACGAACCAATCCTGCATAGGTTTGGACGCGATCCGAGACCAGTCCGAGTTCTTCCCTCATGGTATATGCTATGAGCAAATTATGGGATCCGCCTCCCAGGGTGCCTTGCAGCTCAGCATATCCATCCATGAGCGATTCCAACTTATTAAGATCCATTTCCCAGGCCTCCCAATCGGCATAGATATCTGTGAGAGCCCATTGGTGTTTGGCATCAATTGTTGATCGATCTTTGGGTGCTGCGAGAAGAACCTGAGTTGAGAGAAGTAGCAATAGAAATAGGCTGCCGATTCGGTTAAACGTTTGCATGGTATACTCCATTTATAGAACAATAGTTGAAATGATCATGACAGGCGGCTTGTCACGTCCCCAACCCTTGGGGAATATCAGTTAACAAAATATAACAAAACCGGGCGGCATGCATCCCAAGGATTATTACGAATTGGTGTTGATGGAACTGGATCGAAAAAAAATTTTAAGAAAATAAAAAAGGTCACCAAAACTGTGGTGACCTCTAAGAAGTCTAAGCTGTGGAGGCGGGGAGATTCTATGAACCGGTTTTCCAGAATTTCAGACTGGTCAGCGTATCGCACTGTGTATCAGCGACTTAGGGAAACACTCGAACGACTTCTAAAGCCCGATATTTCACTCCAGATCACTGAATATCATGCAGTACATGGCACGAATGTGGCACGCGGTCGACACATTAGGGGTGGTGATTTCAGTGTGTGTACTAGGTGTGCAAGCTGGAATCAAGATCGAATATTATTGTCTATTCCAGCCTGCTGAAGCCGAGGGATTTTAAGTCCTATGGCATAGCCTCTTAACTGTGTATGTG